>JANQFA010000024.1 GCA_028278065.1 Myxococcota bacterium
TCCCGCCGGAGTGGCGAAATCGGTATACGCAGGGCCCTCAAAAGGCCCCGGCCATTCTTGGTCGTGTGGGTTCGAATCCCACCTCCGGCACCAGCTTGGGCGGAACGGGTCGCCGTCGAATGGACGGGGAGAGCGGCCCGTCGAAGGAGAACGAGGGGCGTCCGCGCCCTGCACAAAGGAGTCGAGATGCGGAAGGCCATGACCGTGATGGCACTGGTGTTGGGGATCTTTGCAGTGGGCGCCCTGGTCGCCACGGACGATGCGGCGGCGCAGTACCGCCAGTTCAAGGGCAGGATCGACAAGATCGACAAGAAGCAGCTGATCCTGGACAACCGCAAGGGCGACAAGGTCAAGTTCATGAAGGTGGACGAGACGGTCGTCGAGGGCGAAGGCAAGGCCACCTGGGACGACCTCAAGAAGGGCGACTGGGCGACCGTCGACTGGAAGTTCATCGACAAGCCGCGCAAGGCCTACAAGGTCATGGTGATTCCGGCTCCGCCCGAAGAGGGCGAGTAGCGCGCTCGGGACGAGCTCGAGCGACAGGATGACGAGTGCCGGCCCTCCGCCCCGCGGGCGGGGGGCCGGCGCGTTTCGACGATGGGGTAGCCTCTGGAGATGGCGCAGGGTCTCCGTCCCGAACAGCTCGCGCGCTACCAGCGACACCTGACCCTCCCGGAGATCGGGACGGCCGGCCAGGAGAAGCTCCTCCAGGCGCGCGTCCTGCTGGTGGGGGCCGGGGGGCTGGGCTGCCCGCTCGCCCAGTACCTCGCCGCGGCCGGGGTGGGCACGCTCGGCCTCGTCGACTTCGACGTGGTGGACGCCTCCAACCTGCAGCGCCAGGTGCTCTACGGCACGGCCGACGTGGGGCGTCCCAAGGTGGAGGTGGCCAGCGAGCGCATCCGGGCCATGAATCCCGACGTGGAGGTGGTGCCCCACGCGCTGCACCTCACCTCCGAGAACGCCCTCGAGGTGATGAAGGGCTACGACGTGGTGGTCGACGGGACCGACAACTTCCCGACCCGCTACCTGACCAACGACGCCTGCGTGCTGCTCGGCCTCCCCAACGTCCACGGCTCGATCTTCCGCTTCGACGGCCAGGCGACGGTCTTCGACGCCAGCCGCGGTCCCTGCTACCGCTGCCTCTACCCGGAGCCGCCGCCGCCGGGCCTGGTCCCCTCGTGCGCGGAGGGCGGTGTGCTGGGGGTGCTGCCCGGGATCATCGCGATGATCCAGGCGACCGAGACGGTGAAGCTCGTCACCGGGATCGGCGACTCCCTGGTAGGCCGGCTGCTCCAGTACTCGGCCCTGGACATGAGCTTCACCGAGTTCCGCCTGCGCAAGGACCCGGAGTGTCCGGTCTGCGGTGAGCGGCCGACGCTGACCGAGCTGATCGACTACGACCAGTTCTGTGCGCCGCGCCCCGGCGAGGAGGAGGCGCCGGTGCGGGAGGTGGCGCCGCGCGAGGTCGCCGAGCGTGCCGGCCGCGGCCGCGACTGGCTGCTGCTGGACGTGCGCGAGCCGCACGAGATCGAGATCGCGGTGCTGGAGGGCTCCGTGCGGATCCCGCTGGGGCAGCTCGAGGCGCGCATCGCCGAGCTCTCGGACTGGAAGGAGCGTCCGGTCGTGGTCCACTGCAAGGTCGGGGGCCGCAGCGCCAAGGCCTGCCGCACCCTGTCCGAGCTGGGCTTCCGCGACGTGGTCAGCATGGCCGGCGGGATCGACCGCTGGGCCGAGGACGTGGACCCCTCCCTCCCCCGCTACTGAGGAAGCTCGATGGCCCGCAGCAAGATCCCCGATCCCCTGAAGCGCCGGCACCTGCTGGAGGAGGAGCTCAGCCCGGCGCGCGCCCTCGCGCTGGCCGAGGCCTATCTCGACGAGGACCGGCCCAGCGAGGCGATCCCCTTCCTGGCCCGAGCCGAGGCGAGCGACCGGCTGGCGGCACTTCGCGACCAGGCCGTCGACGCGGGCGATCCCTTCCTGCTGCGCCGCGTGTGCGAGGTCCTCGACGAGGAGCCCAGCGCAGACCAGTGGCGTCGCACCGCCGCGGCGGCACGCGCAGCGGGCCGGGATGTCCAGGCCCAGGACGCCGAGCGGCAGGCCTCGCTGCGCGATTGACGCGGGAATCGACGCGTCCCTAGACTCGCCGGCGTCTCGCGGAGCGGACGCGACCGGAGAGCGGTATGGCGGGTGGCCGGAGCAGGCGGGAGTCCGATCCCGAGGTGGGTGATGGACCCAGCCGGGAGATCACTCCCGAGGCGATGGCGGAGTGGCTGCGGGCCCACTTCCGGCCCGAGTCCGCGCGCGGCCTGGCGACGGTGGTCGAGGTGGTGCTGGAACGAGAGGCGGGGGATGCCCGGCTGGGGCTCCAGGTCGAGGACGGCCGCCTCAAGATCTCCCTGGGCGGCGACGCGGCTCCCCGGGCGCGCTTCCTCGCTTCGGCCCCGGACTGGGCGGATGTCCTCGCCGGTCGCGCCAACGCCGAGATGCTCGTGATGGAGGGCCGCATCCGGGTCGAGGGTGACGGGGGGCTGGCGATGAAGGTCCGGGGTCTCTTCCGGAGGACGGGCTAGTCGCCCCCGCCGGCGAGATCGCGATCCGCGGCGCCCGCGCCCACAACCTGAAGGGCGTCTCGTGCACCTTCCCGCTGCGGCGCATGACCGTGGTCACGGGCGTGTCGGGCTCCGGCAAGTCCAGCCTGGCGTTCGACACACTGTACGCCGAGGGCCAGCGCCGCTACGTGGTCTCGCTCTCCACCTACGCGCGTCAGTTCCTGGAGCGTCTGCCGCGCCCGGAGGTGGACGCGATCTCCCACCTGCCGCCGGCCATCGCCATCGAGCAGCGCAACCGGGTGTCGAACGCCCGCTCTACCGTCGGGACCGCGACCGAGATCCTGGACCACCTGCGGCTCCTGTTCGCGCGCGCCGGCGACGCCACCTGCCCCCACTGTGGTGCCGCCGTGCAGGCGGGAACGGTGCAGGCGGTGGTGGAGCGGCTGGTCGAGGGCGCCGACGGGCGGCGCGCCTCGTTCGGGGCGCCGCTCCCCGAGAAGGGCCGGCTCGCCGATCTCCGCGAGCGGCTGCTCGGCGAGGGCTGGACGCGCCTGCTCGACGCCGACGACGCGGTGGTGGAGCTGGAGGAGACCGGCCCGCGGGCCCTCGGCCGGCTGCGACGCGAGGGCGCCCTGGTGCTGGTGGACCGCCTGCGGATCGACGGGGCCGAGGGCCGGACGCGACTGGCCGAGGCGGTGGCCGCGGGCTTCGCGCGAGGCGACGGGCACCTGGTCGTGGCGCTCGAAGGGGGAGGGCGGCGCACGTTCCGGGAGGGCTTCACCTGCGACGCGTGCGGTCGGCGTCTGCCGCGCCCGGAGCCGGCACTCTTCTCGTTCAACAGCCCGCTGGGCGCGTGCGAGCCCTGCCAGGGCTTCGGCAGGGTGGCCGGGCTCGATCCGGAGCGGGTGGTGCCGGATGCGCGGCGCACCCTGAGCGGCGACGCGATCGCCCCGTTCGCCACCCGCAGCACGCGCGACTGCAAGGCGGACCTGCTGCGCGCCTGTCGCGTGCACGGGATCCCCAGCGATGTGGCCTGGGCGGACCTCGAGCCCGAGCAGCGCGCGCTGGTCTTCGAGGGGGATGGCGAGGACTGGTACGGGGTGGTCGGCTACTTCGAGTGGCTGGAGCGCCGCCGCTACAAGGTGCAGGCCCGGGTGACGATCGCCCGCTACCGGCGCTTCGAGCGTTGTCCGGACTGTCAGGGCAGCCGGCTGCGGCCGGAGGCGCGCGCGGTGCGCGTCGCGGGGCTGCATCTGGGGGAGGTGTGCTCCCTCACCCTGGACGAGCTGGCCGGCTGGCTCGAGGCCCTCGAGCTGGATCCGGCCGCGCGCGAGCGGGTGGATCGCCTGCTGCGGCGGCTCGCGGACCGGGTGGCCACCGCGCGCCGGGTCGGCCTGGGCTATCTGGCCCTCGACCGCCCCATGCGCACCCTCTCGGGAGGCGAGGCCCAGCGCATCCAGCTCTCGACCGCTCTCGGCGGAGCGCTCACGGCCGCGCTCTACGTCCTGGACGAGCCGTCCATCGGTCTGCACGCCCGCGACGTCGACCGCCTGCTGGACGTCCTCGCGCGCATTCGCGATCGGGGGAACACGCTGGTGGTCGTCGAGCACGCGCCCGAGTTCGTGGGTGCCGCCGATCACGTGATCGACCTCGGACCCGAGGCCGGGCGCCGGGGCGGCGAGCTGGTGGTGGAGGGCAGCGTGGCGGACGTCCGCGCCCACCCGTCCTCGCTGACCGGCCAGGCCCTGCGCGGCGACTTCGTCCGCGCGCCGCGCAGGATTCGCGCCCCGCGCGGCGAGCTGCGCATCGAGGGTGCCAGCGCACACAATCTGCGCGACGTCAGCGTCGCGATTCCCCTCGGCCAGCTGGTGGTGGTGACGGGCGTGTCCGGGGCGGGCAAGAGCACCCTGGTGCGCTCGGTCCTCGTGGGCCAGCTCACCGGCGCTCCGGAGCGCGGTGCCTGCCGCGCGGTCCGCGGTGGCGAGGCGCTGCGCGAGGTCGTCGTGGTGGAGCCCGATCCGCCGGCCCGCAGTGCCCGCTCCAACGCCGCGACGGTCTCCAAGGCGTTCGACGGGATTCGCAAGCGCTTCGCGGCCACGCGCGCCGCCCGCGCGCGCGGCTGGGGCGCGGGCTTCTTCTCGTTCAACGTGGCCGGCGGCCGCTGCGAGGCCTGCGACGGGAGCGGCGAGAACGTGGTGGACATGCAGTTCCTCGAGGACGTGCGGGTGCCCTGCGAGGACTGCGGGGGGAGTCGCTATCGCCCCGAGGTGCGCGAGGTGAAGCTCGCTGGCCTCAGCATCGTCGACGTCCTGGCGCTGCCCATCGAGGACGCGCTCGGGCGCTTCGATGACGATCCGTCCATCGCCAGGCGCCTCGAGCCGTTCGTGCGCGTCGGGCTCGGCTACCTGGGGCTGGGGCAGCCCCTCTCGACGCTCTCCGGCGGCGAGGCCCAGCGTCTGCGCCTGGCGCTGGCGCTGGCGGGGCGCGAGGCGGACGCAGCGCTGTTCGTCCTGGACGAGCCGACCACGGGTCTCCACCCGGTCGAGGTGACGCGCCTGGTGGACGCACTGGACGAGCTCCTCGACGCCGGTGCCAGCGTGGTCGTGGTCGAGCACAACCTGGATCTGATCCGGCGCGCCGACCACCTGATCGACCTGGGGCCGGAGGGCGGACCGGATGGCGGGCGGGTGCTCTTCGAGGGCTCTCCGGCAGAGCTGGAGCGATCCGCGAAAAGCCATACCGCTCGGGCACTTCGCGGGGAAGTATCAAGTGCGTTCGCGGTTCGTCAAGGGGGCGACTCCGGCTCCTGAGATCGCTCCTCAACGCGGCTCGCCAAGCGGCCGATGAGCCCGGTGTGAGCGTCTCCATCCCCGCCCCGGATCCCGACTCCGGCGAAGCCCGACCCGCGCGCTACGCCCGCGTGGCGCGCGAGCTCGCAGAGCGCTTCGCCCGCACCGGCGTGGTGGGGGTGATCGTGGTCGGCGCGGCCGAGATGGGGCGTGTGGAGCGCTTCTACGGTCGGGACGCGCAGCGGCGTGTCGGGGACGCCCTGGTGCGGGCGATCGACGAGGTGTGCGCCGACCGCCGCGGCCAGGACGACCTGCTGGTGCGCGCGGATCACGGACGCGACGAGGTGGCCGTCTTCTTCTTCCGCGGCAAGAACGAGCAGGATTTCTACCGCGAGGGCGTCTCCAGCATCGCCGCCGACATCCGCGAGCATCTGGCGAAGCAGGGCGCGCGGGTCTTCTATCCCTACGTGCGCAGCGCGCCGCCGATCGAGGTGGGCTGGACCGTGGCCATGCGCTCCCCGCTCGTCGCCGAGGGGCGCCAGATCCACGGCGCCCTGGAGGACGCGCGCCTCGAGGCCGAGCTGGTGGGCCGTCTCGAGTCGCGCAGGCGGCGCCTCGAGTTCCAGCACGTCCTCCTGATGGAGGACGTGACGATCCTGTTCGAGCCGATCGTCAACCTCGCGACCCGGGACGTGCTCGGCTACGAGGCGCTGGTGCGCGGACCGGCCGGGTCCGACGTACGCACGCCGGGAGCGTTCTTCCAGCGCGCCGAGGAAGCCGGGCTGATCTTCGAGGCCGACTCCCTCTGCCGGCGTCGGGCCCTCGAGGCCGCGTCGGGTCTGGCTGCGGGTCGCAAGCTCTTCCTCAACTGCCTGCCCTCGGCGATCCGGGATCCGCAGTTCCGCGGCGCCGCCCTGCAACAGGCGCTGGAGCGGCAGCGCCTGCGTCCCACGGACGTGGTGTTCGAGATCTCCGAGCGCGAGTCGATCGGCAACTTCGCGGTGTTCCGCGAGGCACGCGACCACTTCGCCAGTCTGGGCCTGGGCATCGCGCTGGATGACACCGGGGTGGGCTACTCGTCGCTCGAAGCCGTGATGGAGCTCGCCCCCGACTTCATCAAGGTGGATCAGGTCCTGGTGCGCGGGATCGACACCGACCCGCCCCGCCAGGAGCTGCTGCGCTCGCTGAACGCGGTCGCTGCCAAGCTGGGTGCGAAGGTCATCGCGGAGGGCATCGAGACGCCCGAGGAGCTGGCGACGCTCCAGGCCCTGGGAGTGCCCTTCGGCCAGGGCTACCTCCTGGGCCGCGCCGCCCCCCTCCGCCGCGATCGCTGACCCCGCCGCCACCTCGAACCCGCGCAGCGAGCCCGAGTCCGAGCGATCAGCGAGGACGAAGGTCGCGGCCAGGCTGGTATAGACTGGGCCGCCATGCGGGAGCGGGCGCGTCCGCCGGACGACATCTCACCGACCGAGTTCTTCACCAGCTGGATCGGCGAGGCCGTGAGGGCGGACCCCGATCGCTCCGCCAAGCTGGGGGACACGGAGGCCACGATCCAGTTCGAGCTCGGGGGCAACCCCGGGGGTGTCTTCGTGGTGCGGGTGGAGGGCGGACGCGTGGATGGCGGCCACGGTCCGGTTCCCCAGCCCGACCTGCGGGTCGAGGTAGACGTGGAGACCTGGCGTGCGCTCAACCGGGGCGACCTCTCGGCGCCCGAGGCGCTGCTGCGCCGCAAGGTGCACATCCACGGGAGCTTCCTGCTGGCGCTGAAGCTCCACGTGATCCTGGGCTGAGCCCGAGCCCCACCGCCTGGCTCGAGCGCGCCCTCGGCCGCTGGCCGGCCGTCAGCCGCCGCGTCTTCGTTCCGAGGCTCGCTGCGCCTCTCGGCGCTGTCCGAAGATCTTCTTGTCGTGGATCTTGCGGAGCTGACGCTCCAGGGAGTCGAGCAGCTTGTCCGCTGCCTGGCGCAGGCGCGGCGCCTCGGCGTGACCCGCGACCTCCGTGCTGTTTCCGGTCACGTGCCCATGGGCGGTGTGGTTGTCGCCATCGATGGACAGGATGATCTCGAAGCGCGTCGTCTCGGGGAACTCCTCCCTCAGCGCGTCGCAGCGCTCCTCCACCATCGTTCGAACCTTCTCCTTGGGTTCGATGTCCTTGAAGCTGATCGTAACCGGGGAATTCATTCGGCCTCCATGCCCAGGGTCGCCACGCGGCGGAAGCGGACGGGAATCGAACCCGCCGAGCCCGTGTCGCCACGGCCCCCACCGGATTTGAAGTCCGGGGCCCGCACCAGCGCGGCAAACGCTTCCACCACTCCAGTCTACCGCGGAGGGGGTGGCGCTTGCAGGAGGCGGTTCGGGACCCGTTTTTTGCTTTGCGAACGCTCTTCCAGGCCGTAATCTCGTGATGGGGTGGTGACCGCTTACTCGCATCGCGAGACTGCGCGTATTCTGCGCATCTCGCAGTCCAGGCTGCGCTACTGGGAGCGGACGGACCTCGTCCGGCCCACGGCCGAAGGCGGAGCCGGGCCGGCCTTCGGCTTCGCTGATCTGGTGCGCCTCAAGGGCGTGCTGGGGCTGCTCGAGCGGGGCGTGCCGTTGCGGCGGATCCGGCGCAGCGCGCGCGCCGTCCAGGCTCACCTGCCGGAGCTGGAGGACCCGCTCGCCGCACTGCGGCTCTGGGCCGAAGGCTCGCAGCGCGTCGTGATCGAGCACGGGGGTGCGATCTACGAGCCGGACGGGCAGATGATGCTCGACTTCCGCCCGGGCGAGGACGGGGAGGTGCCGGTGGAGGCGGTGGGCCTCGCGGCGCTCGGTCCGGCGGAGTGGTTCGAGCGCGGTTGCGCCCTCGATGCGGACCCGGCGACCCAGGCCGAGGCGATCGAGGCCTACCAGCGCGCGATCGCGCTCGACCCCGAGTTCGCCGACGCCCACTGCAACCTGGGGACGGTCCATTACAACCAGGGGAGGCGCCAGGCGGCGCTGGACGGATTCCGCCGTGCGCTGGAGGTGGATCCACGGCACCTCGAAGCCAACTTCAACGCTGCGAGCCTGCTGGAGGAGCAGCGCCGCGGGGAGGCGGCGTTGCGTCACTACCAGATCGTGCTGGACGTGGATCCCCTCTATGTGGACGCCCACGTCAACATCGCACTCCTCTACGAGAAGCTGGCCCGGCCCGAGCGGGCGGCCGAGCACTGGCGCCGCTACCTGCAGATCGATCCCCACGGCCCCTGGGCCGACGTCGCCCGTCGCCACCTCCAGACCTAGCCGCCGCGTGCGAAGGTCGCCCGCCGGCAAGCAGACGCTCGCGGGAGCGTCTGCACGCAGTGAGGCGGCCGCAGGCCGAGCCTGCGGTGAGCCGACGTAGGCGCGAAGGTCGCCCTAGGATGGCTGCCAGCGGAGTATCGGCTTGCGGGCGGCGCGGGTCTCGTCCAGGCGCGAGCGGGGGGTGCGGTGGGGCGCGCTGCGCACGACGTCCGGATCCTCTCGTGCCTCGCGCTCGATCGAGAGGAGTGCCTCCGCGAAGCGATCGAGCCCTTCCAGGCTCTCGCTCTCGGTGGGCTCGATCATGAGCGCCCCGTGCACGACCAGCGGGAAGTAGATGGTGGGGGGGTGATAGCCGTAGTCGATGAGTCGCTTGGCCACGTCGAGGGTCGTGACCTTGCAGTCCTCGAGGAGCTTGTCCGACAGCACGCACTCGTGCATGACGGGACGGTCGTAGGGTACGTGCCAGCGCTCGCGCAGCCGGGCCAGCAGGTAGTTCGCGTTGAGGACGGCCATGTCGGAGCACTGGCGGAGACCGTCGCGTCCCAGCGAGCGGACGTAGGCCCAGGCGCGCACGAGCATGCCCACGTTGCCGAAGCTCCCGTGCAGACGGCCGATCGAGTGGGGGAACTCGTAGTCGAGGGCGAAGCGGTCGCCGTCCCGACGCGCCACGGGGATGGGCAGGTACGGGGCCAGGATGTTCTTCACGCCCACCGGCCCGGCCCCCGGTCCCCCGCCTCCGTGGGGCGTCGAGAACGTCTTGTGCAGGTTGAAGTGCATGACGTCGATGCCCATGTCGCCGGGGCGGGACCGCCCCATCAGGGCGTTGAGGTTGGCCCCGTCTCCGTACACCAGGCCTCCCTGCTCGTGCACGATCTCGCAGATCCGCACGATGTGCTCCTCGAAGAGGCCCAGCGTATTGGGATTGGTGAGCATCAGCCCGGCCACGTCCGGACCCATCACCTCGGCGACGGACTCGGGGTGGAGCACGCCGTCGGCACCAGAGGGGATCGGCACGCACTCGAAGTCGTTGAGGGCCGCGCTGGCGGGGTTGGTGCCGTGCGCGCTGTCCGGGATCAGCACCTTCTTGCGCGGGTCGCCGCGCTGCTCGTGGTAGGCGCGGATCATCATGATCCCCGCGAGCTCGCCCTGCGCACCGGCCGCCGGTTGCAGGCTCACGCGGTCGAGGCCGCTGATCTCGGCGAGCGCCTCCTCGAGGCGCACCATCAGCTCGAGGATCCCCTGGGACTGCTCCGGGGGCTGCAGAGGATGGATCTCTGCAAAGCCGGGCAGTCGCGCGACCTTCTCGTTCAGGCGCGGGTTGTACTTCATCGTGCACGAGCCCAGGGGGTAGAGACCCAGGTCGACCGCGTAGTTCCAGGTCGAGAGACGGGTGAAGTGGCGGATCACGTCCACCTCGGAAAGCTCCGGCAGCTCCGGGATCTCCTCGCGCACGGCCGCTTCGCCGAGCAGCTGCTTCGGGTCCACCTCGGGCACGTCGAGGGGGTCGAGGTCCACGCCCTTGCGGCCCGGTCGGCCGCGCTCGAAGAGCAGGGGCTCCTCCCATGCGAGCCCGCGGGTGGCGTGGCCCAGCGACTCGACGCTGCCGGGGGCGGAGCTCACCGCGCGCCTCCCGCCAGCGCCGCGACCAGGCGATCGATGGCCTGCCGGGACGCGCGCTCGGTGGTGCAGACGAGAAGCGCGTCGCCCAGGTCGGGGGCGTACGCGGACAGGTCCAGCCCCCCCACCGCCCCCGCGTCCAGGGCCCGCCCGAGCGCCTCGGCGGCCGGCCCCGGAAGGCCCACCACGAACTCGTTGAAGGTCGGGGCGGAGAAGGGGAGCGAGAGCCCCGGCGTCTCCCGCACGCGCGCCTTCGCGTACTCGGCCTTGGCCAGATTCGCCTCCGCCAGGGCGCGCAGGCCGTGGCGGCCGTGCAGCGCCAGGTACACCGTGGCCATCAGGAGGCAGAGACCCTGGTTGGTGCAGATGTTGGACGTGGCCCGCTCGCGGCGGATGTGCTGCTCGCGGGTGGAGAGCGTGAGGACGAAGCCGCGGCGCCCCTCGCCGTCCACGGTCTCGCCCGCCAGGCGTCCGGGCATCTGGCGAACGTGGCTCTGGCGCGCGGCCAGGAAGCCGAGGTGCGGTCCGCCGAAGCCCATGGGGAGTCCGAAGCTCTGGGCCTCCCCGCAGACCACGTCGGCTCCCTGCTCGCCGGGAGGCGTCAGCAGGGCGAGCGACAGGGCCTCCGCGACGCTGGCGACCAGCAGGGCACCCGCCGCGTGCGCCGTCTCGGCCCAGCCGACGACGTCCTCGAGGCAGCCGAAGAAGTTGGGCTGCTGGACGATCACGCAGGCCGTGTCGCCGTCGATGAGCCCATCCACGGGTGCCGAGCGGCCGTCCCCGGCGCGTTCGCCCTCGACCAGCTCACAGCCGAGGCCCGAGAGGTAGGTGGCCAGCACGTCCCGGTAGTGCGGATGGAGGCCCGCGGCGACCACGACCTTGTTGCGGCGGGTGATGCGCAGCGCCATCAGCGCCGCCTCGGCGGTGGCCGAGGCGCCGTCGTACATCGAGGCGTTCGACACCTCCATCCCGGTGAGGCCCGCGGTCATGGTCTGCCACTCGAAGATCGTCTGGAGGGTCCCCTGGCTCATCTCCGGCTGGTAGGGGGTGTAGGCCGTCAGGAACTCGGACCGCGATGCCACGGTGTCGATGACCGCAGGCGAGAAGTGGGGATAGGTGCCGGCGCCGAGAAACCAGTCGTGGCCGCTGGCGTCGGTGTTGCGCTTCGCCAGCGCGGAGAGCTCCGAGAGAACCGTCTGCTCTCCGGCTCCGAGCGGCAGATCCAGCTCCCGCTCCAGGTGCAGCTTCTCCGGGATGCAGCGGAAGAGGTCGTCGACGCTCGAGGCGCCGATCGCCTCCAGCATCGCCTGTACCTCGTCCTCGGTGTGGGGGATGAAGCGCACTCTAGCTCTCGCGCTCCGCGACGTGCTTGGCGTACGCGGTGGCGTCCATCAGCGAGTCCAGCTCGGCGGGTTCGTCGGGCTCGATCGCGATGATCCAGCCGGCGCCGTAGGGGTCCTCGTTGATCTTCTCGAACGCGCCATCCAGGTCGTCGTTGACCGCGCACACGTTGCCACCGATGGGCGCGTAGAGATCGACGACGGCCTTGACCGACTCGATCTCTCCGAAGGGCTCGCCCTTCGTGACGGCGGCACCGACTTCCGGGAAGACGATGTGCACCACGTCGCCGAGCTGCTGCTGGGCGTAGTCGGTGATCCCCACGACCACCTGACCATCTTCGCGGCGCGCCCACTCGTCCTCCGCGGTGTACGCGAGCTCCTCGGGAATCTGGGTTTCGGCCAAGGCTCGTGTTCCTCCAGGTCGGGGCGCCTAGCGGCGGCCCCTTCGGTAGAAGGGCGTCTTCACGACGCGGGCTGCGAGATTCCGCCCGCGCACCGAGATGATGAGCGGCGTGCCGAGCGGCGCCAGGGCGGGCGGCACGTAGGCCAGGCCGATGGCACCACCGAGGGTGGGAGACGGGGCGCCGGAGGTGACGCCCCCCAGCTCCGCGCCGCTTTCGTCCACGATCGGATTTCCGGCGCGGGCGACCCCCTTGTCGAGCAGCTCGAAGCCGACCAGGGTCTTCTCCACGCCGCGCTCCGCCTGCTCCGCGAGCGCCTCGGCCCCGATGAACCCGCCCTCGGCGAGCTTCACGAAGCGCCCCAGCCCCGCCTCGAGCGGCGTGGTCTCGTCGTCGAGCTCGTGGCCGTAGAGGGCGAGGGCGGCCTCCAACCGCAGGGTGTCGCGTGCGCCCAGGCCGACCGGCGCCAGCGCCTCCGCGTGGCCCGCCTCGAGGAGCTTCTCGAAGAGGTCGGCCGTGTGCTCCGCGGCGAGGTAGATCTCGTAGCCGTCCGAGCCGGTGTAGCCCGTGCGCGAGACGAGCGTCGGGTGGCCGGCGACCTTGGTCTCCACGAAGGCGAAGCGTCCCAGCGCGCTCGGCTCCCCGTCGGCCAGGCGCGCGAGGATCCCCGCGCTGCACGGGCCCTGGAGGGCGATGAGGCCCGTCTCGTCGCTGCGGTCGATCACCTCGGCGCCGCCCGCGTGGCTCTCGATCCAGGCGCGGTCCTTGTCGACGTTGGCGGCGTTCACGCAGAAGAAGAGGGCGTCCTCGGCGGTCCGGTAGACGGTGACGTCGTCGACCGACCCACCCGCCTCGTTGCAGAGGATGCCGTAGCGGACGCGCCCGGGCGGCAGGTTCGCGACGGGGCAGGTGACCAGGCGCTCCGCGGCAGCGATGGCTCCCGGACCGCGCAGGTGGATCTGGCCCATGTGCGATACGTCGAACAGGCCTGCGCGCTCGCGCACGGCCGCGTGCTCCTTGAGGATCGATCCGTACAGGACCGGCATCTCCCAGCCGGCGAAGGGGACCATCCGGGCACCGAGCCGCCCATGGAGCTCGAAGACGGGCGTCCGGCGCAGCTCGCTCACGCTCCGGTCGGGTCGCAGCTCGCTCACGCGCCGGTCGGGTCGCAGCTCGCTCACGCGCCGGTCGGGTCGCAGCTCGCTCACGCTCCGGTCCGGTCGCGGTAGGCCTGGAGCGTGTTGCGGAGGAGCATGGTGATGGTCATCGGTCCGATGCCGCGCCGGGACGGCGTGAGCAGCGACGCGACGCCCAGCACGGCCTCGAAATCGACGTCTCCGACCAGCTCGCCGTCCACCTCGCTCACCCCCACGTCGATCACGGCGGCTCCGGGCTTGACCCAGTCCGCCTTCACCATGCGCGGCCGGCCCGTGGCGGCGATCAGGATGTCGGCCTCCTGGCAGACCGACGGGAGATCGCGCGTGCGCGAGTGGCAGATGGTGACCGTCGCATGCCGGTGCATGAGGAGCAGGGCGATCGGTTTGCCGACGATCTCGCTGCGCCCGACCACGACGGCACGCGCGCCCTCGATCGTGATGTCGTGCCGATCCAGGACCTCGATGATGCCGAGCGGGGTGCAGGGGTAGAGGCCCGGCACGTTCTGCAGGAGCCGGCCGGAGCTGATCGGGTTGAGCCCGTCCACGTCCTTGTCCGGCGCCACCGCCTCCGCCACCGCCGTGGCGCGAACACCGTCGGGGAGGGGGAGCTGCACGAGGATGCCGTCCACGGCGTCATCGCGATTCAGATCCTCGACGACGGCGAGCACCTCGGCCTCGCTCGCCGTCGCGGGAAGCGTTCGCTCGAGCGAATCCATGCCGATGCGCTTGCAGGCGCGACGCTTGCCCTTGATGTACGAGGCGCTGGCGGGATCGTCGCCGACGAGCACCACGGCGAGGCAGGGCGGACGCCTTCCCGCCTCGACCAGCTTGCGCACCTCTTCGGCCAGCTCGCCGCGAATCTGCTGGGACAGGGCCAAGCCGTCGAGCACGACGGTCTGCCGGGGGGAGCTCATCACGCGCCTCCGAGGGGGGTCGCGCGCGAGTATACCAGCCGCTCAGGCGGCGGCTTTGGGGCCCTTCGACTTCTTCGAGCCGCCGTCGGACTTCTTCTTGGACCCGGAGTCCGGCTTCTTCTTCGTCTTCTTGTCCGGTTCGGACTCCGACTTCGAGTCGGACTTCGCGGTCTCGGTCTCCGTGCCCTTGTCGTCCTTCTTGTCGCTCTTGCTCGCGTAGAGGTCCGAGTACCAGCCACCGCCCTTCAGGACGAACGACGTTTGAGAGATGAGCCGCTCGACCTGGCGCTTCTTGCACTCGGGGCAGGTCTTGACCTTGTCGTCCGTGATGCGCTGGACCCGCTCGAACTCGTGACCGCAGGCCTTGCACAGGTACTCGTACGTGGGCATCGCTCCAACCTCGGCTGCGTCTCGCGACGCAGGATTTCTAAGGCCTGGGCGCGACGCGTCAAGCGCCGCGGGTGGGCCGGCGGCAGCGAGGGTAGAGCATTGCTTCCCCGGGGGCCGCGGGGTGGGTCCCCCAGCCGCCCCGGGCCGTGGGCGAGCTAGGCGCTCTCGCGGCTCCGCTGAGGCGGCGTGAGGTAGGCGACCTTCTCCTCGCAGGTCTCCTCCTCGTCCGGGGCACCGAGGCCTTCGAGGAGGGCCAGGTGCGTCTCGATCGTCTGGCGCACGGCCCCCGCGACGCGGCTTCGCAGCGCCTTCATCTCGCGGATGTCCTCGGCCAGCTTCGCGGCGCGTCGGTGGGCCGCGTCGAGCACCTTCTCGGCGCGCACCTCGGCCTCGCCGATCAGGATCTCGGCCTCCTTGGTCGCCGTCTGGCGAAGGTCGTCGGCCATCGACTGGGCGGTGAGCAGGGTCTCGCGCAGCACTCCCTCGTTGGCCTGCAGCTCCGTCAGGCGCTGCTCCTGTCTGCGCACGACTTCACGGAGCTGCTCCACCTCGTGGACCATCGCCTCGTAGTCCTGGGCCAGGAGCTCCAGGAAGCCGTCCACATCGGCCGGGTCGTAGCCCTTCCAGCGGGTCGGGAAGCGGTGGTTGTGGACGTCCAGCGGTGTCATCCGCATGCGAAACCCCTCCTCGCGCGAGCAGGCCGCTCCACGCGTAGGCAAGAGGGATCGGAAAGGCGGCGGCGCGCCTTTAGAGACCCCTGTCACAGTCCGGCGGCGGCCGGCGCGGCCTCCCGGGGCCCTTGGGCGGCTGGCAGGGACCCTTGCGCGGCTAGCGGGGGCCCTTGCCGGGGAGGTCCGGACCGCGCAGCTCGCGCGAGCGGCTGGTGGCGGCACCCACCGCGTCGAGCAGGGCGGCGCGAAAGCCCCCGCGCTCCAGACGCTCGACCCCGGCGATGGTCGTGCCGCCGGGTGAGGTGACGCGGTCCTTGAGCTGGGCCGGATGGGCACCCGTCTCCTGGGCCAGCTTGGCCGAGCCAAACACGGTTTGGCAGGCGAGCCGATGGGCGGCGTCGCGCGGAAGCCCGTGCCGCACGCCGGCGTCGGCCAGCGCCTCGATGAACAGGAAGACGTAGGCGGGGCCGCTGCCCGAGAGGCCGGTCACGGCGTCGAGCTGGTCCTCCGAGCCGGCGACCCACACGGTGCCCACCGCCTCGAACAGGGCGCAGGCCGCCGCCACATCCGCCTCCTTGGCGGTCGAGCTGGCGCACAGCCCGGTGGCGCCCGCGTGGACCTGGGCCGGGGTGTTGGGCATGGCGCGCACGAAGCGGGCGCTCGCACTCAGCGCCGACTTGAGGCGATCGAGCGTGACGCCGGCCGCGATCGAGATCCACAGCGGGCGGTCCGGGTTGCCCTTTACGCGGGTGAGGATCGGTCGGACCTTGTCGGGCTTCACGGCCACCACGACCAGGTCGGCGTCGGCGACGGCCTCGGAGTTGTCCTCGAGCGCGCGCACCCCCAGCTGCTCGCTGAAGAGCTCGCGCCGCTCTTCGAGGGGATCCGTGGCGCAGAGGCGGTCCTTGGGGAAGCCGGCCGCGACGAGGCCGCCCGCGAGGGCCTCGGCCATGGCGCCGGCGCCCAGGAACGCAATTCGCTTGTCGTCCAGAACATTGCCCAAGGTCGTCACGCGCCTCCTCGGCCCCAGGATAACGCGGATCACCCGGGGGGCTCGGTGGGCCGCGGTCCGAACAGGGCCGTGCCGACGCGGACCAGGGTGGCGCCCTCCTCGACGGCGGCCTCGAAGTCGCGGGACATGCCCATCGAGAGATGGGGGAGAGTCCCTACGCCGGATTCGACCCGCTCCCGCAGCTCGCGCAGGGCCGCAAAGGTGGCGCGCGCCTCCTCCGGAGTGCCGAGGGCCGGAACGGTCATGAGGCCCTGCAGGTCGAGCGAGTCCAGGCCGGAACACACCTCGAGCAGCGAGGGGAGCTCCTCCTCGGCGACGCCGCCTTTCTGGGGCTCGCGCGACAGGTTCACCTGGACGAGCACGGGCAGGACCCGTCCGGCGGCCTCGGCTCGCTTCGCGAGCTCGCGGGCCAGGGAGGCGCGGTCGATCGTCTCGATCACGTCGAAGAGGCGCACGGCGTCGCGCGCCTTGTTGCGCTGCAGGCTCCCGATCAGGTGCCAGCGCACACGGCGCTCGCCGTCGGCGAGTGCGTCGATCTTGGCGGCCGCCTCCTGGACGTAGTTCTCGCCCAGGTGTACGAGTCCGGCGTCCAGCGCCTCCCGCACGCACTCGACCGGCATGCGCTTCGACACGCCGACCAGGGTGACCTCGGCCGGGTCGCGATGGGCCCGGCGCGCCGCCGCATCGATGCGGCCGCGGACGGCGGCCAGCCGCGCGGCGAAGCCCGTGTCGCTCAAGCGCCGCGGGCCCGCCCCAGCAGGGCCCGAGTCTCGTCCATGGGCAGGCCGATCACGTTGGTCTCGCTCCCCTCGATGCGCACGATGAAGCGCCGCCCCTCGCCCTGGGCCGCGTAGGCCCCGGCCTTGTCGAGCGGCTCGCCCCCGGCCACGTAGCTCCGCACCTCGCTCTCGTCGGCGTCCCGCATCACCACCGTGCTCTCGACCGTGCAGGAGCGGATCGAGAGCTCGCGGGCATCCACCAGGGCGACACCGGTCACCACCACGTGGCTGCGTCCCAGGAGACGCGAGAGGAGCTTCACCGCGTGGGCCTCGTCGCGGGGCTTCCCGAGCGCTTCGCCCGCCAGCACCACGATGGTGTCCGCGCCCAGCACCAGGCGGTTCCGGCCCGGTCCCAACGTGCGCGCGACGGCCAGGGCCTTCTCCCGGGCCAGACGCTCGGCCTGCGCACGCGGTGTCTCGTCCGGGAGGGCGGATTCGTCCAGGTCTGCCGGGATCGCCTCGAACGGGATTCCCGCGGCCGCCAGCAGGTCCCGCCGGCGCGGAGACGCGCTGGCGAGCACCAGGTCGGGCGCGTTCGCTCGAGTCATGGCGCGGGGTTACCGGCCGCCCCGGGCGACGTCAAGCTCGCCCCGGCGAGCCATCGGGACTGGTAGGATCCCGCTGGCCGCTGGAGTCGGCTCGGAGGAGGGAGCATGGAGCTGAGTCCGGAGACCGTGCAGGAGCTGGTCGCGATGGGCGTCGCCTGGGGGCTGCGTGTCGCCGGCGCGCTCGTCCTCCTCATCGTGGGGCGCCTCGTGGCCGGGGCGCTGCGCGCTGCGGCGCGCCGCGCGATGGAGAGGCGCGACGTGGACCCGACCCTGGTCCCCTTCCTCTCCGCCATCGTCTACTACGTGGCGCTCGCCGTCGTGGTGATCGCGGTGCTGGGGCTCTTCGGGATCGAGACCACCTCGCTGGTGGCGGTCCTCGGCGCCGCCGGACTCGCGGTCGGCCTGGCACTGCAGGGGACGCTCTCCAACTTCGCCGCCGGCGTGATGCTGCTGGTCTTCCGGCCGTTCAAGCTGGGTGACTTCGTGGAGGTGGGGGGCAGCATGGGCGCCGTGAAGGAGATCGGGATCTTCACCACGACGCTGGCCACGCCGGACAACAAGAAGGTGATCGTTCCCAACTCGGCCGTGTTCGGCGGCACCATCACCAACTACTCGGCCTACGACACGCGTCGCAACGACATGGTGGTCGGCATCTCGTACGACGACGACATCGCGCGCGCCATCCAGGTGGTCGAGGGGCTCCTGGCGGCCGACGACCGGGTCCTCGACGAGCCCGAGGCCGTGGTGGCGGTCGGAGACCTGGGCGCCTCGTCGGTGGACCTGATCGTGCGGCCGTGGTGCAAGGGAGAGGACTACTGGGGCCTGCGCGCGGACCTCACCCGCAAGATGAAGGAGTCGCTGGAGGCCGCGGGCTGCAGCATCCCGTTCCCGCAGCGCGACGTGCACCTGAAGCCGCCGCCGGCGGCCTAGGGAACCTGCCGGGTGCTTGCACCTGGGCGGTCTTCGAGGTGGCCGAGCGATTCGAGGGGGACGGCGCTCCGGACCCGTGCGGGGCGGCCCCCGACGACTGTAAGATGGACTGCCTGATCTGACGCCGCCGGGAGACCCGAGATCCCCATCCTCGACCCTCACCACGACTTCCAGCACCCCGTCGAAGGCGACTCGGCCTGGAGCGAGTCGTACTACTTCAACGCCTACGATCCTCAGGCCGAGGTCGGCTTCTTCTCGCGGGTGGGGATCCGGCCCAACGAGGGGACGATCGACGGCAACTGTGCCGTGTGGCTTCCCGGCAACGAGCTGGGCTTCCTGTTCGGAAGGCGCGAGCAGAGCGAGATGATCGATCGGGTGCTCGAGGTCGGCGACGTGCGCTACGAGATGCTCGAGCCCATGAGGCGCTGGCGGATCACCGCCTCGGGCGAGGCCCGGATCGGACACCTCGCCACGGGTGAGCGGCGCCGCGCGCCGCTGTCGGTGGACGCCACGTTCGAGGCGCTGATCCCGGCCATCGGATCCGACGGGCAGGGTCGTGAGGGGCAGGGCGCCGCCGCCGAGGCGCGCAAGCTGACCGGCAAGGGGCACCTGGAGCAGGCCGGGCGCTGGAGCGGCTGCATCGAGCTCGACGGCGTGCGCCACGAGCTGGGCGGCGAGGCACGCGGCAACCGGGACAAGTCGTGGGGGCCGCGTCGCTGGGGCGGACCGCGCATGTGGCGCTGGTTCTCGATCAACGTGGGGGACGCTGTCCACTTCGGCGGGATCCGCATCGGAACCGATGCCGGAGACCTGCACCGGGGCTGGGTCTGGAAGGACGGGGAGCATGCCAGCCTGCGCGAGTGGGACGTGCGCACGGAGCTGGCCGGAGACGGTCTCACCCAGCGGGTGGTGCATCTGCGGGCGACCGACAAGCGCGATCGCGTTCACGAGCTGCGCGGCGAGCTCCTGCGCGTGGCGCCCCTTCCCAGCGAGCGTGACGGGAAGAAGACCCTCGTGAACGAGGGCCTGGCGCGCTGGAGCCACGAAGGGCGCACGGGCTACGGGATCGCCGAGTATCTGCACCAGCTCGACGCCGCCGGCCGCCCGATCACGCCGATCGACTAGGCCCGCGTGCTACTCGGCGTAGCCGAGGGCTTCGAGCGCCTCGCGGGTGTCTCGGGGGAGTGCGCTCGGGCTGGCCGGCTCGCCTCCCTCCGCGGCGTAGCGCTCTTCCAGCGCACGCAGGCGCCTGGCGAGGTCGTCGCGTCGCTCGACGTGCTCCGGCGCGTCGATCAGATCGCGCGTCTCGGCGGGATCCACGGCCAGGTGGTAGAGCTCGTGCCGGCCGTCGCTGCCCCAGAGCAGCTTCCAGCCGTCCGAGACGATCGCGCGGATGCGGCGGTCGTAGCGCGCGACGCGCTCGCGCTCCTCCACGGAGGCCGTGCGCAGGGTGCGGCCCAGGGCCTGGACCGGCCGGTAGTACTCGAGGAAGACGTCGCCCCCCGTGCGCGCGGTCGGGGGCCCGGCCAGGTCGACACCCTGCACCCCGTAGGCCGCCGCGTCGATTCCGGCAGCCGCCAGCACGGTGGCGAACACGTCCGGAAGCTGGGCCGGAGCCGGGTCGCGCGAGCCCGGCTCGAAGCGGTGCGCATGCCGGACGATGAGGGGGATGCGCGTCGTGGTCTCGTACAGGGAGAAGACATGGTCCACGTGGCCGCGCTCGCCCAGGTTCTCGCCGTGGTCGGAGGTCACGACGAGCAACGCGTCGCCGTACCCGTTTCCGTCGAGGGCGGCGAGGATCTCGCCCAGGAGCTCGTCGATGCGGCGCAGCTCCCCGTCGTAGCGCTCGCTGAGTGCGACCAGCTCGGCGGGCGCCAGATCGCGCCGGCCCAGGTAGTACTCCCGCCAGTGGTTGGCCCGGATGGGAACGCCGGGGTCGCTGACCCAGCGGTCGCAGTGCCGGCCGCAGGAGTCGTACGGGGAGTGGGGGCCGATGAGGTTGACGAAGAGGAAGAGCGGCGCGCTGCGGGTGCGCGATTCGAGGAGGTCGGCCACGGCGCCGGCCGCGTGGGCGTCCACCCGAGGGCGTGGGACCTGGCGCCAGCTCTCGGTCCAGGTTGCGAAGCCCTGGTCGAACCCGCGGGTCCGGGAGATCATGGGATTGCCGACCACGCCGTGTGACTCGTAGCCGTGGGCCGACAGGATCTCGGCCAGGGTCTCGATGGCGGCGGGAAGCGTCCAGCTCTCCTGGGTCGTTCGGTGGGCGATCGGGTAGAGGCCGCTGAAGAGGGACGCGTGGGCGGGTGCCGTCCACGAAGAAGTGCTGTAGGCCTGCTCGAACACGCGTGCCTCGGCCGCCAGGGACGCGAGCACCGGCGTCGTCTCGCGCGCGTAGCCGTAGGGCGTGAGACGATCCGCGCGTGCGGTGTCCAGGACGACCACGACGACATCGGGCGGGCTCGCGGATGGCGCACAGGCCGCCGGAAGAAGGGCGAGCAGGATCGCCATCACGGCATCTCGCAGGGGAGCTTCCGACTCGGCTCTCGGTGTTGCCATGAGATGCCGCCGCGGCGGGCTAGTCCTCCAGATAGCCCAGCGACTTGAGGCGCTCGATGCGCTGCGCCTCGATCTCGTCGGCAAGGGGAGCCGCCTCGGCGGGCGCCTTGGCCACAGCCGGTCGCCGCACGACCGGGTTGGCGTCGAGATAGCCGCGCTCGAACAGGTCCTCGGGCACCTCGCCGCGCATGTTGTCGGGAACTCCCTGGCCCAGCAGGTGAAGCACGGTCGGCGCGACGTCGTAGAGCGAGATCTCGTCCGGGCAGCGGCCGCCGTCGACGGGCCCCCCGGCCGCGAGATAGATGCCGTGGGTGCTGAGCGGCGACTGGCCGTGCCCGCCCGTGTTGAAGTTGCGGAACTTCCGGGCCGCCTCGAAGCCGTGGTCGGACACGATCAGCAGCACGTCCTCCGGTGCCAGGGTCGCTGCGATCGCCCCCACGTGGCCGTCGATGCGGCGGTAGACCTCCGGGATCACGCCGCCATAGCGTTCCACCTCTCCGGGCGCCGGCGGATTGGACGCGAAGTGCGGATGCTCCGGCTCGTAGGCCCGCCACAGGCGGTGGGAGGCCCGGTCGATGCCCTTGAAGTACACGGCGAGGAATCGGGTCGCGTGTTGCGCCAGAGCCGCTTCGGCCATCGCGAGGATGGCGCGGTCCTCCCAGAAGACGTCGCGGATCAGGCGGTCGAGCGTCTCGAAGCTGTGATCCTGGCGGAAGGTGGGCACGTCGGGCGCGTCGGCGAGGGGCGCGCTGAGCGCGGAGATCAGCTGGGGCGGGTGCACCAGCGCAGCGTGCTCCGGGCGGGGCGACTCTCCCTTGGAGAAGAAGCTGATCCAGCGCACGCTCTGCGAGGGGATCGTGTGGTCCGAGATGATGAAGCCGCGCGTCGGACGAGCCGGATAGGTGAACCACCAGTTCACGATCCCTACGGGTATGCCGGCGTCCGACGCCAGCTCCCAGAAGCGCGGTACGGCGACGTCGTTGGCGTCGTAGAGCACGCGCCGGCCGTCGACCTCGCGCACGAAGCCGAGGATGCCGTGCTCCTCCGGTGGCACACCGGTCGCGACGGAGGTCCAGATCCGCGGGGACAGGGAGGGCTTCAGCGAGCGCATGGTCCCGCGGCATCCGCGCGCGATGAGCTCGGCGAGGGTGGGCAGCTCGCCACGCTGCAGGAGGGGATCCGCCACGCGCCAGGCCGCTCCGTCGAGAGCGATCAGGACCACACGCCGGTCGACCCGATGCGCGTCCGGCAAAGGGGCCTCCCCGCACGCGCCCGACGCGAGGACGCCGAGGGCGATCGCGAGGAGATTGCGCATCCGCATGGCACGGCAGGCTAGCGCTCGCGTCTGGCGACCGCCGTGCATGAGTCCAGGTGCGCGAGGTGGATGCTACGGCTCTCGTCCGAAGTCCGGCAGCGAGGCGCGCCGCAGGCGTCCGCCGTCGGCGAGAAAGACCCACGGGTCGTCTTGCCCTGCGATCTGCGCGGTCTCGCCCCTCACCCAGGCCTCGAACAGCGGACCCAGAGCCAGCACGCGGCGGTCGTAGCGGGCAGGCTCTCCCGGCTCGCGGTACGCGAAGAGCGTCGAGTAGGTGTCCACGTAGTCCGCGGCGCTGAGCTCCGTCTGGTTCCGTACCGAAGGGGCGAGGACGTCGATCCGCGATCCGTGGTCGCTGTGCAGGAGGATTCGCGCGCGCGCGAGCGTGCCCGCCTCGTCCAGTGACGCGAACAGCTCCCCCAGCCGGGCGTGGGTGCAGGCCAGCTGGTCGAGGTAGAGGGGGTAACGGAGGGCACGGGCGGCGCCCGTGTTCTCGCCGGGCGCCTTGCGGGTCAACCAGTCCGCGGTCCCCGGCCGCACGCGGCAGGCGGCATCGTAGGTGTATGGGAAGTGCGGGAGCAGAAGGTGGTAGAAGATCATCTCCCCGTCTTCGACGGCCGCGATCCGTGACAGGCTCTGCTCGAAGGACTCCATCGAGGTGAGGGCGCTCATGCGGCCTGCTCCGCCCCACGGCCAGCGGGGCCAGCTCCATCCGCGGCCCGCTGCCGCCTGGCGCGCCCGGTCGTAGCGTTTGTGGATCTCCCTGCGCAGGTCCGCGCGACGCAGGTACATGCCGAAGATGGCGCGCACCTTCTCGCGCACGGCAAGGGGCGCATCCTGCAGGGGCGCCAGCCGCTCCAGCGGGTAGGTCGTGCAGCTGGCCAGGGAGATCTCGCCGGGCGTCCCGCAGAAGTCGATGAAGTCGGACTGGATCACGTGGATCCGGTAGCCGCGCCGGGTCATCTCCTCGAAGTAGGCGTTGCTCGGGAGGCTCGACCCTTCCACGAACTTGCCGGTGGACTCGAAGGTGCGCGTGTCGCGCTCGCTGAAGTTGAAGAGGTTGGGCAGCGACGCCTGGGTGGTTCCGTACCGGCTGTAGGCGCGAGGGAAGACCGTGAAGCCCCAATCCTCCAGGTCCCGCTTCAGTGCCCGCACCCGCTCGCCTTGCGGGTCGAACTCGGCGGGGATGCCCTCCACGCCGACGTGCTCGTCGAGGACGAAGTGGATCAGTGGGGCCGGAAGCGGGCCGCGTCTCTCGCTGGCCGGCTCGGTTGCCGACTCGGGTGGCGGTTGTGGTCGACCGCCCACGACCAGGGTGCTGACCAGCGCGACGGCCAGAACCGTCGAGGTGATCTCTCCCAGGTGCTCGCGGAGAAGCCAGCCGAGCGCCGCGACTCCGACGAGCGCGCCCACCAAGGGTGCGCCCAGCTCGATCCGCCACCCGCTCTGGAAGTCGGCGAACACCAGCACGAGCAGCGCCGTCAGGCCGACGTGCACCCGCTGGCCGCCCCGCATCATCGCCGCGCCGAGCAGCAGTCCGACGCCCGTCAGCACGGCGAGGCAGACCAGCAGCTCCGGGCGCGACAGGGCGTAGCCCTGGTGAAGTGCGAACACCACGAACGGCACGAGCAGGAAGAGAGGGCCGGATGCGAGGGTGGTGAGCCGCTGCAGGCGCGTCGGGGTGGACACCATTTCGTTCGCTCTTTCGCGGTTCTAGCTGAACGAGATGCGGACCGCTATAAATCCCCCAGGCATGTTTGGCGTGATCCTCTACATCGATGCGGGTACGGGCAGCATCATCATCCAGGGCCTGATCGCCGCGTTCGCCGGTGCGGCGGTGACGGCTCGGCTCTATTGGAGCCGGATCAAGCGGACGTTCGGTCGCGGGGCCACCAAGCCGGACGAGGCGGAGCAAGACGCGCCGAGTGATGCATGAGGGGCCTCTCGCCGCCTCCTTCCGCGACCCCAGCGGCTTCGTCTTCAACCACGAGGGCGTCCTCTACCGGCAGGTGAACCAGGTCTACGCCGGCCACTATGCCGAGCTGGTCGGGACCGGGCTCTGCTCGCGGCTCCAGGAGGCCGGCCTCCTGATCCGCCACGAAGAGGTCGATCCGCCGGTCGCGCCCGACGCCGCCCACCACCTGACCCTGCGGCCCGATCCGGTGGCCTTCGTTTCGTTCCCCTACGAATGGTGCTTCGGGCAGCTCCGGGAGGCGGCCCTGCTCACGCTGCGCATCCAGCGCGAGGCGCTGGCCGCCGGGATGACCCTCAAGGACGCCAGCGCGTACAACGTCCAGTTCCGCGGCGGTGAGCCGGTCTTCATCGACACGCTCTCGTTCGAGCGAAGAGAGGAAGGGGCTCCCTGGGTCGCCTACGGCCAGTTCTGCCGGCACTTCCTCGCGCCCCTGGTGCTGATGAGCCTCTCCGACGTCCGGCTGGGACGTCTCCTTGCGCTTCACGTAGACGGAGTGCCGCTCGATCTCGCCAGCGCGCTGCTGCCCCGCCGGGCCTGGCTCCGGCCCGCGCTCTTCGCCCATCTGTGGCTGCACGCGCGCTATCAGAGGCGCCACGCGAGCGATGCAGACCCCGAGGTCGCGCGCCGTCGCAGCCTGTCGCGGAAGCAGCTCGAGAACCTGGTCGCATCGCTCGAAGGGGCCGTGCGGCGCCTCGAGTGGGATCCGCAGGGGACCGAGTGGGCGGACTACTACGACGGCGACAGCTACGGGGACGAGGGCTTCGCAGCGAAGCGGGACCGGGTGGCCGCGCATCTGGATGCGATCGCGCCCGAGACCGTCTGGGACCTCGGTGCCAATACGGGCGTGTTCAGTCGGATCGCAGCGGAACGCTGCGATCGAGTCGTCTCGTTCGACGTGGATCCGGCGTGCGTCGAGCGCAACTTCCGTCAGGCCCGGGAGGAGGGGGACAAGCAGATCCTGCCCCTGCTGCTCGACCTCACGAACCCGTCGCCCGGCATCGGCTGGGCCAACCGCGAGCGTCCCCCGATCTTCGAGCGCGGTCGCCCTGACGCGATCCTCGCCCTGGCACTGATCCACCACCTCGCCATCTCGAACAACGTCCCGTTGACCCGTGTCTCGCGGTTTCTGGCGGATGCGACGGATCACCTGGTGATCGAGTTCGTGCCCAAGGCCGATCCCAAGGTGAAGGTCCTCCTGGCCAGCCGGGCCGACGTCTTTCCGGACTACACCCAGGAGGGCTTCGAGGCGGCCTTCGCCCCGGACTGGGAGGTGCTGGACGCAGCCGCGCTGTCGGGAAGCGAGCGCACGCTGTACCGGATGCGACGGCGCCGCTAGGCCTCCCGTGGCTGCGGGTCTCAAGATGGCCTCCGGAAAGGCCGATCCCCCGCCGGGGGGGTCCGCTCTTGAGTCCCATGTACGTTCCGGCGCTGTTGGTGATCGCGGCGATCGGTGCGCTCGGCGTGCGCCTGCTGCTGATGTGGCGACGCACCACCGGGCTGCCCGAGCTCCTGCTGGCGCTGTTCTTCATCCTGTCGGGTCCGTGTGGCTTCCTGCTCATCGCGTCCGCCGAGCAGCCCGCCCTGCAGGCCATGCTGCCGCCGGCTCTCCTGCGCGCCATCGGGGCCTTCGCCATCAACGCCGCACTCGTGGTCATGGCCGTGTTCACCTGGCGGGTGTTCCGGCCCGACGAGCGATGGGCCGAGAGGTTCGTGCTCGCCATCGCCGCCCTGCTCGCCGGCGTCTGGGTCTGGCGCTGCCTGGCGGTGGGCTTTCCGGAGGAGATGCGGATCGACGCCAACTGGGTCCTGGGCACCACCGTCCGCGCCCTGGTCTTCGCCTGGTCGGGGGGCGAGGCCTTCCGCTACTGGGCCGCGATGCGCCGGCGTGCGCGGCTGGGGCTGGCGGATCCCGTCGTCGCGAATCGCTTCCTGCTCTGGGGGATCTGGGTCGGCGCGGGTGCCCTCGTGCTCGTCGTTCGGGTGCTCCGGATCACCGTCGGGCTCGACACGGAGCTGCGCATGGCGATCATCGCGGGGCTCGGTCTGGTCTCGGGCGTGGCGATCTGGCTCACCTTCTTCCCGCCCCGGGCCTACCTGCGGCGGGTCGCCGGGGCCGCCGCCTGATTCCAGTACACTCCTCGCCATGGAGAAGCTCGTCTACGTGGTGTGGCGGCGCGAGGCAAGCGAGCCGGCCGGGTTCCGCGCTGCCATCTGCGGGGAAGTGGCGAAGGGGCTGACGCAGGCCGGCGCCCGGCGGATCGGCGCGAGCCTCGTCGACGACGCGGTGCAGGAGAAGCTGCCCCAGCGGCTCACCCGCCTGGATCCGCCGCCCGACGGGATCGTCTCGTTCTGGCTCGACAACTCGGACGATCGCGCCCCCTGCGAAGCGACGCTGCAGGCGGCGACCACGCGCCTCGCCGGCTACCTCGTGGTGGAGTCCGTGCCCCTGGTGAACACCACCCGGACCGCGCCCATCGGGGAGCGCACCCCGGGAATCAACATGGTGGCGCTGCTCGAGCGTCCCGAGCGTCTCGGCTGGGACGAGTGGATCCGCATCTGGCACGAGAACCACAAGACAGTCGCGCTCGAGACCCAGTGCACCTTCCGCTACGTCCGCAACGTGGTGGTGCGGCGCCTGACCGAGGGTGCGCCGGCCTGGGCGGGCATCGTGGAGGAGGGCTTCCCCAGCGAGGCCGTGGGAGACCCGATGGTCTGGTACGACGCCGGCGGGGACCCGGCGAGGCTCAACGCGAACGTCGAGCGCATGGTCGAGAGCTGCAAGGCCTTCCTCGACCTCGATCGCGTGGAGTCCCATCCGACGTCGGAGTACGTGCTCTCGGACTAGAACCCATCTCAGAGATGGTTCTAGCCCCGGACGATCCAGCGCGGGCGGTCGCCCGAGAGGTCGATGCGGATCTGCGGCGGCCTGCCGCTGCGCCGGCCCCGCTCGGCGGCGAGTCGCTCCACCGCGGCCAGCAGGGCCAGGCCCAGCTCGGGATCGCGTTGGGCGAGCAGGGGGGGAGCGGGGGCGGTGGGCTCGGCGACGAAGCGGTCCGGCGCCACGCGCAGGACGCGCACCCGCGGGCCCTCCTCGAGGAGCTCGACCGCCGCGGCCACTCCGCCCGCGAGCTGCTCCTCGCCGAGGAGGGAGTGGGACTCTCCGGCCAGATCGCGCGCCAGCTCGAAGCGCGTGTCGCGTCCCAGCTCGGTCGCGTGTCGGTAGTGCGGGTGATCGATGCGGAGGGCCAATCTCGTCTCGGGTTCGGCCCAGGACGCCCGCGCCCGCTCGTCGAGCACGAAGCGGATGTACTGCACCGCCGAGATGCGGTCCTCCTCCATCTGCTTCTCGTCGAAGCCTGCCGGGAACGAGGCGTCGCCGACGTCGAGGAACACGTGCTCGTCGATCCCGACCAGGCGATCGAGCTCCGCCCTGATCGCGTCGAGCTCCGGGATCTCGATGAAGAGGGTGGCCGAGAGCCCGCCGGGCGGAGGCAGCAGCTCGTTGTAGACATCGAGCTCCTTCTGCACGGCGGCCGGGTCGTCGATTCGCTCGACCCGACACATCTCCTGGATCTGGAAGCGCAGGGTCTCCCGGCACTCGAAGACCACCGCGACGCGGTCGCCCACGGGCACCCGGCGGCGCGCCTTCAGGGCGATGACCTCGGCGCGGTACGGCTCGCGCAGCTCCTCGTAGATCGCGCGCGGGGCGATGTCCGCCAGGGCGAGGGGCTTCATCGCTCGCCGAGCCCGTAGGCATGGTGCAGCAGGAGGATGGGGTGGAGCGCCTTGCGGCCGAGGGCCTCCTCGATGCGGAGGGCCGAGAGCGGGCAGTCGGTGGACACGTGCTCGGGATCGGCCGCGGCGATGGCGTCGAGCATCTTCTTGGCCACTCCGAGGGACTGGGCGTGGAAGCGCTTCTGCATGCCCCAGGTGCCGTCGACCCCGGAGCAGGCGTCGACCAGGGTGACCTCGGCGCCGGCCCAGCGCAGGAGATCGCGGCTGCGGAAGCCGATGTTCTGGTGGCGCAGGTGGCAGGGGGCGTGGTAGGCGACGCGGCCCAGGGGGTTCGCGAACTCCTTGGCCAGGTGCTTCGCCTTGGCCAGGGCATGGACGTGCTCCATCAGGTCGCGGGTAGCCTCGGCCAGTCGGCGCGCAGCGGCGTCGCCTTCGAGGAGCCGGGGATACTCCTCCTTCAGCATCAGCGAGCAGGAGGGGCCGGGGGCGACGACGACCGCACCGGCTTCGACGGCGGGCAGCAGCGCCGCGACGTTGGCTCTGGCGTTCTCGCGCGCCCCGGAGAGGTCGCCGGTATCGGTGAAGGGCATGCCGCAGCAGCGCTCGTAGCCCAGCTCGACGCGCACGCCGGCGTGCTCCAGGACCTCCACTGCGGCACGGCCGACCCGTGGATCGCTGTAGTTGACCGAGCAGGTCGTGAAGAGGACGGCGCGGCCGTTCTCACCGCTTCCACGCGGACCGCGCTCCGCGAACCAGCGGTCGACCGTCTCGCGATGGTAGGAGGGCTGCACCCATTCCCGGGCGATGCCGACGGTCTTCTCCATCATGAGCCGCGACAGGCGGTTCCGGTTGGCGAGGTTCACCAGCGGCGGGGCCGCGCGTCCGATCTTCCCGATGAGGTCGGTGCGCGTGGTCAGCCGCCGGGCGAGCGGCGTCCCGTCCCGCCGCGCCCGGAAGACCTGATGGCGTCGCATCAGCGCCGGGAAGTCCACGTCCCACTCGTGGGGCGGCGTGTAGGGGCAGTGGTTGTAGCAGAGCTTGCAGTGGAAGCAGAGCTCGTTGACCCGGTCGAAGCCCTCCTGGGTGACGCCGGCGATCTCCCGATCGGTGGCGTCCACCAGCCGGAAGAGCTCGGGGAACGACGGGCACAGGGGAAGGCAGCGCCGGCACTGGTGGCAAACCTCCCCGACCCGGCGCAGCTCGCGTTCGAGCTTCGCCGGGTCGAGGTAGTCCGGGTCCTCGTAGCTCCACTCGCTGGAGGGGAGCTCGGGCGGCGGGACCTTCACGGTCCGGCCTCGGCCCTAGAGTTCGTCGAGGTCGTCGAGGGCCTTCTGGAAGCGGCCCGCGTGGGACTTCTCGGCCTTGGCCAGGGTCTCGAACCACTCGGCGATGTCGGCGAAGCCCTCGTCGCGTGCCGAGCGGGCCATGCCCGGGTACATCTCGGTGTACTCGTAGGTCTCGCCCGCGACGGCGGCCTCGAGGTTCTTGTCGGTGCTCCCGATGGGCTTGTCCGTCGCGGGATCGCCGGCCTGCTTGAGGTAGTCCAGGTGTCCGTGGGCGTGGCCGGTCTCGGCCTCCGCGGTGTCCCGGAAGAGTCCACCCACGTCGGGATAGCCCTCGATGTCCGCCTGGCGGGCGAAGTAGAGATAGCGGCGGTTCGCCTGGGACTCTCCGGCGAAGGCCGCCTTGAGATTGTCGTGGGTCTTCGAGCCCTTGAGATCGGCCATGGTCTCCTCCAGTGGGGGCGCGCGTCGCGCGTCCGGGGGAGCGAATGTGGCCGACCTCTCGCCGCGGGTCAAATCCTGGCGCACCCTAGGTGCGCCGGACTGGACACGGTCCAGCGACGGAGGGAGGCATGGCTGGAACGCGCCACGAGCGGGACTCGATGGGCGAGGTCGAAGTCCCGGCGGATGCCTTGTGGGGCGCCTCCACCCAGCGAGCGCTCGCCAACTTCCCGATCAGCGGGCGACCTCTGCCCGCCGCCTTCATCCGGGCCATGGGCTTCGTGAAGGAGGCCTCCGCCGCGACCAACATGGAGCTCGGCATCCTCGACGCAGAGCTCGGGGTCGCGATCCGGCAGGCCGCCCGAGAGGTGGCGATGGGGCAGCACGTGGAGCAGTTCCCGGTGGACGTGTTCCAGACGGGCTCCGGGACGTCGTCCAACATGAACGCCAACGAGGTCATCGCCAACCGCGCCGCGCAGATCCTCGGCGACGGTCGGCGCCCCCATCCGAACGACCACGTCAACGCGAGCCAGTCCAGCAACGACGTGGTGCCCACCGCTCTTCACGTCGCCGCCCGTCGCCAGCTGCACCGCGACCTCCTTCCGGCGCTGCGCGGCCTCGCGGCCGGTCTGCACGAGCGCCGGGAGGCCCTGGGCGATGCCCTCAAGCTGGGTCGCACCCACCTGATGGACGCGGTGCCCATGACCCTGGGGCAGGAGATCGGCGGCTGGGCGCGTCAGGTGGAGCTGGGAATCGAGCGGCTGGAGGCTGCCGACGACGGTCTGGCGGAGCTGGCCCTGGGCGGTACGGCGATCGGCACGGGGCTCAACGCGCCGCCCGGCTTCGCCCGACGCACCGTGGAGAGGCTCTCGCGCAGGACCGAGCTCGGGTTCCGACCGGCGCGGGATCGCTTCGAGGCGCAGGGCGCCCGGGATGCCGCCGTCCACGCCAGCGCGGCACTGCGCACGGTGGCGATCTCGCTGGGGAAGATCGCCGGCGACGTCCGCCTGCTGGCCTCCGGCCCGCGCACCGGGCTCGGGGAGCTGCGGCTCCCCGCCGTGCAGCCGGGCTCGTCGATCATGCCGGGCAAGGTGAATCCCGTGATCTGCGAGTCGCTGGTCCAGGTCGCGGCCCAGGTCGTGGGCAACGACGCGGCGATCGCAGCTGCCGGGCTCGGCGGCCAGCTCCAGCTGAACGCCAACATCCCGGTGATCGCACGCAATCTCCTCGAGTCGATCTCCCTGCTCGCCGCCGGTGCGTTCGTGTTCGGCGAGCGCTGCATCGCCGGGCTGGAAGTGGACCGGGAGGTCGCCGCCGCACACGCGGAGCGCAGCCTGGCCCTGGCGACCGCCCTGGTCCCCGAGATCGGCTACGACGCGGCCGCCGAGGTGGCTCGCGAGGCGTGGCAGACGGGCCGCACCGTGCGCGAGGTCTGCCTGGAGCGCGACATCCTGCCCGCGGAGCAGCTCGACGACCTGCTCGATCCCGCTCGCCAGGCCGGAAGCGAGGAGGAGGCCTCGGGAGACGGCGGGTCCGTGTAGAATGGGCCTGGGAGGGACCATGCAGACGCTCGAGATCCACCCCGAGAAGTGCACCGGCTGCAGGCAGTGCGAGCTGGCCTGCTCGTGGGTCCAGACGGGGAGCTTCCAGCCTTCTCGCTCCGTGATCCGCGTCCACGTGTTCGACGAGCAGGCCAGCTTCGCGCCCTACGCCTGCTTCCAGTGCGACGAGGCCTGGTGCATGCAGGCCTGTCCGGTCAACGCCATCGACGTGGACGAGGAGACCGGGGCCAAGATCGTGCTCGATCCGGTCTGCGTGGGATGCAAGCTCTGCGTCATCGCCTGTCCCTTCGGGACCATCTTCTTCGACAAGGCCGAGGAGGTCGCCACCAAGTGCGATCTCTGCGCGGGCGATCCAGCCTGCGTCCACGCGTGTCCCACGGCCGCGATCACGGTGGGCGAGGGCCGGGCGGGCGGCTGGCTGGCGCCCTTCGGCGAGAAGGTGGACGGCGAGTACCGCCGCGCCACCGATGGAGGCGCATCATGACCGCCGGGGGCTGGATCGGAAGCGTCCTGCGTGTGGACCTCTCCAGCGGGGAGATCGGCCGCGAGCCGCTCCACGGTGACCATGCGCGCGACTACGTGGGCGGGCGCGGGATCGCGGCGCGCTTCATGTGGGACGAGGTCGAGCCGACGGTCGATCCGTTCGCGCCGGAGAACCCGCTCATCTTCGCCACCGGTCCCCTCACCGGGACCAACGCGTCGTGCGGCGCGCGCTACATGGTGGTCACCAAGGGGCCGCTCACCGGGTGCCTCACCACGTCGAACTCCGGCGGCCGCTGGGGCCCCGAGCTCAAGTTCGCGGGCTACGACGTCCTCATCCTGGAGGGCCGCGCCGAGAAGCCGGTCTGGCTCTGGATCCTGGACGACCGGGTGGAGCTGCGCTCGGCGGAGCATCTCTGGGGCAAGGGCGTCTTCGAGACGGAGGACATCCTGCGCCGCGAGACGGGCATCCCGGACTGCTCGATCGCGTCGATCGGCCCCGGGGGCGAGAACCGGGTTCTCTACGCCGCGATCCTGAACGACAAGTTCCGCGCCGCCGGCCGCTCGGGCGTGGGCGCGGTCATGGGAAGCAAGAACCTGAAGGCGATCTGCGTGCGGGGCACGGGCGCCGTCCCGGTGGCCGACCCCCGGGCGATGATGGCGGCCCAGTGGGAGCAGAAGGAGGTGCTCTCGAAGGCCCCGCTCACTTCCGAGGGGCTGCCCGCCTACGGGACCCTGGCGCTCATGAACGTCATCAACGAGCACGGAGCGCTGCCCACGCGGAACTACCAGCAGGCACAGTTCGAGCACGCCGAGAACATCTCGGGCGAGGAGCTGGCGGAGACCCGGCTGGCCGCCAACAAGGCGTGCTTCGCCTGCACCATCGCCTGCGGACGGGTGTCCCGGATCTCCGACGAGGGGGTGGAGCGCTACACGGTGCGCACGAGTCCGCGCAACTGGAAGCACGCGACCGAAGGACCCGAGTACGAGAACGCCTGGTCGCTCGGTGCCGACTGCGGCATCGACGACCTGGACGCGATTCTCAAGGCGAACCTGCTCTGCAACGACCTGGGGCTCGATCCGATCTCCCTGGGTGCCACCATCGCGGCGGCCATGGAGCTCTTCGAGAAGGGTGTCCTCAGCGAGGAGCAGACCGGGATGCCGATGCCGTTCGGCGACGGCGAGGCCCTCGTCGCGCTGACCGAGGCGACCGGCTTCCGACGCGGCTTCGGCGACGACCTGGCGGAGGGGTCCAAGCGTCTCGGCGAGAAGTACGGGCATCCGGAGGTCTTCATGGGCGTGAAGGGACAGGAGTTCCCCGCCTACGACCCCCGCGCCCTCCAGGGCATGGGTCTCGGCTATGCGACCAGCAACCGGGGCGCCTGCCACCTGCGCGCGTACACGGTCTCCGCCGAGGTCGTGGGCGAGCCCGAGCCGATGGACCCGCGCGCCACCGACGGAAAGGCCCAGCTCACCGTCGACATGCAGAACATCTCCACGGCGGTCGACGCCACCGGGCTGTGCGTCTTCCTCACCTTCGGGAACACCCTCTCGGACCTGACGCCGCTCCTGGCTGCGGCGACGGGGATCGCCTACACCGACGACGATCTGGTGCTGGCCGGCGAGCGGATCTGGAACCTGGAGCGCGAGTGGAACCTGCGGGCCGGCGTCGATCCCGGGGAGGACAAGCTCCCCCGGCGCATGCTCGAGGAGCCGATCCCTTCGGGTCCGGCGGCCGGGGAGGTGAACAAGCTGGCCGTGATGCTGCCCGAGTACTACCGGGCGCGCGGCTGGACCGACGACGGCCGCCCCACCCGGGACAAGCTGGCCGAGCTGGGGATCGGCTGAGGCCATGCCCGAGGTGAAGCTGCTGGGCGGCCTGCGCAGCAAGGTGGGTGCCGAGAGCCTGAAGGTCGACGCGGACTCGGTGCACGAGCTGCTGGACGAGCTGGTGGAGCGCGGCGGGCAGGCGCTCACCGTTCTGTTCTACGAGGATCCGCTCGGCGACCCCCTCGTGCCGCACCGGGACCTGCGCATCCTGGTGAACGGCCGCAGCATCGCCTTCCTGAGTGGCCTCGACACGCCACTCGAGAAGAAGGACAAGGTGACGGTTCATCTGACCGGGGCGCGCGGGTTCCCGGGCGGCTAGGAAGGGCAGCCATGCGACACGTGGTGGTGGGAGCCGGCCCGGCCGGGCTGGCGGCGATCGAGACCCTGCGGGCACTGGATCCGGCGGCGGAGATCGCCCTCGTCTGCGACGAGCCCGCCTACGCGCGGATGGTGCTGCCCTACTTCATCGAGGGGAAGATCGAGGAGCGCGCGGTCTTCACCGCCGACGAGACCTGGCTCGACGGGCAGGGAGTCGAGGTGCACGGAGGACGGCGCGTCGAGGCCATCGAGCCCGACGCCCGCACGGTCGCGCTCGACGACGGGACACCCCTCGCGTACGACCGCCTGCTCCTGGCCACGGGATCGCGGGTCCGTGTCCCGGCGATCCCTGGAGCGGACGGTGAGGGCGTGGTCCCCATGTGGACCCTCGAGCACGCGCGCGGGTGGCGGGGCCGAGGCCACGACGAGACCGCGATCGTCGGCGCGGGCTTCATCGCCTTCACGATCCTCGACGGCGTCGCAGCGCGCAGCCGCAAGCTCACCTTCCTCGAGATCGAGCCGCAGATCCTCCCCCGCATGCTCGACGCGCCCGCCTCGGCCCTGGTGGCGGCCCACCTGGCCGATCTGGGCATCGACGTGCGGGTGAGCGCCCGCGTCGCGGAGATCGGCACCCAGGGCGCGCGCTCCGTGCTCCGCCTCGAGGACGGGGACGACCTGATCTGCGACTCGGTCATCCTGGCGACCGGGATCCGGCCCAACGTCGACTTCCTGCAGGGCTCGGGGATCGAGGTCGACGACGCGATCGTGGTGGACGAGCGCATGCGCACGACGGTGCCCGACGTCTTCGCCGCGGGGGACGTGGCGCAGGGGCCGGATCTCCTGGGGGGCGCGCGCGGCGTGCGCGCCATCCAGCCCGTCGCGGTCGACCACGGCCGCGTGGCCGCCGCGAACATGGCCGGCGAGGACGTCCGCTACGAGGGCGCGCTGGTGATGAACATCCTCGCCGCGCAGGGTCTCGAAGCATCGAGCTTCGGGCACTGGGAGCGCGACGACGACGTCACGGTCGTCTCGAACCCGGCGAACCGCATCTACCGGAAGTACGTCTGGGAGGGCGGTCGGCTGGTGGGTGGCATCCTGGTGGGTCCCACCGTTGCGGTGACCGGCCTGAACGATGTGGGCATGCTGAAGGGGCTGATCCAGACCGGTGTCGATCTGGGCTCGTGGCGTGGCTGGCTGGAGGAGAACCCCCTGGAGCTGCGCCGCCCGTTCGTGGCGAGCGGGGCGGCGACCCGGCTCCTGGAGAGCACCCTCCTGGCGGGCCGGGCTTCGACCGGGGGCGGCTTCCGCTGGCCAGCCGCCCCGGCCCGGCGGCCGCGGCGCGATCCGCACGCCACCCTGGTGGGCGGCTCGCCGCGGGCCTGACGAGGTGCGCGTGGAGGTGCGCCTCTTCGCCAATCTGCGCGACCGGATTCCTTCGGCGCCACGGGGACGTGTGTCCCTGGACCTCGAGCAGGACTCGACCCTCCAGGACCTCCTCGAGGAGCTGCGGATCCATCCCCGCCAGGCCCAGATGGTGCTGGTGAACGGGGTCCAGATGCCGCGCGCCGTG
>JANQFA010000028.1 GCA_028278065.1 Myxococcota bacterium
GGTTACTGCGAGAACACCGACTGCGAGGACTACGCGAAGGGCGTCTTCCTCCTGAATCACGGCGACACCTTCTATTGCCCGCGCTGCCGGCAGCTGGGCAAGGTCGAGAAGGAGCGCGGCTTCTACACGGGCAACTCGGACATCTTCAAGGAGGTCCGGGTCGAGTACAACTTCGACCCCATCAACGGCATCTACCGCGAGATCGCCATCGTCCGCGATGAGAGCCTGTGGGGTCGAAACAACGTCTACACGCTCCAGTCGCCCCTGATCAAGACCGAGAAGCGGGCGCTCAAGGTGGCCGAGGCCATACTCGCCAACCTCAACCGCTACCGCGGGCTGCTGAACGGCGACGACATCCCGCGCACCACCGAGATCATCCTCTCCTTCGACGAGAACTTCGAGGAGTTCCAGAAGAAGCTCCACCAGTTGTCGAAGGAGTGGGAAGCCAGCGGGTTGCGCGAGCAGGCACGCTAGAGCCGCTCGCGGACATTCTGCGAAGAAGCAAGGCGCCCCGGGTCGGGTCACCCGGGGCGTTCTTCGTTTGAGGCGACCACCCGGCCCGTGGGCAGACGAGCGAAGGGCCGAGCGCGAGCGATGAGCGAGCGCGCAGCCCGGCCCAACGCTAGGGCCCCTTCCAACGCATGCGGAGGTCGATGCGGGCGCCTGCGAGGATGGCGTCGAGACCCTGGTACTCGTGGCGCTCCACGGGCTCCGGCCGGCGGGCGAGGGCCTCCGCCAGCGGCTCGCGGTACCACGGGAACAGGGTCGCTGGGAGCTCGTCCGGAGGGAACCAGGCGACGGCGGGCGTCTCGTGGCTGGGGGCGGGCTCTCCCCCGACCGCCCGACAGCGGAACACCCGCGCGCGGTGGGGACGGAAGCCCGTGCGCACCCAATCGCCCACGTGGGCCTCGACCGCGATCTCGACCGCGGTCTCCTCGCGCACCTCGCGCACGACGGCGGCCTCCAGGGACTCTCCCGGCTCGGGGTTGCCGCCGGGAAGCTCCCAGCCGCGCAGGTCCGCGCGCACCGAGAGAAGCACCCCCCGCTCTCCGAGCACGACCGCCTGCACGACGACCATCGGGCCCCGCTCGAAGCGCGGCCCGGCGAGTCCCCACCAGGCGGTGCGGGCGTAGACGGGGAGGAGCCCCGCGAGGCGCCCCAGGCGCCCCACCCTCAGACCAGGATCTTGTTGAGCGGGAACTCGACGATCCCCTGGGCGCCGGCCTCGGCCAGCTCGGGGATCAGCTCCCGCACCAGGCGCTCCTCGACGATCGTGTTCACCGCGACCCAGCGCTCGTCGGCCAGGTTGGAGATCGTCGGCGTGGCCAGGGCGGGCAGGATCTCGAGCACCTTGTCCAGGCGCGGGCGCGGGACGTTCATCATCAGGCCCACCCGATCGGCCGCGTCGATGGCGCCCTTCAGGAGCATCAGGATGCGCTCCATCTTGCGGCGCTTCCACGGGTCCTCCCAGGCCTCCCGGTTGGCCACCAGGCGCGGGGTGCTCTCGAGGACGACGTCGAGGACCTTCAGGTTGTTGGCGCGCAGGCTGGAGCCGGTCTCGGAGACGTCGACGATGGCGTCGGCCAGGATGGGCGGCTTGACCTCGGTGGCGCCCCAGGAGAACTCGATCTCGGCCTTCACGCCGTGCTCCTTCAGGTACCGCCGGGTGAGCCCCACCGCCTCGGTGGCGATGCGCTTGCCCGCGAGGTCCTTGGGCCCCCGGATCGACGAGCCCTCCTTCACCGCCAGCACCCAGCGCACGGGACGGTAGTTGGGCCACGGCGCGCGCAGATCAGCCAGCTCCCGCACCTTCGCCCGGTTCTCCAGGACCCAGTCGATCCCGGTGATCCCCACGTCCATGACGCCCTGCTCGACGTAGCGCGCCATCTCCTGGGCACGGATCAGGATGCACTGGAGCTCCGGATCATCGATCTCCGGGTAGTAGGAGCGGCCACTGATCGCCACCTGGTAGCCGGCCAGGGCGAAGAGCCGAGCGGTGGTGTCCTGCAGGCTTCCCTTGGGCAGCCCGATGCGCAGAGTCCGCTTGCCGCGCGAAGCGCCTCCCTTGCGAGCCTTCTTCGCGCTCATTTCCCGTAGACCTCCTCGGGGTCGAAGACCATCACGCCGACGTCGCTGTAGCCGTCTCCGTCCGCCTTGCGGAAGAAGCAGCTGCGTCGGCCGGTGTGACAGGCAGCGTCGCCGATCTGTTTCACCGCGACGACCACGGCATCCCCGTCGCAGTCGATGTAGAAGCCCTCGAGCTGCTGGACGTTCCCGCTCTCCTCGCCCTTGTGCCAGAGCTTCTCACGGCTGCGACTCCAGTAGTGGACCTCCCCCGTCTCGAGCGTCCTCTTCACGGCGAGCTCGTTCATGTGCGCCACCATGAGGATCTCTCCGCTCTTGCGATCCTGGGCGATGGCCGTGACCAGGCCCCCGCCCTTCTCGAAATCGATCTCGCGCAGGATGGCGTCCATGGGTCCCCCAGAGGGTGGCGGAGGCTACCCGTCGTGCAGGGCACCCGCCAGCCGCTCCCGCAGCGCGGGCAGCTCGTCGAAGGCGGGCCCGCGCGCGAAGGCGGGCTCCCTGCGCCGGTCCCGGGTACGGCGCTCGCTCTTCGCGAGGATGCCGCGGCGTGCCAAGAGCTCGAGGGCGTTCTGGAAGGTGATCGGGTTGCGGCCCTCCCCGCGCACCAGCTCGCCGAGGAGCTGCCCGCGCTCGAACTGCTCCTCGATGCGCCGGGTGAGCGCCTTGCGCCCGACCGGGGTCTCGTCGAGCTCGAGCGACGTCGTGCAGGTGGCGTAGTAGGCCTCGATCACGCCGCGGGTCTGGCAGGCGAGGAAGCGGAAGTAGGCGCGCCCCTTCTCGCTGGGACGCAGCACGTCTTCGCCCCGCTCCACCATTCCGAAGCGCTCGAAGTAGTCGAGGAAGCCGTCCACGTGCGCCGCCAGCAGCTCCTCGCGCGGCGCGAAGAACTCCTGGTACAGGAGATCGATCCAGCCGGCCACGCGCGCGCGCAGGTCTGCGCTGGCCCCCGCCGCCAGGATCTCGACGGCCAGGAAGCTCGGAGTGGCCAGGAAGTGGATGATCGCGTTGCGGTAGATGTCGAGGGCCAGGCGCTTGTTCTCGTCGAAGTAGAGGATCTCGCCCCGCCCGTCCTCGACCGACCGGATCAGGTCCGAGCGCTCGAGGAAGGCGATCGACTCGCGGAACTCGCCCTCGTCGGCGGCCAGCGCCGCCGTGAGCCGCACGTCCTGGATGCGCAGGAGGTCCACCACGTGCTGCATGCGTCCGACCAGCTCGTGGCGCAGCAGACCGTGCCGCGACTCCCCGAGGAGCGCGCACGCCGCCACGGAGGTGGCGTTGGCCACCGCCGCCCAGTTGATGCGCTCCACCAGGCGGTTCCCGAGCCCGGCGACGAACTGGCGCTTCTCCGCCTCGACCGCCGGGTCACTGCCCGCCGCGAAGGCGCGGCGCCGGTTGCCGAGGGCCGCGGCCATCGAGATGGGCTCGCCGAAGTTGACGTGCACGGTTCCGAAGCGGCGCTCCAGGAGCCTGCGCGCCCGCACCAGGCCCCGGACGCTCTCGTCTTCCTTCTCGCCACCTTCGAGCTCGCTCACCATCGCGCCCTCCTCGACGAGGCGCTCGTAGGTGATCGCGGTGGGCACGAAGAACATGTCGCGCCGCCCGGTCGCCAGGAAGCCCTCCAGGTCCCAGGTGAGGAAGCCGTACTTGGGCGCCAGGCTCTTGCCGGTCCGCGAGCGTCCGCCTTCGATGAAGAACTCCTGGGGGTGGCCCTGGCGGACCAGGTAGGTGATGTAGCGCCGGAACACGGCCTTGTAGAGCGGGTCGTCCAGGGAGCGACGCATGAAGAACGCCCCTGCGCGCCGGAAGATGAACCCGAACGGACCGAAGGCCATGTTCTCCCTGGCCAGGATGTGGGGCGGCATCATGTGGTGCGAGTACAAGAGCCAGGACAGGATCAGGAAGTCGAAGTAGGAGCGATGGCTGGGCGCCAGCACGATGGGGTACTGGCGCGCGTAGCCGGCCACCTTGTCGAGGCCGGTCACCTCGATGTTGGAGAAGAGCCTGCGGAAGATCACGGTGACGATCACGCTCAGCACCGCGAGGAAGGTGGAGTTCATGCGGGCCGCGATCTCGCGCAGCATCTTGGTCGCCTGGGCGCGCGCCGCCTCGATGCGGATGTCCTTCAGGTGGGCGTACTCGGCCAGCACGCTCTCGAAGCCGGGATCCGAGAAGACCGCCTCCTCGACCCGGTGGAACGGCTGGAGGGGAGCGCCCTGGACCACCTTCTCCTCGCGGGAGAGGTGAACCAGGAGCGACCGGCGGATCTTCCGTGCCAGAGTGGTCGGCCCTTCCGCGCGGCGCTCGGCGACGAAGGCTCGCAGGTCGATGGCCTCGCCCACCCTGATCTTGAGGTTCCTGTAGTTGAGCAGGAAGCTCGTCACCTTGGCCACGTCGGTCGGCCGGGTGACCTCCCCATAGCCCAGGTTCAGGAAGCGACGCGCGCTGCGCCGCGGACCCCGGCGCCAGAACAGCGCCAGCGGAACCAGGAACACCGGCCGCTCGTCGTTCCAGACCCCTCCCACGATCTCGCCCAGGAAGTCGAGCTCGTTCTCCGCGGCCCGCACCGCGCGACGCCGGCCCAGCAGGAGCGAGCGGGCCCGCGCCGTGCGCATGAAGTAGAAGAGCGACTCGCCTCCCATCACCAGCTCGTGGACGTGCTCGCGGCCGGTCTCGTGCTCCTCCGCCCGCACCCAGGGCAGCAGCCGGCGCGCGCGCAGTCTTCGCATCAGGGAGGCTGCCGCCTCGTGGAACGGCCGGTAGTAGAAGAACGCGAGGCCGTTGGCGAAGCCCGAGAGCCTGAGCCCTTCGCGCAGGAAGAGCCAGTTGAACAGGAAGTAGTCGAGGCGGCTCGCGTAGCGCATCACGTACACGACCGCGCCGCGGGACTCGAGGCCGCGCAGGTTCTCGACGGTCTTCGGCTCGAGCTCGAGATTCGCGAAGTAGCGGCGCCCGAACCAGCGGAACGGGAGGTTGAAACGGGGCGCCATCGCCGAGAAGGGATCGGCGCAGGACTCGGGCGCCTGGCGGACCGGCGGTTGCGGAGGCTTGCGAGCCATCCCGGAACGGTAGCCAGCCTGACCGCGGCCTGCGCGCTCGCTTGCTCGGAGGGGCCGGCGGGGATAGGATGCTCCGCCCACGGGGGAATCAGGGAGAACGAAATGGGCCTGCTCGACGGGAAGGTGGCGATCGTGACGGGATCCGGCGGCGGGATCGGCCGCGAGCACGCGCTCGCGCTGGCGGCCGAGGGTGCCAGCGTGCTCGTGAACGACCTGGGAGGCGCGCGCGACGGGACCGGCGAAGGCACGGCCATGGCCGACCAGGTGGTCGAGGAGATCCGGGCGGCGGGCGGCGAGGCAGCGCCCAGCTACGACAACGTGGCCACCGTGGAGGGCGGCGAGGCGATCCTGAAGGGCGCTCTGGACGCATTCGGCAAGGTGGACGTGCTGGTGAACAACGCGGGCATCCTGCGCGACAAGACCCTGGCCAAGATGGACGAAGGCCTCTGGGACGCAGTGATCGCGGTGCACCTCAAGGGCACGTACTGCTGCACGCGACCGGTCTTCAACCACATGAAGGAGCGCGGCGAGGGGGGCTCGATCATCAACACCTCCTCCACCTCCGGGCTGGAGGGCAACTTCGGGCAGAGCAACTACGGAGCGGCGAAGGCGGGCATCGCCGGCTTCACCCGCTGCGTCGCCCTCGAGGGCCAGAAGGCCGGGATCCGCTGCAACGCGATCGCGCCGGTCGCCTTCACGCGCATGACCGAGGACCTGATGGGCGCCCCGACGATGAAGGAGACGATGGACCCGAAGCTGATCGCGCCCCTCATCGTCTTCCTCGCCAGCGACCTGTCGAAGGACGTCACCCAGACCACCTTCTTCGTGGGCGGCGGGAAGATCTCCGAGATGCGCATGGTCCGCACGGAAGGTGTCACCAAGAGCGACGAAGGCGGCCTCTGGACCCCCGAAGAGATCGCCGCCAGGCTCCCCGAGATCCTGGCCTGACCCTTACCGCGGCCTGGGGGTGTTCGCTTGCGAGGGTGACTCCCACTGACTATGCGAAGAGGATGGTCCTCAAGCGCATGAACGGCTCGAAGCCGAGGTTGGCGTAGAGGCGCTCGGCGGGCTCGTTGCCTTCGACCACCGCGAGCTGGGCGTGCTCCGCCCCGGCTCGGAAGGCGCGGCGGCAGACGGCCGACACGCCGACCGCCGCCAGCCCGCGGCGGCGCAGGGCGGGCCAGGTGTAGACCCCCTGCAGGAGCCAGCCCTCCGGCCGCCGCACGTCCGCGTAGGCGACGAAGCCGATGCGCCCCTCCAGCGTGACGACGGTGGCCCGCGGTACGCGCCCTCGCACCCAGCGGCGGAAGCCTTCCGGATCGGTGTCGTAGGGATCCGGACGCCCCTCCTCGCGCAGGCTGGCCCGGGCGGCGTGCACGAGCGCCGGGAGGTCCTCCACCCGCGCGGGTCGCACCTCCATGTCGCCGTCGGCGTCGCGAAGCTGCGCGGTGGACGGGTCGACCGCGCAGGCACATTCCTGCCGGTCGAGGAGCGGTCGCCTCCCGCGCCGGGCGAGCTGGTCCCAGAGCTGGTCCACGAGCCCGGCCTCGCTCTTCACCAGCCCCGCTCCGGCCCGCTCGACCAGCGGGATCAGGGGAGCCAGCGCCGCGCTGTCGAGCCCGGGATCGAGCACGAGGCTGGGGCGCAGCGCCGCGACTCCCAGCAGGCGGTCGCCCGCGAAGGCCCCGGCCAGCTCGAGGCGCCCCTCGCCGGGGGCCGTACGACGTCCCAGCTGCTCCACGAAGTCGAGGAGCAGCAGGTTGCCGCGGGCGCGGCGCCGGAGCACGTCGAGGGCCTCCGCGCGATGGGCCGCGCCCAGGCGGCGCGCGTGCGGAGCGGAGTCCTCGGGACCCGGCTCACGCGATGACGACCAGGACGTCACCCTCTTCCACGCTGTCTCCCTCGCCGACGCGAACCTCGCGGATCGTTCCGGCGCACGGGGCCTCGACCGGGATCTCCATCTTCATGGACTCGAGGATCAGGATCACGTCGTCGGGCTCGACGACGTCACCCACCGTTTTCTCGATCTTCCACACGCTCCCGGTGATCTGCGCCTCGACCTCGGTCGCCAAGGTACGCGGTCCTCCCGCCGGCATCTCGGGTTGGACCCCGGGGGCTCCCGGGGCGCGGCGATGGTACCCGATCGCTATTCTCCCGCCCCCTGGAGGGATCATGCTCGAGACCCTGACCCGCGGATTCGACGCGGCCCGCGAGAAGCTGGGCGGCGTTCGCGAGCTGTCCGAAGAGAACATCGACGAGGCGCTGCGCGACGTCCGCATGTCGCTGCTCGAGGCGGACGTCGACTTCGCCGTCGTGCGCGACTTCCTGTCCCGGGTGAAGGAGCGCTGTCTCGGCGAGAAGGTCCAGACCCGGGTCACGGACGCCCAGGGGCGCACCCACAAGGTGAGCCCCGGCCAGCACTTCGTGGCTGCCTGCCAGCAGGAGCTCGAGGCCCTGATGGGTCCGGTGGACACGGCCCTGGCGCGCGACCGGCACGGCCGCACCAGCCTGATGCTGGTGGGGCTGCAGGGTGTGGGCAAGACGACCGTGGCGGCCAAGCTGGCCAACCACCTCAAGACACAGCACGGGAAGCGGCCCCTGCTCGTCGCCGCCGACGTCTACCGACCCGCCGCGGTGCTGCAGCTGCAACGGCTCGGCGAGCAGATCGGAGTGGACGTGCACGCCGGTGCCGAGGGCGAGCCGCCCCCGTCGATCTGCGCGGCGGCCAACGAGCGGGCCCGCGTCGAGGGATTCGACGCGATCGTCTACGACACGGCCGGACGCCTCGCCATCGACGAAGAGCTGATGACGGAGCTGCGCGACATCCACGGCGCGGTGGCGCCTGGCAGCACGCTCCTGGTGTGCGACGCGCTCATGGGCCGCGACGCCGTGAACGTCGCCCAGGCGTTCTCCGAGCAGCTGGACCTGGACGGCCTGGTGATGACCAAGCTGGACGGCGACGCCCGCGGCGGCGCCGCCCTGGCGGTCAAGGCCGTCACCGGCGTCCCCATCAAGTACATCGGCACGGGGGAGACCGTCGATCGCATCGAGGCCTTCCGACCGGAGGGGCTGGCCTCGCGGATCCTCGGGATGGGGGACGTGGTCGGACTCGTCCAGGACTTCGAGTCGGTCCTCGACGAGAAGGAGCAGGCCCAGGCCGAGGAGGACGCCGAGCGGATGCTCAAGGGGCAGTTCTCGCTCGAGGACTTCCTCTCCCAGCTCAAGATGATCCGCCGCATGGGCCCGATCAAGGAGCTCTTCGCCAAGCTGCCGGGGATGGGCGCGATCGCCGACCAGGTGGAGGGCGACGAGCTCACCAAGGTCGAGTCCATGGTGCACTCGATGACGCGCGACGAGCGGCGGAAGCCCGAGCTGATCGACAAGAGCCGGGCCCAGCGCATCGCCCGCGGCAGCGGGCGCCAGCCCCGCGAGGTACGAGAGCTGGTCGAGCGCTTCGTGCAGATGCGCGAGATGATGGGCAAGCTCGGCGGCGCGGGCGGCCTGATGGGCCGGATTCCGGGCATGGGACAGCTGGCCGGAGCCGGCGGGGCCGAGTTCGATCCCGCGGCCCTGGGCGCGGGCGGCAGCCGCGGGCCCGGCACCAAGGCCCAGCGCCGCTCGGACCAGGCCCGGCGCAAGAAGCGCAAGAGCCAGAAGAAGGCGCGCCGCAAGGGACGCCGCAAGTGAAGGTCCGGTGAACGGGGCGATGCGCAATTTCCGTTGGAGCCGGGCGAATCGCCATCTACAATCGAGGGCGACGGCGCGCCGGATCCACCCCCCAGGACGTCCGGCGAGCGGCCCCAGCTCGCATCGTGCGTTCCATTCGCGGCGCTGTCAGGTTCTGCTGCAGAACTGCCGATCCGTGATGATGCCGATGCGAAGGATTGCCACCACGCTCGTCGCCTGCACCCTCCTCGCCGCGAGCGGGGTGGGGGCCGAGGTGCTGCCGCGCCCGCAGGCGCTCGAGCCCCAGGTGCGCTTCTGGACGCGCGTCTTCTCGGAGGTGGAGACCGGCGCCGGTCTCATCCACGACGCGCGCCACCTGGGAGTGGTCTACGAAGTGCTGCGCGTCCCCGACGGGCTCTCCCGCCGCAGCCGCGAGCGCCACATCGCCCGCGCCAAGAAGAAGTACGTGGACGCCCTGAAGCTGCTCGGCGCGGGACGCCGCAGCAACCTCAACGCACTCCAGAAGCGGGTGCTGGCGCTCTGGCCCGAGGGCGTCTCCAACAAGACCCTGAGACAGGCCGCGCGCGACGTGCGCTTCCAGCGCGGTACGGCCAACCGCTTCCGGGACGGCGTGATCCGCGCCGGCCTCTACGAGCCCACGATCCGCGACATCTTCGCCGACCATGGGATTCCGCAGGAGATCGCCGCCCTTCCCCACGTCGAGTCGTCCTTCAACCCGCGCGCCTACTCCAGCGCCGGAGCGGCCGGCCTGTGGCAGTTCACGCGCTCGACGGGTCGACTCTACATGCGGGTCGACTACGTCGTGGACGAGCGGATGGACCCCTTCCGCGCGACGGAGGCGGCCGCCGACCTCCTCACCGACAACTACAAGGAGCTCAAGACCTGGCCCCTGGCCATCACGGCCTACAACCACGGTCAGGCCGGGATGTCGCGGGCGGTCCGCACCACCGGAACCCGCGACATCACGAAGATCGTCCAGAGCTACCGGGGCCCCGCCTTCAAGTTCGCGTCGCGGAACTTCTACACCGAGCTCCTCGCCGCGATCGACGTGGCCCGGGACGCCGAGAAGCACTTCGGACCTCTCGATCGCCACGATCCCTCGAGCCTCGACGTCGTGGAGACGGACCACTACTACAAGATCGCGAGCCTGGAGCAGGCGCTGGGTCTCGACGCCAACGTGCTGCGCGCCAACAACCTCTCCCTGCAGCCCTCGGTGTGGCGCGGCCAGAAGTACGTGCCGCGCGGCTTCAAGCTGCGCATCCCCCACGACCCGTCGGGGGCGCCGCCCGCCACCGCGCTGGCCGCGATTCCTCCCCAGCAGCGCTTCGCCGCCCAGAAGCGCGACACCGTCCACGTCGTGCGCCGGGGCGAGACCCTCTCGCAGATCGCGCGCCGCTATCGGGTGAAGACCAGCGACCTCGTGGCCCTGAACGGCCTGCGCAGCGCACACCGCATCCGGATCGGCCAGGCCCTGCGCCTGCCGGGCGTGGATGCCGCCACGGCGCAGATGGCGGGACCGATCACGCCCGCCCCGGACGGCACCTACCGGGTGCGCCGCGGCGATACCCTCTCGGTGATCGCGGCGCGGCTGCAGGTGAGCCAGGAGGCGCTCATCGCCGAGAACGGCCTGCGCAACAAGAACCGCCTCTACGCCGGCCAGGTGCTGCGCGTACCCGGCGCCGCGGCAGCGAAGGCCAGCGCGACCGGCCCCGCGAACGCGGCGGCAGCGAAGGCCAGCGCGACCGGCCCCGCGAACGCGGCGGCAGCGAAGGCCAGCGCGACCGGCCCCGCGCCGAGGCCCACCCCGATCCCGGACGCCCCTGCCGGCGTGAAGGTCGCTTCGGTCGAGGAGTCGGGAAAGGAGCGCGTGAAGGTCACCCTTCCGGCGCGCGACGGGGCGAAGACGAGCCCCGCCGCACGGGCCGCCGAGACCGAGACGAAGACTGCGGCACAGGCCCCCGAGACCGGAACGAGGACTGCGGCACGGGCCGCCGAGACCGGAACGAAGCCGGTGGACGTGGCGGCCGCCCGCCCACCGACGCCCGCCTCGAGCCCCCACGCGGCTACGCCGCGCAGCGCCGAGGATCCTCTGGTCGGGCTCGACCTCGCCGTCGGGAGCGACGACCACATCGTGGTAGAGGCGGGCGAGACGCTGGGCCACTACGCCGACTGGCTCCAGATCTCGACCGCCCAGCTGCGCCGGCGCAACGGGCTGCGTCCCCGCTCCGCGATCGTGATCGGCCAGCGGGTACGGCTCGACTTCTCGCGCGTGAGCCGCGCGGACTTCGACAAGGCCCGGCGCGCCCACCACGCCGAGATCCGCGACGCCTTCTTCGCCCGCTACCGCGTGGCCGGCACCCAGACCCACGTCCTGGAGCGGGGCGACACCCTCTGGAGCCTCTCCCGGCGCCACCGCGCGGTCCCGATCTGGCTGCTGCGCGAGTACAACCCGGACGTCGACCTCACGGCGCTGCAGCCGGGGATTCGCATCCAGATCCCGCGGCTCGAGCGCCGCACCACCTAGCGAGGACGCGCACGCCGCTCGCCAGCGTCTCGAGCCGGGTCCGGAGCACTCGCGGGGCGTGGAGGCCTACACCTGGAAGATGGTCTCGTCCGGGAGCCGGATGGCGGTCAGCGGACCGCCGTAGGCGGCGCCCGTGTCGATCCCGATGCTGAAGGGCAGGTTCCAGCGCACCTCGAAGTCGGCCGCCGGCGTGTGTCCGTAGATCACGGTGACGCCCAGGCGGTGGGGCAGATCCGGGAGAGCGCGCGACCACAGCAGGTCCTCCACCCGGGACCGACGCAGGGCGAAGTCGAGGTCCGTCTCGTCGCACCAGCGCGCGGAGAGCCCGGCGTGGACGAAGAGGTAGTCGCCCTCGATGTGGTGGAGCCGCAGGTCCCGGTAGAACTCGGCATGGGCTTCGGGCAGCTCGAACTTCCGCTCCGGATCGTCGAAGTAGCCGTAGCTCGCGAGTGTGCGATCGCCACCGTTCATCAGGAAGGCGTCGCCGGCGAACCAGGAACGGCCCTCCCAGCCCATGAAGTCGAGGAACATCGACTCGTGGTTGCCCAGCAGGAAGATGCAGTCGCGTTCCTCGCGGAGCTCGATCAGCCGGTCCACGACGCCGCGTGCCTCCGCGCCCCGGTCGACGTAGTCGCCCAGGAAGACCAGCCGATCGCCGTCGGCCAGCGGCAGGGTCTCGAGCAGGCGATCCAGCTTCTCCCGCTGACCATGGATGTCGCCGACGGCGTAGAGCAAACCTACAGGACTCCTCGAACGGCTTCTTCGGACGGGCGGAGGCTGGTCTTGACGAAGCGTCCGCTGGAGGCGGCGCCGGCCAGCTGGCCGCAGGCCGCATCGATGTCGCGGCCACGCGGGCGTCGCAGGGTCGTGCGCAGGCCTCCCCGGGCCAGCTCGGCCAGGAAGCGCTCGGCCACCTCGGGCGGGGGCGGCCGATACGGCGCCCCCGGATGCGGGTTCATGGGGATGACATTCAGCTTGGCGGGAAGGCCGCGCAGGAGCTTCACCAGCCGGCGCGCATCCTCGAGCGAGTCGTTCACCCCGTCCATCAGGGTGTACTCGAAGAAGATCGGGCGCCGGGGCCCGAGTGCGGGAAGCTCGCGCAGGGTGCGGATCAGCTCGGCGAGCGGGTAGCGACGGTTGAGCGGTACCAGCACGTCGCGCACCGCATCGCTCGCCGCGTGGAGGGACACAGCCAGGTTGATCGGCGCCACGTCGAGGAGGGGCGCGATCTTCGGGACCACCCCCGAGGTCGACACGGTGATGCGTCGAGGGGCCAGCGCGAACGCCTTGGGATGGATGAGGAGGCGGATGCTCTCGATCACGCTCGGCAGGTTCAGGAGCGGCTCGCCCATTCCCATGTAGACCACGTTCGTGAGACTGCGGCCCTCGGGCAGCAGCTCGCGCATGCGCAGCACCTGGTCGACGATCTCGCCCGTGGAGAGGTTGCGCCGGAAGCCGAGTGCGCCGGTGGCGCAGAAGGAGCACGCCAGGGGACAGCCCACCTGGGTGGAGATGCAGAGCGTCGTGCGCCGCTCCTCGGGAATCAGCACCGCTTCCACCACCTCGCCGTCGCCGGTGGCCAGGCGCGCCTTCAGCGTCCCGTCCTCGGACTGCGCCAGGGCGTCGACCTCGAGCGCCCGCATGCGAAAGCGGTCGCCGAGGTCGCGGCGCAGCTCCGCCGGGAGATCGGTCATCGCGTCGAAGTCCTCGACCCCCCGGGCGTAGACCCACGCCGCGATCTGCTCCGCCCGGTAGGGCGCCACTCCCTCGTGTCTCAACGCGTCGCGCAGGGCATCGAGGGACAGGTCCTTGAGAAGAGGCGTCGTCACGAGCGGCGCCGGCGATAGTGCCAGAAGTGGAGCGGGCGCCCCTCGGCGCGCCACTCCAGCTCGTACGCGGTCGGCAGGCGGTCCGGAACCTCGCGCAGGAAGCGGTGCGGAGCGAAGGCGTTCTCGAGGGCGGTCTCGCCCGCGAGGACCTCGTCGATCTGCTCCGCGTAGTCGGCGTGATCGGTGGCCACGTGGAGGTCTCCGCCCGGCTCCAGGCGGTCCGCCAGACGCGTCACGAAGGCCGGCTGGACGAGCCGCCGGCGCAGGTGGCGTTTCTTGGGCCAGGGGTCCGGGAAGTTGATCCAGAAGGCGGACACGCTGGCGGGCGCCAGCAGCTCCTCCAGCGCCTGCTCACCGCTGGTGCAAGCCAGCCGCAGGTTGCCGAGCGGCAGCCGCGCCACGCGGCGCGCCATCTTGAGGACGCGCTTCGTCGAGACCTCGATGCCCACGTGCGCCCGCTCGGGGCTGCGCGTAGCCAGGTCCAGCAGGAACTCGCCGCGTCCGAAGCCGATCTCCACCACCATCGACGCCGGGGAGACCTCGTCGGGCGCGAAGATCGCGGTCCAGCCCTTCTCCTTCACCTCTTCGACGGTGACGCGGCGGTCGGGTCCGGGGATGTCGTGCTTCAGCCGGCGCGTCACGCGCGTTCCCCGCCCAGGGCGCGCAGCTGACGCTCCCCGCCCAGGGCGCGCAGCAGACTCAGCCCGGAGAGGCGCGGGCGGCGGGGGTGGAGATCGATCAGCACGCGCTCGTCGTCGCGCAGGCCGGCCAGCCGTCGGACCTCGCGCAGCGACTCCAGGGGTCCGCCGAGCGCATCCACCAGCCCCAGGTCGCGCGCCCGGCGACCGCTCCACACGCGGCCGGCGGCGGCTCCCTCCACGACGGCCCGCTCGAGTCCGCGTCCTTCGGCGACCCGATCGAGGAACGTCTCGTAGAGCGTCTCCATCTCGCTGCGCAGCGCGTGCCGCTCGTCGGAGGTGAGGGCGCGGACCGGCGACAGGAGGCCGGCGCGGGCGCCCCGCTCTACCGCGTCGGTGCTGACGCCGAGCTTCTCGAGCAGGCCCGCGTCGCGGATCTTGCCCCCCACCACGCCGATGGACCCGGTGATCGTGACCGGCTCGGCCAGTACCCGGTCGGCCGCCGCCGCGACGTAGTAGCCCCCGGACGCGGCCACGTCGCCCATCGACACCACGACCGGCTTGTCCCGGCGCGCCACACGCAGCGCGCGCCACAGGAGGTCCGACGCCAGGCCGTCGCCACCCGGCGACGAGATGCGCAGCACCAGCCCGCGCACGCCGGGATCGGCGGCGATCCGTTCGATGAGCGGACGCAGCGCATCGCTCCCGATCCCGGACAGGCCACGCCCGCCGTGGATCGCGCCCTGCGCCACCACGTAGGCGAGCCGCGGCAGGTCGCCCACCAGGGGGCGCCAGCCCGGGTCGCGCCCGCGCAGCGACGCGTACAGGGGCCAGTCGAGCACCCGGATGCGACGCGGACCGGGACGTGCGTCCGGCGGGACGGGCGCGAGACGCTCGAGCTCCGCCTCCAGCTCGTCCGGATAGAGACAGGCGTCGACCAGCCCCGCCTCGACGGCCGCGGCGGCACCGTAGGGGCCCCGGTCCACGAGCCCACGGACCGCCTCCCTCGTGAGATCGCGGCCGTCGGCCACGGCCGCCAGCCACTCCTCGAACAGATCGTCGAGCAGCGCCTCGCTCTGCTCGCGCGCCTCGGGCGAGAGGGCGTCCCGCACCAGCATCTCGCCGGCGCTCTTGTAGCCGCCCACGCGGACCACGTCGGCGGCCACGCCCAGCTGCTCGAGGAGGCCACGCAGGAAGACGGACTCGGCGCGCAGCCCCAGGAGCTGGAGGCCACCCGCCGGCGGGAGCCAGAGGCGGTCGGCCGCGCTCGCGACGAAGAGGTCCTCCATGCCGAGCCGCTCGCCCCAGGCCACCACCGGCTTGCCCGCCTCGCGCACGCGCGAGACCGCTCGCCGCAGGGACATGGTCTTGGCCCAGCCGCGCGGCGCGCCGGCCAGCCGCAGGAAGACCCCCTCGACCTGGGGATCGCCCGCCGCGGCGTCGAGCACCTCCAGCGCGTCCAGGAGCGAGGGCGGCACGTCCCGCTGGAAGGGGAGCGCGGGCATGCGCTGCTCGTCGAGGGGAGGAGCCAGACGCAGACGCACCCAGAACGCCCGGTCGCGCAGCGCCACGCGCCCGGCGGTCTGCCGCACCGCGCGCAGGGCGTTGTGCCCCAGCCGTCGCGCGAGCCCGAGGGCGCTCATGCCCGCCAGCGCTTCGACCGGCGCGAGAGGTAGTCCACCATCATGTAGGAGCCGAGCTGCTGGGGGTGCGTGAAGAACGCCCTCCCCTTGTTGATTCGCGTCATCCTCTCGACGAAGCCCACCAGCTCCGGAGCATCGTCCAGCATGAACGTGTTGATGGTGGCGCCGCGCCGGGTGATCCGACGCACCTGCTTCAGGGTCTCCTCGGCGGCGCGCGGCGAGATCCCCCCGAAGCCCATCGGCCACTCGACGCGGAGCTCCTTGTCCACGAAGTACGCCGTCGGCTGCCCGTCGGTGATCACCAGGACCTGCGGATTGGGCGCCGGGTGCCGGGCGATGAGACGCTCGGCGACCATCAGGCCCTCCTGCAGGTTCGTGAACGGATCGCCCATGTTCCAGCTCGACTCGGGGAGCTCCTTGATCGAGAGCTCCACGGCGCGCGTGTAGAAGCCGACGACGAAGAAGTTGTCGCGCGGGTAGCGCGTGCGGATCAGGTGGTCCAGGGCCAGCGCCACGCGCTTGGCCGCCGCAAAGCGGCCCGCCCACGACATCGACCAGCTCATGTCGAGGAGGAGGACCGTCGTGGTCTGGGTCGTGAAGTCCATCTCGTGGACTCGGAAATCCTCGACCGCGAGCTGGATCGGGGTTTCCACCGGGCGCCCGGGGTTCTGCCGGGCCTGGCGCAGGACGCTCTCGAGCAGGGTGCGCACCACCGCCACGCTGCGACCGTCGCCGAACTCCCAGGGACGGGTCTCGTCGGGACGCGGGAGCCCCACCCCCAGCTCCCGGGTCTCGTGGGCTCCCTGGCGGCCGCTGCGCAGCGCGCCGTACACCTGGGCCAGGGCGTTCGCGCCCAGGCGGCGGATCGCGCGGGGCGTCAGCTCGTCGGCGCCTTCGCGCAGATAGCCGGCGCTTTCCAGGGACTGACGGAGATCACGCAGGAAGACGAGCGAGCGCAGCGCACCCTCGTCGAGGAGCTCGCGCAGCTCTTCGGGCGAGATCTGCTCGAAGTTCCCCTCCGCGAGGTCCTGCGCCATCTGCTGGAGCGCCTCGATCCGCTCGCGGATCTCCTGGGCGGTCTCGTAGTCCGCCTGCTCCGGGCCGCGGAAGCGCGCCCCCTGCTCCTGCTGGAAGCGCTCGAGGTCGCGCAGGCGGTCGAGCTCCTCGAGGAGCTCGCGGTAGTCCTCCTCGGCCTCCTCGTCCTCGAACTCGTGATCGCGAAAGCGCTCGATCGCTTCGGCCACACCGGCCGCCTGCTGGTCGTGCCGGCGCCCCAGGAACTCGTTCATGCGCCGGGACTCGTGCCCCGCGGCCTCCTCGATGGCGCGCTGCTCGCGGTCGAGGATGTCCTCGAGGCGCCGGCGCAGCTCGTCGCTGGCCTGGTCCAGCCGGTAGCGGTCCTGCAGCTCCCGGATCTCGTCCTGCAGCTCGCGGATCAGCTCCTCCACGCCCATGACGCGCATCTCGCTCCCGCCCAGCTCGAAGCCCGCCTGCTGCATCCACTGCAGCGCCTCGCGGACGTCGAGCCCCTCCATCAGGAGATCCTGGAGGGCGTCGAGCGCGTCGTCGGGAGCGAGCGAGAACTCGCCCTGGCTCCCGTCCCAGCGGCTGTAGCGCCAGACCTTCACGGCTGGGCGTAGACCGTCCGGCCCTCGCGCTCGGTCTTGTTGAGCCGGTTGGACAGGTGGAGCCCTTCGAGCAGGAACTCGATGGCGCTGGCCAGGCGCGCGGCGGACTCGCCGCCCGCCAGCGCCGCCGCCCCCTCGCGCAGACCCGGAATGGCGTCCAGCCCCTCCAGGTACTCGTCCGCGGGCATCTCGGCCGAGACCTCCACGTTCCAGCCCTGCTCGAAGGCGGCGACCACGGAGGCGACGCCCTCGACGGGGACGCGCTCGTCGAACACGGTGCGAACCGCGCGCCTGCGCAGCTCGTGGATGACGTCGATCTCCTCCTTGTCCGCGCCGGCGTACTCGAGCTCCAGCTTGCCCTGGGTCGAGGCGTCGAGGGCGAAGAGGTCCGAGATGCGCGGCACGGCCTCGGTCTCGGCGGTCGCCAGCGCGCGGCGCACCGCGTTGGCCACCAGCGTCTCGAGGTTGGCGATGGTCATGCGCACGGACACGCCCGAGGTCTGGTTCACGTCCGGGCTGCTGCGCGCCTGGAAGGTCGTCTCCGCCACGATCTCGGCCATGAAGGGCGGGAGGGTGACGTCGACGCCGTCCACCTCCGGCAGCTCCGACTCCTGGTGCGCGATCTCGAGCTCGAGCTCGCGGGTGGGAGGGTAGTGGGTGCGGATCTGGGCGGCGTAGCGATCCTTGAGGGGCGTGATGATGCGCCCGCGGCTCGTGTAGTCCTCGGGATTCGCGCTCGCCACCACCAGCACGTCGAGGGGAAGCCGCACCCTGTACCCCTTGACCTGGAAGTCGCGCTCCTCGAGCACGTTGAAGAGCGCCACCTGCACCTTCTCGGTGAGGTCGGGCAGCTCGTTGATGCAGAATATCCCGCGATTCGTGCGCGGCAGGAGTCCGAAGTGGATGGTCAGCTCGTCGCCGAGGGTCCGGCCCCGGGCCACCTTCACCGGATCGACGTCGCCCACCAGATCGGCCACCGAGGTGTCCGGCGTGGCGAGCTTCTCGCCGTAGCGGTCCTCGCGGGAGAGCCACTGGATCGGGGTGGCATCTCCCAGCTCGGCCACGCGCTCGCGGCCGAAGGCGGAGACCGGGGCCAGGGGATCGTCCGCGATCTCGCTGCCTTCGATCGCGGGGATCCACTCGTCGAGGAGCCCGACCAGGGCGCGGATCATGCGCGACTTGGCCTGCCCACGCTCTCCCAGGAAGATCAGGTCGTGCCCGCAGAGGATCGCGTTCTCCAGGGCGGGGAGCACGGTGTCGTCGTAGCCGAGGATCCCGTCGAAGAGCGGCTCGCCCCCCCGCAGGCGGGCGAGCAGGTTGGCGCGCAGCTCTGCGCGCAGGTCGCGGCTCTCCCAGCCGGAAGCGCGCAGCTCGCCCAGGGTGCGGGCTCGCGGGGCTGTGGACGACATGGTTCCTCCGGGCGCTACGGGCGCCGTCTGCGCAGGGCGGCGATGCGCTTCTGGATCTGTTCGAGCCGTCCGCCGTCCGTTCTGCGCAGCCCTCGCGGGAGATCGGCCTCCCGGATCAGGGTGCGCGTGCTGGCGATCCGCTCGCTGGTCGCCGGGTGACTCGACAGCCATGCCGGCAGGCTCCCACCCGACTCCCGCATCATGGTCTCGAAGAACGTGACGAGACCCTCCGGATCGTAGCCGGCCTTGGGCAGCACCTCGACGGCGAAGACGTCGGCCTCGCGCTCGGCGTCGCGGCCGTACGAGTTCAGGTACGCCGCGGCGGCGAGCCCGCCGCCCATGTTGGCGGCGCTCCCGGCCATGCCGCCGCCGATCAGCGCGGCGGTGTAGGTTCCCACGCGGTGGAGGACGCCCACGTTCTGTTGACGCCGGTAGTTGTTGGCCACGTGGCGCCGCGCGACGTGACCCACTTCGTGGCCGATCACGCCCGCCAGCTCGGAGACGTTTCGCGCCTGCATGATCGTCTCGGTGTTGACGTAGATATAGCCGGCCGGGAGCGCGAATGCGTTGATCGCCCCGCTCTCGACCACATAGAAGTGGTACGTGAACGGCTGCGGACCGGCCGCCGCCACGATCTTGTGGCCGATCTTGCGGACGTAGTCCCAGATCTGGCGGTCGCGCACCAGATCGGCCTCGTGGCGGATCTGGTCGTTCACCTGTCGCCCGAGGTAGGCCTCCTCCTCGAAGGAGAGCGGGGCGCAGGCGATGGAGAGGACCAGGACGAGCGCCGCCGCGACGACGCTAGAGCGGGTCCACCCCATCGGTCACCTCCAGCTTGGCCAGCGTCTCGGTCACCTGGCGGATGATCGAGAGGACGGAGCGATCGAACGAGAGGTTCTCCACGATCGGGACGTCGTGGGTCTCGGCGAGCTCCAGGATGTACTCCTGGATGCGAACGATGGCGTCGAGGTTCTCGATGTAGCGGTGCGGCGTACGGGCCTTCTCTCCCTTCGCGCGCCGCTTGAAGCGGCTCTTGAAGGCGTCGCTGTCGAAGGTGGCGACCATCAGGAAGACCACGTAGGCGCGCTCCCGATACGCATCCAGGTCGAGCCTCCCGGGCAGCAGGGAGACTCCGTCCAGCACCATGCTGGCGTTCTCTTCGACGGCACGATCCAGCAGAGCCTTCACGCCTACCGCCACCGCCGAGGCCTGATCCGTGAAGGCCTCCACCACCGGATCCGCCCCGGGGGTGGGATCGAAGCCCTCGGCCGTCCAGGCCGCGTAGGACGAGGCGTGGATGGCAGGCATCAGGTCCGGCGAGAGCATGATCCTCATCACCTGGCGGATCGCGTCGGTGGACATGACGCGCCCGATCCCCAGGCGATGGGCCACCTCGAGGGCGAGGCTCGTCTTGCCGACCCCGGGGGCGCCGCCCAGCAGGATGAGGACCGGCCGTTCGGGCTCCTGGAAGCGGCGCCATGCCAGGTAGCGGAGCGCGGCGCGCTTGCGATCGGCCCCCTCCAGGGCCTCGTAGGCCAGCCTGCGCAGCTCGCGGCGCTCCACCACGCGACGGCCCTCCCGCACGAGACGCTCCTCGATCGAGCGGGCCACCTCCCAGGCCTCGGCGGGCTCGACGGCGGCGGCGAGCAGGGATTGGGAGAGGATCCCCTTGGAGAAGGGGGTCGCATCGTCGTCATGGGTGACCGCGATCTCGGGTGTCAGCGGGGCCAGCGCGGTCGGGTCGGGCTCGAGCCCCGACTCCTTGACGATCCCGGCCACCGCGGCGCCGAGGGCCTCGCGCGACACGGTCCGGCCCCGCAGTGCGTCGCGAACCTCGTTGGCGACCGCGTAGGCGTCCTCGAACGAGAGCCCCTGCGAGAGGAGCGAGTGGATCAGGATTCCGCGCATGAAGGGCCGGGTTCCGCCGGCGTCCTCCACCACGATTCTCCCGGAATCCCGCTTCCCTTCCTCGCTCTGGGACATGAAAGCCAACCTACCCTACGCCGCCCTCCGGGGCGACGAAGGGGCTTCCGGGAGCACCTCGGGGGCTTCTGGGAACGCCACATTTCCCCTGGATTTTGGCTTGACTGGTCCTGCCCCCCGCGTATAACGTCGTTCTGCCCGCCTGGGCAGGCGAGGGAGGTGCGATGTCGCCGGCAACGCCGGGATCGCAGGGTTCCGTGCAGGAGGACCTCTTCCGGACGGGGGAGGTGGTCGAGATCGTCGGGGTGTCCCGGCGACAGCTCCAGTACTGGGCCCAGACCGACCTGGTGTGCCCGTCGGCGCGGACCAAGGGGGGTCATCACCGATACACGTTCGAGGATCTCGTGGCGCTGAAGGCCGCGAGACGCCTCATCGACGCCGGCGTCTCGGTCCAGCGGATCCGAAGGAGCATCGAGCAGCTGATGCGGGTCCTGCCGACCGTCCGACGTCCATTGGCCGAGCTCGTCCTCGTCGCGACGGGAGACGTGGTTCTCGTGTTCCGGGAGGGAACGGTCTTCGAGGCCGTCTCGGGGCAGGAGTGGGTGCTCGAGGTCGCGGAATTCGAGCGCGACATCGAGGCCTGGCGCCGCAGGGGCGCCGACCGCCGCCCGCGCCCGGCGCCCACCGGATCGCAACGAGCCGAACGCACGGCCTAGCGCCGTCCCGGGCTTCTCGCCCCGGGCCGCCTCGCCGGCGTCGCCGACCCGAGACGGGTCCGGCACCCGTTCGAGTCGGCGACCTCGAAGCGCGACCACGTCGCGTGTCGGGGTGAATGCCGGGGGGGGTGTCATGCGCACGATCGCGATCGTCAACCAGAAGGGTGGCTGCGGAAAGACCACCACCGTGGTCAATCTGGCGGGAAGCCTCGCCGCGGACGGAGCGGAGGTGCTCGTCGTCGACATGGATCCGCAGGCTCACGCCACGCTCGCCCTCGGGATCGACCCGGAGATGACCGAGGCGAACCTCTACGAGGTGCTGGCCGACGAGGACGGCCCCGCGATCATCAACGAGATCCTGATCGAGGTGGAGGGCGGCATCGCCGTGGCCCCGTCCGGAATCGTGCTCTCCGCCCTCGAGCAGAAGCTGGCCAGCGAAGGAGCCGAGGCCCGCACCGAGCGCCTCGCCGCAGCCCTCGCGGGTCTGGAGCGGGAGTTCGACTACGCGCTCATCGACTGCCCGCCCAACGTGGGCCTCCTCACCTTCAATGCCCTGCGTGCCGCCGGAGAGGTGATCGTCCCGCTCGAGACCAGCCACTTCGCCATCCACGGGGTGCAGAAGCTCCTCGAGACGGTGGCCCTGCTGGCCGAGCGGCTGGGCCAGGATCCGAGCGTGCGCATCCTGCCGACGCTCTACGACGGGCGCACGCGCTTTGCGCGCGAGACGCTCGGGGAGATCCGGACCCTCTTCCAGGACATGTGCTTCGACGCCGTGATCCGGCAGAACGTGAAGCTGCGCGAGGCCGCCCGCCGCGGGCTCCCCCTGACCGCCTTCGCGCCCTCGGCGAACGGCGCGATCGACTACGCGGCGCTGGCGCTCGAAGTGGCCGCCGCGGCGCCCGGGGCGCTGACCGGGTTCGAGGAGTCCGCCGCGGCGCCGGAGGCGCTGGCCGGGTTCGAGGAGTCCGCCGCAGCGCCGGAGGCGCTGGCCGGATTGGAGGAGCCCGCCGCAGCGCCGGAGACGCCGGCTGCGTTCGCGGAGGGGGCGCACGAGCCACGCCGCGTGGTGGTGCGCTTCGCGGACCAGGGCGCCGAGGACGTGCGCATCGCGGGCGACTTCAACGGCTGGATCCCCGACAAGGACGTCCAGTCGCGCGTGGAGAACGAGGCCTCCACGCGCGTGTGGACCAAGGTGCTGACGCTGCCGCCGGGCACCTACCAGTACCGCTACGTGGTGGACGGCGAGTGGCTGGAAGACCCCGGCAACCCGGACGTGGAAATCGGTCCGGTGGGGGAGCGCAACTCGGTGCTGGTGGTGCGCTGAGGCAGTGGCACGCGGGCTGTCGGACGTCCTCCATCACTTCGATCCCGCGCTCGCTCGCGAGCCCGCGGCGTCCTCCCCTGCCCTCCCCGACCCGGCGAGCGCGGTCGCCCGGATCGCCGTACCGGCGGCTCCGGGCGACCTGCTGCGCACCGCCATCGTCTGGAACCTGGCCGTGGAGCTGCGCCGGGCCGGAGGCATCCCGGAGGTGGCCTTCCGCGCCGATCCACAGCTCGGCGGGGACGCCGCCACGGCCGGAGTGGGGATCGGACTGGCCGGGGACGGTCCGACTGCGCTCGACACCGCCGTCGAGCGAGCCACCGGGCGGGCCGCGTCCGGCGACGGGACCCCGCTGGTGCTGGCGGCCCTCTCACCCGAGGACACCGCAGCCCCCATCGATCTGCTCCTCCTGCTGGTCGGTCCGGACGCGGAATCGCGTGCCCGAGCGGTCGAGGCCGCGCGCCTGCGCGCGGACGCCGCGACTCCCACCCCGGTCGGCGTCACGATCCGCGGTGCGCGCACGGTCGGCGAGGCGCGCGCGTCCTTCGAGGCCCTGGCCCGCGTCCTCGAGGCGGAGGGCGAGGCGCCCGTGCGCAGCTACGGACTCCTCGTAGACGACCTGGCCCTCTATCGAAGCCTCGTGGAGCGGCGCCCCGTGGGCTTCGCACGCCCGCAGTCACTCGCCACCCGGGCGCTGGCCGACGTGGCCGGTCTCCTGCTCGGGGATCTGGGGACGCCTGGGTGAGCGGGCCGCGCCTGGTTCCCGCCCCCTCGCCGGCGGTTCGCCGGCGGGCCCTGCGCGCTGCGCTCGGTCGTCTGGGACGGCCGCTCCGCGTCCTGGCCGAGGACGTGGGCGGGATCTCCGGACCGATCGATCTGGTCGCCGTCGATCCCGCCGGCCGGGTCGTCGCCGTGCTGGTCGACCTCGATGTCTCGGGCGGCCTCACCCTGGTGGGTCGCGCGCTGGCCGAGCGCGCCGATCTGGCACCCCGCGTCGACGACTGGCGCAAGCTGGCCCCCGAGCTGGCTCTGGCAGCGGACGCAGGCGTCGAGTGCGTGCTGGTGTCGGCAGACTTCGCGCCGGCCACGATGGCGGCGGTCTCCGCCGCGGGTCCCGGGCTCACCCCGATGCGGATCCGCTTCGTCGCGCAGCCGGGCGCGGCGAGCCCCCGTGCCCTGCTCGAGCGCCCTGGGGTCGAGCCCGAGCCGCCCCGCACGCCCGCTGCCGAGCCGACCCCGCTGCGCGCGGTCTTCCGCACCGGCCTCGGCGAGGCGGAGCTCGCGTCGCGGACCTGAGCGGCGCCAGAACGCCACCAGAAGGCGCCCCCGCGGGAAAATGCCCCCGACCGGTGACATTTTTCGTTTTCGGGGTGACAAACTTTGACACTTCCCCTTACTACCGGGTCACACCCACTGCAGGGGTGCTCCGATTTTGGGACGGAGCTGAGGTTGGACCTGGGGAGGGACTCGATGGGCGCGCTCGACGCTCCGGTGGCCGACACGCACCGCGAGCAGCTGCTGGATCCTGATGTTGCATTGGTGGCGCGAACTCGGCAGGGCGACGAGGCGGCCTTCCAGTTGCTCTACGACCGCTACTTCCGCCGCGTCTACTCCTTCCTGGACCGCCGACTCGGCAACCGCGCCGACGTCGAGGAGACCGTCCAGGAGGTCTTCATCAACGTCTTCTCGTCGATCGACGGGTTCCGGGGCGAGGCCCCCTTCGCCGCCTGGGTGTTCGGCATCACGCGCCGCACCCTGGCCGCCCGCTTCAAGCGCAAGCGACACCCGATGGTGCCCATGCCGGACGGCGAGACCGAGGGCAGCGAGTGGGCGTCGAGATACGTCGAGGGCGACCCCCTGGCGGCCTACGAGTTCCGCGAGCAGCTCGACCGGCTCGACCACGCAATGCGCGAGAAGTTATCCGACGAGCAGCGCCGGCTGATCACGCTGCATCACCTGGAGAACAAGACCATCCAGGACATCGCGGTGACCCTGCGCAAGAGCGAGGACGCGGTGAAGTCCAACCTGTACCGGGCGCGGAAGCTCCTGTTGGCGCGATAGCCGGATCAGCCCCTGCGGCCGCCGACCGCTGGACGCGGCGGAGCCGAAGACGCTGACCCGATGGCTGCGCCGGGCTAGCCTTGGCAGCCATGGCCGACCTCTCCCGGCTCGTGGCGCAGCGCGGCGAGAGCCTCGGGCTGGGCGCATGGGACGCGCCCCCTCCCGAAGCCCTTCCCGACCTGCGTGCGCGCCGCCTCGAGTTCTCGAGCCACGGGGATCGCGTGCCCGCCCGTCTCCTGCTGCCGCCTTCGGGCGACGGGCCCTTTCCCGTCGTCCTGCTGCAGCACGGCGCGGGGGGCTCCAAGGACGCCGCCTATCTCGACCCGGTAGCGGGCCCCTGGTGCCGCGGCGGTGCCGCGGTGCTCTCCATCGACTTCCCGCTCCACGGCGAGCGCCGCAGCGAGAAGCTGAGCGAGCGCATGCTCGAAGCCCTCGCCGCCCACCACGAGGCCGACCCGAGCAGCCTGTTCCTCGACGTGGCCCGCCAGTCCGTGCGCGACCTGCAGCGCGCACTCGACGCGGCGGAGGCCCTCCCCGAGATCGACTCCACCCGCTGCGCCTACGCCGGATTCAGCCTGGGCACCATCCTCGGCGCGACCTTCCTGGGCGTCGACCCGCGGCCGCGCGCGGCCGCCCTCGCGATCGGGGGTGGCGGCTTCGGCCCGCCCGAGACCGACCCCATCCACCACCTGGGGCGCTTCGCTCCGCGGCCCCTCCTCTTCGTGGCCGCGGAGCGGGACGAGCGCATCCCGCGCGAGGCCAGCGAGGCGCTCTTCGCTGCCGCGGGCGACCCGAAGCGCATCGAGTGGTTCGACTCCACCCACAGCGAGCTTCCCGGCAAGGCCCTGAAGGCGATGTGGCTCTTCCTGCGCGAGGAGCTGAAGGTCTAGCCCCGGCGCACAGGCATCATCGCTCGGACTCGGCCTCGCGGTCCCTACCCCCCCGCGCGCCGGCTTCGCCTGGGACGGGCTCGCCGCCTGCGGGGAGCGGTGTGCGCAGGGCCAGGAGCGTTCCGGAGACGACCAGCACGGGCAGGGCCAGGAAGTTCAGCCCGGGGACGACGAAGGTCGCGAAGGCCGCCGCGCCGTAGCCGAGCATCGGCGCGCGGTGCGTCAGCACCCAGCGCCGCCGCTCCGCGAAGCGCAGGCGCCGCCGATCCAGGGTGTAGCCGGCGTAGTCCAGCGGCAGGAAGAGGATCGTGAACACGGTCATCGCAGGAGCCGCGATCAGCGCCCCACCGGGCACGAGGATTCCGAAGGCCGCGATCGACGCCTGCACCGACACGAAGAACGCGAGCTTGCGCAGCTCCTCGAGCATCGAGCGGCCCGCGTCGCGGAGTGTGGCGGAGAGGCCCTCCTCGGCCAGATCGGTGACGGCGCCGCTGACGATCGCCTCGACCCGGCGCGAGAGGACGTCCAGGAAGGGTGCGGCCAGGACGTTCGCGACGAGCCAGGCGGCCAGGATGGCGGCCGCCGCGAGCGCGACGAAGAGCGCGGCGTCGAGCAGTGCGAAGAGAGCCCGGGCCGGACCGATCCAGAGCCAGTCGTACCAGGCGTCCGCCTGCCACAGCGGCGTCCAGCCGGACGCCAGCGCCCAGAGCTCGCCCCAGTACCCCACCACCAGGACGCCGGCGAGCGCCACCGCCAACACCCCGAAGAGCACCGGAACGACCGCCAGGGGCCAGAGGCCCCGCTGCCGCCAGAGCAGCCGGAATCCCTCGAGGTGAATGGCCGCGCCTCCCGCCGCGCCCTTCAGCACCGCCCATCTCCGAGTCGAGCGCCGCCCGGCGGGGCCGGCAGGCCAACCCTATACTGCCACGCCCACCTGCCTCGGCGCGGGTGCATCCGACGGAGAAGATCCATGCGCGCTGCCATTCTAGTGCTCCTTGTCGCGGTCCTCCCGGCGACCGCCTGCGAGTCGGGCGCGCCGGCCGCCTCGCCCGGCGGCGCCGCCGGCTCGACGGCGGTGGCCACCGTGGGCGGCCAGACGATCACCCTCGGCGAGCTCGACGAGTTCATCAAGGACCAGCTGCTCGCCGAGCAGCTCTCCGACCGGAGCGAGGCCGCCCGGCACGAGTTCCGCGAGGAGCACCTGGACGTCCTGATCGAGACCCGCCTCCTGGAGCTCGAAGCTGCGCGACGCAACGTCTCGCCCGAGGAGCTGCGCGCCGAGCTCCGCGGCTCGGCGGAGGTGAGCGACGAGCAGGTCGAGGCGTTCTACACGGAGAACCAGGAACGCCTCGGCGGCCGCACGCTCGAGGAGATGGCCGACCGCATCCGCAGCCACCTCGAGGCCCAGGAGTCACGCCGCGCCGAGCAGGTGCAGCTGGCGCAGCTCCGCGAGGCCACGGGGGTCGCGGTGCTGATGGAAGCGCCGCGCGCCGAGGTCTCGAGCGAAGGACCGTCGCTCGGCCCCGCCGACGCGCCGGTCACGATCGTCGAGTTCAGCGACTTCGAGTGCCCCTTCTGCGCGCGGGCCAGCCCGACGGTGAAGCAGGTGCTCAAGGAGTACGAGGGACAGGTGCGCGTCGTCTACCGCCACTTCCCGCTCGAATCGATCCATCCCAACGCGCGAGCCGCCGCGGTCGCGTCGGCCTGCGCCGACGAGCAGCAGAAGTTCTGGGAGTACCACGACATCCTCTTCGCCAACATGCGTCAGCTCGGCGGCGACAACCTGACGAAGTACGCGAGCGAGGCCGGGCTGGACATGGGGGCCTTCGAGGCCTGCATCGCCGACGGCAGGCACGACGCGGCCGTCGACCGCGACCTCGAGGAGGCCCGCGCCATCGGCGTGACCGGGACACCGTCCTTCTTCGTGAACGGCCGCATGCTGGGCGGCGCCCAGCCCTTCGAGGCGTTCAAGCGGATCATCGACGCGGAGCTGGCGCGGGCCGCCGAGACCGCTTCCTGACGAGCCCGCCTAGGCGGCGTCCATGCGCGCGACCAGCTCGTCGCGGCGCGCCCGCATCGTGGCCTCGTCATCGGCCTCGAGATTCAGGCGCACCACCGGCTCGGTGTTCGACGCGCGCAGGTTGAACCACCAGTCCGGGTAGCGCACCAGCAGGCCGTCCAGGTGGGAGATCTCCGCGCCGCCGTGGTCGGCCTCCACGGCGGCCAGGAGCGCCTGCGGGTCGCCCACACGGCGACTGATCTCGCCGCTGGCGTGGTAGCGGCGCAAGGGCGCGATGAGCTCGGAGAGCGGCTTCTGCTCCTGGGCCAGCACGTCGAGAAGGGCCACGAAGGCGGCCAGCCCATCGTCGGCGATGAGGGTATCGGAGAAGCGGAAGTAGAAGTGGCCCGAGAGCTCGCCGCCGAAGATGCCCCCCGACTCGCGCAGCCGCGCCTTGAAGAACGAGTGGCCGACCCGACTCATCTCCGGGACGCCCCCGGCCGCCTCGATGGCCTCGGCCGTCGCGCGGCTCGAGCGCAGGTCGTAGAGGACACGCGCGCCGGGACTCCGCGCGATGCGCGGGCCGGCGAGCACGGCCGTGAGCAGATCGGCCGAGATGGATTCGGCGCGCTCGTCGACGAAGATGGCCCGGTCGGCGTCGCCATCGAACGCCACGCCGAAGTCCGCTCCCGTGCGGCGCACGGCCTCCACGAGGTCGGTCCGGTTCTCCTGCTTGAGCGGATCCGCCTCGTGGTTCGGGAAGGTGCCGTCGGGCTCGAAGTAGAGGCGCTCGGTCTCCAGCGGGAGCCGCTCGAGAAGAGGCGTGAGCGCGACTCCCGCCATCCCGTTTCCGCAGTCGATCGCCACCTTGAGAGCCGGACGCCCGTCCCCGACCCCCAGAAGGTGCTCGACGTAGCGGTCGGTGACATCCTCCCGGACGAGCCCGCCACGAGCGGCGGCCGGCGGGGCCGGATCCCCGGCCAGCTTCTCGATCTCCTTCAGGCCCGAGTCCCCCGCGACCGGAATGGCGTGCTCGCGGCAGGTCTTGAAGCCGTTGTACTCGCCGGGATTGTGCGACGCGGTGACCATGATGCCGCCACCCAGCCCGAGGTGATCCACCGCGAAGTAGAGCATCGGCGTGGCGACCAGGCCCAGATCCACCACCTCCGTGCCCGTGTCACGCAGGCCCTCGATGAGCGCCTCGGCGAGGGCCGGCGAGTGGGTGCGCGCGTCCCGGCCCACCGCCACACGCGACGCAGCGAGGAAGCGACCGGCGCCGTTGCCGATCCGGCGCGCCAGCTCGGGGTCGAGCTGCTCGGGGACGAGACCGCGGATGTCGTAGGCCTTGAAGATGCTCATGGGGCCGGCAGTGTAACCGTCGACCCGGGGCTCCGCTTGACCGGACCCGCCCCGCCGGGCACCCTTCCTCCATGTTCGGACTCGGCATCACCGAGCTTCTCATCATCCTCGGCCTCGTCATCCTGATCTTCGGCGCCCGGCGTCTTCCCGAGCTGGGCTCGGGCCTGGGCAAGGCGATCAAGAACTTCAAGGCCGGGGTCACCGGGAAGGACGAGATCGACGTCACTCCGCAGGCGGAGGAGCCGGGCTCGGGAGATCAGCCTCCGAGCTGAACCCGCCCGGCGCCGCGTCGCGACCCGATTCGGGCGTCACGTCGGGGCCCGATTCGGGCGTCAGGTCGGGGCTCGAGCCGGGCGCGAGCCCGGAGCGGGAGCCGGGGGCCAGCTCGAAGCGGAAGCCACGCGCCTCCAGCGGAGCCTCGGCGAAGAGCGCGAGCACGGGAATGCTCTCGCCCGGCGCCACGGGCGTCCGCGCGAGGGCCTGGGCCCCGCTTCGCTGGGCCTCGATGAGCCGCTCCGGCGACTCCCGACGCAGCGCGCGCTGGCTCGGCGCGCGGGCCAGGAGCGCCTCGGGTCCGACGATCGGACGGCCCGAGCCGTCGAGCAGCGTGACCCGCACGACGCCTTCCGGCACGCGCGGCGCCGCACCCGGGTTGCGCAGCTCGGCGGAGACCACCAGGAGACCACCGGCCAGGGCGTTCTCCACCAGATGAGCGCGCACCTCGGCGGCCTGGAGGGGACCCAGGCTCGCCGCGACGGGTCCACCGGCAAGGGTCGGGCGGGGCACCAGGCTGCCCCATGCGGCCAGGCCCAGGAGACCCGCGACGGCGGCCCCCCCCAGCCAGCGAGCGCCGCGCTGCAGCCAAGAGGGGGCGGGGCCCAGGTCGGCGGCGTCGGGGATCTCCACGGGCGCCTCGACCGCCACGGGCTCCGCCACGCTGGGCTCGGCACCGTCCTCGCGGGCCACCTCGACGCCCGGGTCGGCCTCCTCCGGGACCGCAGCGGGTGCGGGCTCGTGCTCTTCGAACGACTCCCCTCCCTCCTCGGCGATGTCGCCCAGGAGATCCCACTCCTCGGGGCGCCCCACGTCTTCGATCGAGGGCTCCGCATCGCCGGGATCGGCGGCGAGGAACTCGTTCATCGGGTCCGCGGACCGGGTCTCGCCGACCTCACCCATCACGCCCAGGTTGGCGAAGCTGTCGGGCGCCTCGCCCTCCGGCTCCGCCAGCGGTGCCGACTCTTCCGAGGCTCGGGACGCGATCTCCGGCCCGGGCGGCGTGGGCTCGATGCCGGGCTCGCTGACCGGCGGATCTTCGTTGAACTCCCAGTCGCTCTCCTCGTCGGAGTCGGCCGCGCCGAAGTCGACGGAGCCCTGGTCGAGCATCCGCGTGCGCTCGTCGGTATCGAGAGCTCCGAGCGCCTGGGTGCGGTCGTCGGTGTCCGCGCCGCCGGCCCCAGGCGCCTCCTCTGCGCCGCCGGTGGGCGCCGGAGCCTCCGCGAGCGTTCCGCTGGCGGGCGTTGCGGCGTCTGCGAGCGCGCCGCTGGCAGCCGTTGAGGCTTCGGCGAGCGCGCCGCTGGCGGCGCGCGCCAGCTCGTCGGCGACCGCTTCGTCGGCCTCGATGGAAGACTCCGGCTTCTGTGCCAGGAAGGCGTGCTTGCAGCGTGAGCAGCGTACCTTGACGCCTTCCGCGGGAATGCGGTCGTCGTCGAGCTTGAAGCGCGTGTCGCACTTCTCGCAGGTGATGATCACGTGGGACGCCCCTCCGTCCGGTGTGCAGGTCGTGTGCTACCGTGCAGCGAAACCGGTCCGCTCTCGACCGTTTCGGCCACCTGAGCCGCCTCCTTGAGGACCGTGGCGGCCTTTCGCCACAGCCTGAGGAGCCCCCGTGAGCGCACCCGAGCACGGCCTGCTCGAGCGACGCCTGATCATCATCACGGGCAAGGGCGGCACCGGCAAGACCAGCGTCTCCGCCGCCCTGGCGCTGCTCGCCGCGCGGCGCGGCCTGCGCGTCTGCGTGGCCGAGATGGCCCTCGAGTCCAGGATCCCGGCCCTGTTCGGCTCCTCCGAGGCGGCTGCCGGCGAGGACCACGAGATCCACCCCGGTGTCACCGCCGTGCGCATCGAGCCCTACGCCGCGCTGGCCGAGTACCTGGGCCTCCAGTTCGGAGGCCGGCGGGTCGCCGAGTGGGTGCTCGGCAACCAGGCCTTCCGCCAGCTCATGGACGCCGCGCCCGGCTGGCGGGAGCTGATCACCCTGGGCAAGGTGTGGCACCTCGAGCAGATGGAGCGCGCCGACGGCACACCGCGCTGGGACCTGCTGATCGTCGATGCGCCCGCCACCGGCCACGGGCTCACCTTTCTCGACGTGCCTCGCGTGGCGGTCGCCGCCGTGCGGGTCGGACCGCTGCGGCGCCACGCGAGCTGGGTCGAGGAGATGATCGAGGACAAGCGCCGCACGATCCTGCTGCCGGTCGCCCTGGCCGAGGAGCTACCGGCCCGCGAGACCACCGAGCTGGTGGAGCGGGTGCGCCGGGACGTCGGTGTGGCGGTCGATCGGGTGGTGGTCAACGCCGTGTCGCCGGCGCCCTTCCCCGAACAGGTACCGGACCTGGACGTCCGCCTCGCCCGGCTCCCGGCCGACACCGGCCAGGGGCGACTGCCCCCGCCCGCCACCCTGGCCGCGTGCGCGCGCCACCTGCGCGAGCGGCGCGAGCTCAACGTGCGCCACCTGGAGACGATCGCCGAGGGCACCTCGCTGCCGATGATCACGCTGCCCCTGCTCCCGGAGGGCGTACTCGACGTGGACGACCTCGCCAGACTCGCCGACGCCTTCGAGGCGGATCCGAGGCTGGCCGCATGACGGCTCTGGGCCAGCTCGTCGAGACGCGCCGGATCCTGGCCTGCGTGGGCGCGGGGGGCGTGGGCAAGACCACGGTGGCGGCCGCCGTGGCGCTCGAGGCGGCGCGCCGCGGGCGACGCGCCGTCGTCATCACCATCGACCCGGCACGCCGGCTGGCCGACGCGCTCGGGGTCGACCACCTCGAGAACGAGCCGCGCGCGATCCCGGCCGACCGGCTCACGGAGCTGGGCGTCGCGGGCGACGGCGAGCTCTTCGCGATGATGCTCGACATGAAGCGCACCTTCGACGAGATGGTGGATCGCTTCGCTCCCGACCCGGAGAGCCGTGACCGAATCCTCGAGAACCCGATCTACCATCACGTGTCCGACGCCCTGGCGGGCAGCGCCGAGTACTCGGCCATGGAGAAGGTGTACGAGCTCTGCGAGACGGAGACCTTCGACCTGATCGTGGTGGACACGCCGCCCAGCCAGCACGCGCTCGACTTCCTCGACGCACCCCAGCGACTCGTGGAGTTCCTCGACAGCCGCATCGTGCAGCTCCTGGTGCACCCGGCCTTTGCGGCGGGTCGTTTCGGATTCAAGCTCTTCCAGCGCGGCGCCCACCGCGTGATGCAGATGATCGAACGCGTTTCCGGCGCCGGGTTCCTCGAGGATCTCTCCGACTTCCTGATGGCGTTCGACGCGATGTCGGAGGGCTTCCGGGACCGCGCACGACAGGTCCGCGCGCTCCTCACCGGCCCCACCTCCGGCTTCGTGCTGGTATCGGGCCCCGGCCAGCGGGCCATCGACGACGCGCGTCTCTTCCTCGACCGCCTGGAGGGGACGGGCGTTCCCGTCGAAGGTCTCGTGCTGAACCGCATGCGCACCTGGCCCGACGGCGGCGACCCTCCGGAGCGCGTACCCGCGGACGGCGATCGAGAGGCGGCGGTGGCCGTGCTGGCCGCCGCGCTGCGAGAGGTGGAGGGCCAGGACTTCCCGGCCGAGGACGCGGCCGAGGCGGCGCTCGACGCGGTGGCTGGTTACGCTTCCGCGGTGCGACGCGATCGCGAGGCATGCCGGGGGCTGGTGGAGCGCGCCGAACGGGCGAACCGCTTCGCCCTGCGCGTGCCCGAGCTGCCCAGCGACGTGCACGACCTCGAAGGCCTGGCCCGGGTGGCCGGAGCCCTGTTCGAGAGCCCCGCCCGTGCGTGACGAGCGGCCGGCCGATCTGGATGCCGCGCTCGCGGCGGCGCGGAGCCACGCGCGCAGCGCGGCGTCGGAAGCCGTGGCCGCCGCCCGCGCCCTGCTGGAGGCCGCGTCCTTCGCCACGACCGGCCGGCCCGTCGGGGAGGCCGGCCCCCTCGCCCTCGTCATGCGCAGCCTCGACGAGCTCGCGCTGTCCCTGGCCGAGGGCGGCTCGGGTCCCGCAGCGCAGCTTCTCGACTCGGTCGTCGAAGCCCTGGATGCCGAGATCGCCCGCTGGGAGGAGCGGGCCAAGACCGACGACGACGCCCGCGCCGTGCTGCGCGCCTATCTGGGACTGCGCGAGATCCTCTGGGAGCTGGGCGTCCGGCCGCAGGCGGCCCGGCGGGCGGATCCGAAGCCGCGGGCCCCTCGGGTGCAGCGGGTGCGCGTCGACGGGGCCACCTGACCCCTCTTGACGCCGTGTGTTAGAGTGCGCCCGATGGCGGAACCCATCCTCGTCAAGCGGTACGCCAACCGCAAGCTCTACAACACCGACACCAGTCGCTATATCACCCTGCGCGGCATCCAGGAGCTGATCGAGGAGGGCCGCGAGGTCCGGGTGATCGACAACGAGACCGGCGAGGACATCACCTCCGTCGCCCTCTCCCAGATCCTCGTCGACAGCGAGCGCAGCACCGGCCGCCACGTCCCGGGCTCGGTGCTCCAGGAGCTGATCTCGAAGGGGGGAGACGCCCTCTATACCGCTCTGCGCAGCCGAATCGACGATGCCCAGGAGGGCATGGACGAGCTGCGGCGCAACGTTCGCAAGGCCATGGGCCAGAGCGAAGAGCAGGTCAGCGACTGGGTCGAGCAGTCCCGCGAGGAGGTGGAGTCCACCGTCCAGCGGACCACCGAACGTGTCCTCAAGGCACTCGACCTGCCGCGCCGCTCGGACATCGAGGTCCTCAACACCAATCTCGAGCGCGTCGCCAAGGCCCTCGAGCGCCTCGAGTCCGCCCCCAAGCCCGAGTAGCCCAGCGCTCCCGCCCGTTGGATCGGGCTCAGGTGAAGACGCCCGAGCGGGCCCGCAGCCCTTCTTCCATCAGGCGCTGGATCGAGACGCGCAGCTCCTCGGTGAGGCGCGACACGAGC
>JANQFA010000029.1 GCA_028278065.1 Myxococcota bacterium
CACCGTGTACGCGCCAGCCAGGGCGCCGATCAGCCAGATGCCCGCCGTCCGGTCGAGCCCGAAGATCGTCTCGAGGCCCAGGGCTCCCGAATAGAGGACTCCGGCGATGGCGACTCCGACGTAGGCCGCCATCAGGTAGACCGCCATGAGGGTGCGCGCCGCGCTCCCGTACCGGTGCTCGAGGAACTCCGGCATGGTGAAGATCCCGAGCCGCAGGAAGAGGGGAAGCAGCCAGAAGGCCACCACGACGAGCGCGATGGCGGCGATCCACTCGTAGCTGGCGATGGCGAGACCGGCGACGCCGTAGCCCGAGCCGGCCATGCCGATGAAGTGCTCGGTCGAGATGTTGGACGCGATCAGGGAGAAGCCGATCAGCCACCAGGTGAGGCTGCGTCCGGCGAGGAAGTAGTCCTCGGAGGAGTCCTCCTTGCGCGAGGCGTAGAGCGAGATCCCGATCACCGCAGCGAGGAACCCGAAGAAGGCGACGCCGTCCCAGAGATTGAGATCCAATGAACGCTCCGTCGCCTCCAGCCGCCGCAGCCCGACGAGGCTCGCCCCCCGGGCGCCCGCAACGCGACGCGGGTCGTCCCCCGGCTGCCGGACCCGGACGAGGGTACTAGACTGCGCGAGTGCGGACCCCTGCGATCATCCTCGGGGCCGGCGCGCTGGCGCTCATCGCGGTGGCGGCGACGCTGATCCCGCTCGGGGGCGAGCCGGACGGCGGACCTTCCCGGGAGCGCGCGCGGGGCGCACCCGTCAACGTCGCGGAGACGCCCGTGACCCGGGAGGAGCTCGAGGAGCTGCGCATGGCGCTCGAGTTCGAACGCCATGCGCGAACCGTCCTCGCCGAGGAGGTCGCCGAGCTGCAGCGTCTGCTCGACGGGGAGCTGGATCTCGCGGCAGGTGCCATCGTCCCCGCGCCGGCGCAGCCTCCCGCGCAGGATGCTGCGGAGACGGCGTCCGCTCTCCCCGCCGCCCGAACCGCTGGCGGCGAGGGCACCGTGGAGACCGCCGGATTCGACACGCGCGCTCTCGCCGCCGCGGGTCTGAGCCAGAGCGACGTCGAGCGCCTGCGCGAGCGCTGGGAAGCCCACGAGCTGGAGAAGCTCGAGCTCAGCAATCACGCCCTGCGCGAGGGCTGGAAGCGCAAGCGCATCTGGGAGGAGCGACGGGGGCTCGAAGCGAGCCTGCGGGACGAGCTGGGCGAGGAGTGGGACGCGTATCTCTACGCCACGGATCGGCCCAACCGACTGCAGGTGAGCGACATCCTCGCCGACTCGGCCGCGAGCGCAGCCGGCTTCGAGGACGGCGACCTGATCGTCTCCTACGACGGCAATCGCGTCTACACGCCGCGCGAGCTGCGCTCGTCCTCGGCTGCCTGCTCGGAGGGCGCCTACGTCAGCACCGACGTGATGCGCGACGGAAGGCTCGAGACCCTGCGGCTTCCGTGCGGACCCCTGGGCGTGCTGGTCGACCACGTGAAGCAGCCGCCCGTCGCCCCCTGACGCGTGGCGGCGCACCTCGCGCGACGCTCGCCCGGCGCGGTAGGCTCCCCGGATGAGCGAGCCCCTCCCCACGACCGTCGACATCACGGGACCCGACACCTTCGCGCGGGACATCCGGCCGGCCTGAAGCATGGCGGAGAGGCGCGCGGACGCGGGCGCAGACGAGGTGGCCGGGTACTTCCGGACGCTCTCGAACTGGGGGCGCTGGGGCGGAGACGACCAGCTCGGGACCCTCAACACGATCAGTGCCGAAAAGCGGACCGCCGCAGCCGGTCTCGTGAGGAGCGGCCGCACCGTCTCCTGCGCGCGTCCGCTCCCCACCGAGGCCGCGATCGACAATCCCCGGCCGGTGCTCCACCACATGACGGGTACGGCGACCGAGGGCTGGGGCGGCGACTTCTTCGGGATGGCGCCGCACGGCTACGCGGTGAGCCACATCGACGCCCTCTGCCACATCTTCCACGAGGGGACGATCTACAACGGCTACCCGATCGAACGCGTCACGGCCCACGGCGCCGAGGCGCTCTCGATCGACGCCCTGCGCGACGGGATCGTGACCCGGGGGATCCTGCTCGACGTTCCCGGCACGCGCGACGTTCCGTGGCTCGAGGCCGGAGACGCCATCCACCCGGAGGACCTGGAAGCCGCCGAGGAGGCCGCGGGCGTGCGGGTGGAGAGCGGGGACGTTCTCTTCGTGCGCACGGGGCGCTGGGCCCTGCGCGAGGAGCGGGGCGCCTGGGACATCCACGAGGCGATCGCCGGCCTGCAGGCGGCGTGCCTGCCCTGGCTGCGGGAGCGCGACGTCGCAGCCCTGGGCGGCGACGGCGTCTCGGACGTGACGCCGTCCCGTGCGGGCGAGTTCCGGCTCCCGATCCACTCGGTCGCGATCGTCGCCATGGGCCTCCACCTGCTCGACAACCTGGACCTGGAGGGCCTGGCGCGCGCCTGCCGGAAGGAGGGGCGCTGGGAGTTCCTGCTGACGATCGCGCCCCTGGTGCTCGTGGGCGGAACCGCCTCCCCGGTGAATCCGATCGCCCTCTTCTGAGCGCCCCGCGATCCGGGCTAGACTCCACCCCCTGCCGGAGGACCTCAGATGCCCGACGATCCCGCCACCCAGGTCGACAGCGCCGAAGCCTGGACCGAGTTCTGCGATCTCCTCAAGCAGGCCGGCCAGGTGATCCTGCGCGACGACCTGGAGACCTCCACCTTCGATCGCGCCGAGGGCCTGCGCTACCTGACGCGCCTGCTGCGCGCCGGCTTCGTCTCCTTTGCCGAGAACGTCGGCCCGGAGAACCCCGTATTCCGCACCATGCCGGAGCTGGTGAAGATGGGTCTCGACAACCCGGACAACTTCTACGTGAGCGCGACGGTCAACGCGAGACGTACCTATCGCATCCGCGGGACGCGCGGGACCATCCACTACCTCTCCTTCGCCGCCCAGAACCAGAACTTCGCCGCGAAGGACCGCATCACGGGTGGCGCGGGCCACCTGGAGGACAAGGAGCTGGCGCTCGAGTCCGACGGCTCCTTCGAGATCATCGCCAGCCAGAAGGAACACCCGGGCAACTGGCTGCGCATGAACCCGGACACGGCCCAGATCCTGGTCCGTCAGACGTTCCTCGACCGCGCCAGGGAGACGCCCGTCACGCTGGAGATCGAGTGCCTCGACACCGATGCGGACGTCCCGCGCCTCGACCCGGCGCGGGTGCCGGGCCAGCTGATGGGATCGGCCATGTACGCGATCGGCTGCGCGCAGTGGTTCGCCGACTGGGTCGTGGCCTTCCGCGACAAGGCGCCCCTCAACGACTTCCACTTCCCCGACCCGGAGCAGCACCGGCACGTGGGCGGCGATCCCAACGTGCGCATGTGGCTGGGGATGTGGAAGCTGGCCCCGCACGAGGCCCTCGTCATCGAGGCGACGCCCCCGAAGTGCGACTACTGGAACTTCCAGCTCGGGAACATCTGGGCCGAGTCCCTCGACTACCGCTTCGAGCGCGTGCACATCAACAGCGGGCAGGCTCGCTACCGGGACGACGGCTCCTTCGAGCTGGTCGTCGCCCACGAGGACCCCGGGCACCCCAACTTCATCTCCACCGCCGGTCACGATCACGGAGTGATGGCGCTGCGCTGGGTTCGCACGGACGCCCATCCCCAGCCCCGCGTGCGTCTGGCGAAGCTCGACGAGCTGCGCGCCTAGGCCCCCGGGGTGTCGAAGTAGACCCCGCGCACCCAGCGCGCGCCCTCGAAGGGGGTGCGCGCGTGCAGCATGCGGTGGTTGTCGTAGACCAGCGCGTCACCCGCGTTCAGGGAGAAGCGGATGGCGTGCTCTTCCAGGATCGCGACGTAGCGCGCATAGGCCGCGTACCAGGCCTCGAGCAGATCGAAGGCGATCCGGTGCGGTCCGTAGGTGAAGTAGCTGAGGCGCACCTGATGAGGCTCTCCGTCGCGAAGCTCGACGATGGGCCGGATCTGGAGGCTTCGGAAGGCCTTCTGTCGCCGGTCGAAACGCACCGGGACGGTCGTGAGGAGCTCGTAGGCGGTGGCGTCGAGGCTCTGCAGGTGACGCGCCGCATGGATCCCGTCCGCCACGGAGCTGTCGCCGCCGCGCTCGGCTCGTCGCATGCAGTGGAGCATCTGGTAGCGGGGCGGGGTCTCGATGTAGGGCTGATCCGTGTGCAGCTCGACGGCGGCATCGGTGTAGCCGAGCTGGTCCGTATTCTCGTTGGTCGTGTTGTCGGTGCGCAGGTCCTCGATGCGACCGAAGTGCGTCGGGATCACGGCGAGTCCCCGGGACTCGAAGCCTCCGATCAGCCGTTCGGTGTCCTCGCCGGCGCCGCGCAGCACCACCACCCCGTCCCGGGCGAGACGCTCGAGGCTCGTCGCCGCGAAGCCGTCACCCAGATCGGCCATGGCCAGGGCCACGTCTTCAACCCGGGTCGCGGGCGGCGACATCTCCTCGCGGTCCGGCGCATAGGCGTTGTCGCGCAGCCACTCGAGCGGGAAGCGGCTGGGGTGGGACCCGCCTCCCTCCTTCCACTCGAGGACGAGATCTCCGCCGTCGAGCTCTGCGCGGAGCGGCTTCACGTCCGCGGCGATCTCGGACGAGCAGACGGTGCGCTCTCCCGTCAACGGATGTCGGCAGCACGGGCAGAAGTGGCGCAGCCACCGGTAGTGGTAGTCGGCCCAGCGCGGACCGGCGCCGTCCGAGCCGAAGCGCACGCGCAGATGGCGTTCCTTCAGCTGGACCGACGGCGCCAGACCGACGTCCATCTCGCACTCCTCCGCCCTCAGGCGGCCTTCGCGCCGACGAGGGTCTGCACCGCAGCGGCGATCCCGTCGGTCGAGAGATGGTACATGGGGAAGATCCGGCGGATCGCCTCCACCGTCCGATACTCGCCCCAGATCTGGGGAAGCTCGGGATTCAGCCAGACGCAGCGATCGAAGTGATCGGCGATGCGATGCAGCCAGGCGATCCCGGTCGTCTCGGCGGTGCGCCGGGGGTCGATGTTCCCGTACGGCTCCATCAGCTCGGCCGGGTGCATCGCGGCGTCTCCGACGATCATCACCTTCCAGCGCGAGTCCAGCGTGCGCAGCACGTCGCCCGTCGCAACCGCCTCCTTGCGCAGCAGGCGGGCCGTCGTTCCCAGAAGCTCGTAGGGGCAGTTGTGGAAGTAGTAGGCGCGGAAGTCGCGCAGACCGCGCTCCTCGTGGAGAGCGGTGAGCAGCCGGCTGACGGGCTCGTAGAAGGGGTCCATCGTCCCCCCCACGTCCATGAGGAGGAGCAGGCGCACGTCGTTCTTGCGCTCGGGCCGGAAGACCAGCTCGATCTCGCCCGCGTTGCGGCAGGTCTCGTCCACGGTCTCGTCCAGGTCCAGCTCGGTGGCCGGACCGGTGCGCGTGAGCTGGCGCAGGCGGCGCAGAGCCACGCGCGTCTGACGCAGGTCCAGGGTGGCATCGGTTCGGTAGTCCCTGTAGCGACGCTCCTCGGCGACCTTCATCGCGGACCGGTTGCGGCCGGGACCGCCCACGCGCAGGCCCGTGGGATGCTCCCCGCCGTGACCGAAGGGGGAATGGCCGCCGGTGCCCACCCACTTGCCGCCGCCGTCGTGGCGCTCGGTCTGCTCGGCCAGCCGCTCCAGGAACTTCTGCATGAGCTCGTCGCCCGAGAGGCGCTCGAGCAGCTCGCGCTGCTCGTCGGAGAGACCCTCGAAGTTCTTGGGGTCCGCCAGCCACTGGAGCAGCTCGTCCTCGATGTCCAGGGCACCCTCTACTCCCTCGAAGACCTTCAGGAAGGCCCGGTCGAAGGCGTCGAAGTAGGTCTCGCTCTTCACGAGACAGGAGCGGGCCAGGTTGTAGAAGCGGCTCAGGCTCGAGCCGTGCAGGCCCTTCCCCAGCGCGTCCATGAAGGCGAGCCACTCCTGGATGCCGACGGGGACACCCGCCTCGCGCAGCGCGTAGAAGAAATCCAGGAACATCCTGCCGATCGAAGCCTACTGGTTGTAGCGCGGCCCGAGCTCGCTCCAGTCCGAGGGGTAGCGGCCACCCCGCTCCTGGTACTGGTCGAGGGCCTCGGTGTCGCGCTCGTTCTTGAGGAGCGAGCCCAGGAAGGGGATGTGGTGCTCGATGTCGTCGGCCGTCATCCCGGAGCGGAGCAGCACCGAGATCCAGTCGATCAGCTCGGAGGTCGAAGGCTTCTTGCGCAGCTCGCTCTGCTCCCGGAGCCAGTAGAACTTGACCAGGACCTGATCCAGGAGCTGGGCCTCGAGGTGGGGGTGGTGGACGTCCACGATCTGGCGCATGAGCTGCACGTCCGGGAAGTCGATGAAGTAGAAGACGCAGCGGCGCAGGAAGGCGTCCGGCAGCTCCTTCTCGTTGTTCGACGTGATGATCACCAGGGGGCGCTGTCGCGCAGCGATCTCGTCGCCCGTCTCCATCACCGTGAAGCGCATCTCGTCCAGCTCGCGCAGCAGGTCGTTGGGGAACTCCAGATCCGCCTTGTCGACCTCGTCGATGAGGAGGACGTGGCGCTCCGCGGCGGCGAAGGTGCGACCTACCGGTCCCAGCTTGATGTAGTGGCGAATGTCCGAGACGTCTCCGTCGCCGAAGCGCGCGTCGTTCAGCCGCTGGACCGTGTCGTAGACATAGAGGCCCTCCTGGGCCTTGCTCGTGGACTTGATGTGCCACTTCTCGAGCGGCATCGAGAGGCCCTCGGCCACGTGCTGGGCCAGCAGCGTCTTGCCGGTGCCCGGCTCGCCCTTGACGAGGAGCGGGCGCTCGAGCGCGATCGCGGCGTTGACGGCGTCCACGAGCGCCGGCCCCGCGATGTAGCCGTCGGTCCCCTGGAACTGGAAGAACGGGTGGGTGTCACTCATCGGGGCCGGATTCTCGCGAATCCTCGCCCTCGCGGCGAGCCGCCTCGAGCAGGTGCATCAGCGCCGCCCTCAAGCGGACCGGCTCCACCGGCTTGAAGAGCACGGGCAGGCCCGCCTCGCGGGCCGCGGCCCTCCCCTTCTCCCGGGCCTCCGCGGTCAGCAGCAGTGCCGGGAGCGGCCGTCCCAGCAGGGTCTCCAGGTCCGCCAGGGCGTCGACCCCGGAGCGTCCCTCGGCCAGGCGCAGGTCGCAGAGCACCGCGTCCGGGGCGCCGCTCTCGCGGACGAGGGCCAGCGCGTCGGCGGCCGCCGCGGCGACGTCGACCCGGAGACCCCATGTCTCCAGCAGGGCGCGCAGCCCCTCGCGGGCGCCCGGGTCGTCGTCGACCACCAGCACCCGGCCGGCCGGCAGGGCCTGGACACCCGGGGCGCTGGATGCCACCCCGCCCTCTGCCGGGCGACTGCGCGGGACCTCGATGGCGAAGACCGACCCCCGTCCCGGCGCGGAGCGAACGTCGAGGCGATGCCCCAGGAGCGCCGCGAGCCGTCGCACGATCGACAGCCCGAGGCCCACTCCTCCGCTTCCTGCGGCCTCGGGGCCCCGGCGCCAGGCCTCGAAGAGCGCCTCCTGCTCGGCCGCATCGATCCCCGGACCCGTGTCCCACACTTCGATGCGTACGTCCCGCCCGCGCCGGCGCGCCCCGAGCAGGACACCGCCCCGCTCCGTGTAGCGGAGCGCGTTGCCGACCAGATTCTGGACGATGGAGCGCAGCAGGCGGGGATCGCTCGCCACCGCAAGCCGGGTCGGGGCGACGCGCAGGCGGATGCCTCCCGCCTCGGCCAGCGGCGCGAGCTCGCGGCCGAGTCCCTCCAGGAAGGGGCCGAGCGCCACGCCCTCCTCCACCTGCGGCTCGAGCGCTCCGGAGTCGAGGCGCGTCACGTCGAGCAGGGCATCGAAGAGCTGACCCATCGAGCCGGCGGAGGCGCGCACGTTGGCGAGGAGGGTGCGGATCTCGGGATCGCTCGCGCGCGCCTCGAGGGCGCCCACGAAGAGGCCGAGGGCGTGGAGCGGCTGGCGCAGGTCGTGGCTCGCGGTGGCCAGGAAGGCACTCTTCTCGCGGGTCGCGTGGTCGGCCGCGTCGCGCTCGCGGGTGAGGCGCTCGGTGAGCGCGCGCGCCTCGCGCAGGCGCGCAGAGCCCTCCAGCGAGACGAGGCGCGCCGCGGCGCGGTCGGCCACCGAAGCGAGCTGGGCGCGATCCGCGGGAGACCAGTCGCCGTCGCTCCGCGCACCGAGGAGCGCCGCCCCCAGGATGCGCAGCTCGCCGCGCGCTCCGGCCAGCAGGGGCAGCCAGAGTCGGCCGTCACCCGCGTCGTGCGGCCCGGCCGCCGAGCGCAGGACTGCGACGGGGAGCGGTACGTCCAGCGGCAGCGTACTCCCGGCGCTGGCCTGCACCGGCGCCATGCCCTCGGCCGTCTCCGCGTAGACGAGGGCCCCCTGGCAGCGCCACAGTACGGGGAGCCGCTCGGCCAGCAGCGCGGCGATCTCCTCGAGCTTGTCGCCGGTCGCGAGCTGGGCGTTGAGCACCGCGATCTCGCGCTCGCGCCCCAGCTGATCGCGCAGGACGAGACGATCCAGCCAGCCCCGCAGGAGCAGGCCCACGGGCACCAGGGCGAGCAGCACGCCGGCGTCCAGGACCAGGCGAGCGCTGTCCTCGCCGACTCCCGTGCGCGCGGAGAGCGACCCGGCCCAGCCCGGCACCGCCACGACCAGCAGGCCCAGCGCGACGGCACCCAGCGTGAGGAAGACCATCGTGGCGTTCAGGGCACGGTCGATGTCGAAGAGGTTCTGCTTCCAGACCCCGACGCCGAGCGCGAGCGGGAGGGCCAGCAGGGCGAGCTGGCTGGGGATGAACCAGGCGCCGAGCTCGGGGCGGAAGGCAGAGAGAACCGAGATCGTGGTGGGCGGCAGGCAGGCCAGGTAGATCCCGAGGATGAGCCACTTGAAGCGCCGACGACCCGCCGGGCCGGACGCCCTGTAGTTCTGCGTGCCGATCACCAGCACCAGGACCAGGAAGACGCCGCTGAGCAGCTTCGGAACCGCGTCCCGGGCGACGGGGTCGAGCCCCAGACCCAGCTCGGTATTGATCGTGAAGAGGCCCTGGAGCGCCAGCAGCCAGGGCCACCCCTGTGTCCAGCTCCCCGTGTGCGCGACGCCCTCGGGAAAAACCCGCAGCGCCCGGATCCCCAGCGGCAGGATCAGCGTGACCCCGGCCATGCGCACGAAGAAGGCGGCCAGCTCCTCGTTGGGCGTGCGCCCGAACTGCCCGCCCAGCCACAGGGCGGTGATCATGAACGCGGGAAAGCCCACCTGGGCGATGCGCAGGTGGGGAGCCCGCAGCAGAGAGCCGATCGCGAAGACACCGAGACCGAGCGAAACCACTACGGCAGGCCAGCGCGGCGCCACGCCGCGCAGCACCGCCGCGCCGGAGAAGCGCTCGCCGTCCCGCTCGATCTCCACCGAAACGGCGCCGGACTCGTCCATCCCCGCCCAGGACCACGACGCGATGCGGAGGAGCGACGCGTCCTCCGGGAGGTGGCCGTCGATCGCGAGGAGCCGGTCGCCGGGACGCACGTCCTCGCGCACGCGGGGCGGGCGCGTCCACGCCGGAATGGCCGCCACTTCCGGGAGCGGGCCGGACAGATCCACGTAGAACGGGAGGATCACCACCGGGCGTTCCACCGAGATCACCGCCAATCCCCACACCACCAGCCACAGGGGGCCGAGCAGGAGCAGGAGGATGCGGTCGATTCTGCGCAGGCGGCTCATTCTTCACGGATCCGACACCCGGAGCGTGCCATGAAGCGCCCATTCCGGCCTATCCCAATCGGTAGAGGCGCTAGGCTGGTAGGGGGTCCCACCCTCCCCACATGCCGAAGCCCACCGCTCCGCTCTTCGCCGTCCTCCTCCTGCTGCTCGCCCCGCGCGGCGCCGCCGCAGAGCCCTGCTGCACCCTCGACGCTGCGGAGTCCTACGACGTCCGGGTGCAGAGTGCCGACTTCGGACCGGACGGCGGGCTCTACCTCGTGTTCCGCGACTTCTCCACGTCGGACCCCACCACGATCGAGCGCTGGGCCTGGGACGAGGAGACGGGCGAGCTGACGCCGACCGCGCAGATCTTCGACACGGGAGACCTGAACACCTTCCGCCAGATCCAGGTGTTTGCGGACCACGTCTACCTGGACTCGACCCGGTTCGCGGAGCGCGACCCCACGACCGGCGCCCTCTCCAACATGGGCTTCAGCGGCGCAGCCGGCCGGGGATTCAACCTGTCCTCCGACGGTGCCCACGCCTACGCCGGAGGGGGCGGCACCGGATTCTCGGAGCTCCGCACCTACGATCGTGGGGCGGATGGACTCCTCACCGAGATCGGAGCGGTCGACATCGCGGCGATCCCCGATCTCATGGACGACTTCACCGCCGCGGGAATCGGCGGGGAATCACCGGGCGTCGTCGACGCGGCGATCACACCCGACGGACTGCACGTCTACGCGCTGGCCGGGCACCAGCCCGCGGACCGGTTCAACAACGACAACCCGAACCTCTCCTCGGTCGTGGGCTACTCCCGCAATCCCGCCACCGGCGCGCTCACCTACGTCGACCACTGGTTCACCGTGGACGATCCGCTGGACGACCTGGCGGCGGCGACCCGGCTGGTGATGCACCCCAGCGGGGACTACCTGCTCGCGACGGTCAAGAACGACGGCCTGCGCGTGTGGTCGAGGAATCCCGCGACCGGAGTGCTCACCGAGACGGACTTCCTGGAGGACTTCCACGACGCCCCAACGGTCTTCGCCCCGAACGGGCGTCACCTGATCGTCGTCGAGAGCGGCTTTCCGCTCGAGGTCTGGGAGCTGAACGGCGCCACCGGCGAACTCGACCTGGTGGAGTTGCAGCGGGCCGGAATCGGCGGCGTCCCGTCGATCCCGGTCGCCAACACGCTCCTCTTCTCTCCGGACGAGCTTCATTTCTATGTCCTCGGTGGCGGCAGCGGGGACGGCGTCCAGCACTTCCGCTACTTCGAGGCGATCGAGGAGGTCGAGAGCCTGGCCTTCGTCCAGGCCCTTGCCGTTTCGGGTGCCGGCAGCGGCGACGACGACACGCCCTCCGGTCTGGCCGAGAGCGCGGACGGTCTCTTCCTCTACGCCTCGCTCGGTGAGGCGAATGACGTCGCGATCTTCGCCCGGGACCCCGACACCGGCGAGCTCAGCGACCTCGGCCGGGTGGCGGGCGACTTCGCGGGCTCGTTGCTCGCGCCCGGTCCCCTCGCCTTGTCTCCGGACGGAAGCCACCTCTACGCCCTTGGAACCGACGGCCTCTCGCGCCTGGACCGCGCGGGCGACGGCTCGCTGACGTACGGAGCCACTACCGCCGTAGCGGGCGAAGCACTGGCGATGAGCAGCGACGGCAGCGAGCTCTTCGTCAGCGACAGCGAGGGCGACACGCTCCAGGTCTTCGAACGCAACGCCGGTGACGGCAGCCTGACGCCGGCGGAAACCTTCACGGATGGAGCAGCCGGGGTCACCGGCCTCGAACGCCCCCTGGACGTCACGCTCTCCCCGGACCAGAAGTTCGTGTACGTGATCACCAACGTGGGCTTCGGCGAATCGGCCCTCGCCCGCTTCGAGCGCGATGCGGGCGTCGTGAGCTTCGCGGGCGCCCAGACCACGAGCGAGGTGACGGGCACGGCCGGTCGCTTCGTGCGCATCCCGGCCGGCGGGCAGCACCTCTACGTCCTCGACAACTTCATCATCGGGGGGAAGGCCTACATCTACGGCCACGCACGGGATGCCACGGACGGGAGCGTGATGCAGCTCGGCCAGCAGCTCGGGGGCGTGGCGCGCTTCGAAGGGGTGGACGGGCCGTCGGCCACCGCCATGGGCGGCACCGCCTTCTCGCCCTCCGGAAACTACCTCTACGTCTCGGGCGACTTCGCAGACAGCCTGGTCTCCCTGCGCCGGAATGCCTCGACGGGCCGGCTCCGCTTCGTCGAAGCGCTCTACGACGGCGAAGGAGGAGTGGACGGCCTGGGCACACCGGGTGCCGTCCACGCCAGCACGGACGGCCGCCACGTCTACGCCGTGGGCCGGGCGGCCGGCGAGATCGCCGTGTTCGAACGCGTCGCCGGTGCGGGTGCGACCGTCAGAGGCTTCGCGCTCCCGAAGAAGGTCGCCGTCACCCGCTCCGGCGACCTCACCGTGAGCGGCCTCTTCGACCTGGGCCCGGACCCGGTGGACCTCTCGGGCCCCCTGACCCTCCGCGTGGGCGACGCCGAGATCGCGCTGCCGGGCCTGGCTCCCAACAGGGCGAGAACGACCTGGCGCTACAAGGACGACACCGTCAACCTCACGCTCGCCGGTCTCAAGCCCACCAGCTCGCGCGCCAAGCTGAAGCTGAAGGTGAGCGGCGACTTCACGCCCTGGGCGGACGGCGCGATGCCTCTCGACATCTCCCTGGCGGGCGGCGGACTCGACGCGGGGTGCGAAGTCGAGCTGGCCGACGGCGCCTTCAAGCTGGGGAAGAGCGGGACGCTCCTGCACCCCGTCCTGGCGCTGGAGAAGCTCGGGGCCAAGGCGCCGATCCCCGAGAAGGCCCGCGTGAAGGCCAAGCTGAGGGTCGCGACCCTCCCGGAGCTGCCGTTCGACGTCACGGTAGGCCTCGGGGACGCATACAGCGAGGAGATCCCGGCCGACGCCTTCGTCCAGAAGGGCAGCAAGCTCCAGTACAAGAGCAAGGCGGGCCCCGTCACGCTCCTGCGGATCGACCTCGCGAAGGGCCAGGTGACCGTGGACGCGCGCGGCGCGGACCTGGCGCCGCTCGCCCAGGACGAGGACGCCAGCCTCGGCCTCGCCCTGGGAAGCGAGTCCAGCCTGGTCCGCTTCTCCCTGGGCGGCAAGCCGGGGGCCCGGAAGTACTGACGAGTTCCCCCAGCCTCCCCCGATCGGCAGACGCGCTCGGCGGAGCGGAGACCGAAGCTCCCGACATGCGACGACCCACCATCCTGCTCCTGGCCGGCCTGCTGGCGGCTCTCCACCCCTTCGCAGCGGGCGCCGACCCCTGCTGCACCCTCGACTACGCCGACAGCCAGGCAGTCGAGGGATCCAACCCCGCCTTCGGCCCGGACGGGGACCTCTACCTCCAGTACCAGCTCCCGGCGGCGGGCGGTGGATTCGACACCTGGATCGGGCGCTGGACCCGGGACGCCGCCACCGGCGCCCTGACCGGCCCCATCGCCCCCTTCAACACCGAGTCGAACGACACCTACTCGGTGGTGCAGGTGTTCGACGACTACGCCTACCTGGGCGGAGGCGACATCGTCGACCGGGATCCCGCCACCGGCCAGCTCTCGAACATGCGCTCGAACGGCGCCTTCATCGGTCTGGGGCCGATCCTCTCGCCGGACGGCGTCCACGCCTATGGCGGGCTGGGCACCACCCTCCAGATCTTCTCCCGCGGGTCCGACGGCATCCTCACCGAAGACACGGTCGTGGGACCGGTGGACATCGCCCCCCCGCTGGCCGCCCTCGAAGCCACCGGCGATGCCTACATGAGCCGGATGGTGATGGGCCCCGACGGAGACTTCCTCTACATCCTGGCCGGCCACAGCGTCGACGACCGGTTCAACAACGACAATCCGAACCTGACCTCCATCATGGTCTACGAGCGGGATCCTGGGACCGGCGGACTGACCTACGTCGACCACTACGAGACGGTGGACGATCAGCTCAGCGACGCCGCGCTCATCCCGCGCGGACTGCTCGTCCACCCGAGCGGGGACTTCCTGGTGGCCCTGATCGAATGGGACGGCATCCACGTCTGGGAGCGTGATCCCGCAACCGGAGAGCTCTCGGCCACGGATTTCCTGGACGGCTACAACCGGGAAGCGACCACCTTCGCTCCCACCGGCAGCCACGTGGTCCTGCAGGACTCCAACGAGCTCCTGGTCTTCGAATTCGACACGGGCTCCGGCGAGCTGAGCCTGGCCGAGGTCCAGGAACCGGGTGTCTCGAGCCTGCCCGCATTGCCGAACGGCGGGGATGCCATCTTCTCCCCCGACGCGCTGGACTACTACCTGTTCAAGGAAAGCGTCCTCCGCTTCGAGTACTTCGAGCAGCTGGAGGAGATCGAAACCCTCTCCTTCGTACAGCAGGCGACTCCGGCGGGCGCCTCCACGGGGGACCGGGACACGCCGACGGGTCTGGCCGAGAGCGCCGACGGGCTCTTCCTCTACGCGTCGATGGCCGAGGACGACGACGTGGTGGTCTTCGGGCGGAACCCCGGGAGCGGCGCGCTGACCGAGCTGGGTCGCGTGGGCAGCAAGGTGGGCGGCTCGCTCCTCGACCCCGGCTCCCTGGCCCTCTCGCCCGACGGGAACCATCTCTACGCACTCGGCTCCGATGGCATCTCGCGCCTCGACATCGCCGGGGACGGCTCGCTCACCTACGTCGAGACCACGGCCACGTCCAACGGCCACCGGATGGTGATGAGCGGCGACGGCGCCGAGCTCTTCGTCATCAGCCTCGCCGACAACACCCTCCAGGTCTTCGAGCGCACCGCGGCGACCGGAGCCCTGACCCCGGCAGAGCTCTTCGAGCACAACGTCGGTGGTGTGGACAAGCTGAACAACCCCACCGACGTGGTCCTCTCGCCGGACGGCGCCTTCGTCTACACGATCAACGAGTTCAACGTTTCGGTCTCGCGCTTCGCGAGGAACGCGGGCACCGTCACCTACGACGACGCCCAGGAGTTCTACGGGCGCCAGCTGGCGATCCCGTCCGGCGGCCAGCACCTGTACCTGCTCGGCAACTTCGATCTGACCGTGCCCGAGTACATCGAGGCCTTCGACCGCGACGGCGGCACGGGCAGCCTCACCCAGATCGACTTCATGAAGGGCGGAATCGCCCGGCTGGAGGGACTTACCAACGACTCCCCGTCGCTCCGCGGCGTCGGCGACGCGGCGTTCGCGCCTTCCGGAAACTACCTCTACGCCACCGGCGAGAACCGGGACTCCCTGGTTTCCCTGCGCCGCGACGCCTCGACGGGCCGCCTGCGCTTCGTGCAGGCGGTGTACGACGGCGAGGGCGGGGTCACGGGCCTCGAGGCCCCCCAGACGGTCCTGCCCAGTGCGGACGGGCTCCACGTGCATGTCTCCGCTCCGGGCAGCGGAAGCGTGATCGTCTTCGAGCGCGTCGCCGGGGCGAGCGTGCTGGTGAACGGCTTCGCGCTGCCGAAGAAGATCAAGGTGACGAAGCCGGGCGACCTGGTCTGGAACGGCTTCTTCGACCTGGGAACGGATCCCGTCGACCTCTCCGCACCCCTCACGCTCACGGCAGGGGACATGGAGATCGTGCTGCCGGGGCTCGTGCCCAACAAGGCGGGGACGAGCTGGAGCTACAAGGACGACGTGGTGAATCTCAAGCTGGGCGGCCCGAAGTCGAGCAGCTCTCGCGCGAAGCTCAAGCTGAAGGTGATCGGCGACTTCATCGCCTACGCCGACGGGGCCGTCGCCCTCGAGGTGGGTCTCTCCGGAGGCGGGCTCGACGCCCACGGGACCGCCGTCCTCTCCGACCGCTCGTTCAAGCTGGGCAAGGACGCCCTGGTGGAGCCGGTCCTCGCGCCGGAGAAGCTCCGGGCCAAGGCTCCGGTTCCGTCCAAGGCGCGGGTGAAGGCGAAGCTGCGCGTGGCCGAGGTTCCCGAGCCTCCCTTCGACGTCACGATCTCCTTCGGTGACGCCTACACCGAGATGATCCCGGCCGACGCCTTCGTCGAGAAAGGCTCCCGGCTCGAGTACAAGAGCAAGGAGGGTCCGGTCACCCTGGTGCGCATCGACCGGGTCACCGGCCAGACGGCCGTCGACGCCCGGGGAGCGGAGCTCGACGCCTTCGCCCAGGCCCAGGACGCCTCCCTGAGCCTGGCGCTGGGCGGCGAGTCCGCCCGCGTCCACTTCGGCCTGGGCGGAGGCCCGGGCGCCCGCAAGTACTAGGACGCGCTAGCGCCGCACGACCCCGCGCTCGATGAGCGCCGACACCGCCTCGGTGCGATTGCTCACGTCCAGCGCCTCGAGAATCGCCGCCACGTGGGTCTTGACCGTGCCGGCGCCGATCTCGAGCACGTCCGCGATCTCCGCGTTGGTGAGCCCCTTCGCCACGAGCGCCGCCACGTCGAGCTGCCGCGGCGTCAGGCCCGCCGTCTCCGCGGCTCCCGCCAGCAGGCCTTCCGGCACGTAGGCCCCGCCCCGCAGGATCTGCTCCAGCGCGCCGCGCAGCTCCTCCCGGTCGCCCGACTTGGGGATGAACCCCACCGCACCCGCGTCGAGCGCCTCGCGCACGTCGAGGGCGCTCTCCGAGGCCGAGATCACCGCGACGCCCACCAGCGGGTGCTCCCGGCGCAGGGTCCGCAGGGCATCCAGCCCGTCGGCATCGGGCAGCGTCAGGTCGAGCAGCACCAGGCCGATGTCGGCGTCCGCGTCGAGCGCGCGGAACATCTCCGCGGCGGTGGCCACGTCGACCAGCTCCGGAGTGCCCGGCAGCTCGGCGACCACGCCCCGCAGCCCGTCCCGGAAGAGGGCATGGTCTTCGCAAGAGAGGACCTTCACGCCGCAGAGCCTAGCTTGCCCGGCGGCCACGACCGCTCGGAGAAACGCCTTCGCACGATCTGTGCGAAGGTCTGGTGTTCCTGATCTGCGTCCCCAACCCGTTCGGTCTCTACGTCCTCTATCCCGTCGTACGGGAGCGGCTCTCGGCGTACAATCCCGGCAGGAGGACCCCCCGTTGATCACGATGATGCACCTCGATCGGGACGAGCAGAAGAGCGTGCCGAGCTGATGCCGTACATCGAGGACCGGCTGGTCCACGACGCCGACGCCCACATCATGGAGACGCCGAGCTGGCTGCGCGACCATGCGGATCCCCGGTTCCGCGACCGCATCGACCCGCCGGGCTACGTGAACGAGCTGAAGCAGACCGGCGACAACCGCGAGCAGCTCGCCGACGTCGACGAGGCCTTCCGGCGCATCGTCGCGAAGCACGCCTCCGAGGAGTACCGCGCCGACGAGGCCGCGGAGATCATGAGCCGGAAGAACTTCGCGGCGACCGGCTCCTTCATCGCGGAGGATCGGCCGCGCACCCTCGATCTGATCGGCGTGGCCAGTCAGCTGGTCTTCAACACCTTCCACAACTCGCGCCTTCACGACTGGGAGCACGGGGACGATCTCGAGCTGGCCTACGGCGTCGCGCGCGCACACAACCGCGGGATGGTGGAGTTCTGCTCCGTCGACGCGCGCCTGCTCCCCACCTGCTACGTGCCCCTGGCGGACTTCGAGCGCGCCCGGGCCATGGCGGTCGAGAGCCTGGAGATGGGCGCCGCCGCACTGCTGGTCGCTTCGGGCTGCCCGGCGGGTCACTCACCCAGCCACGTGGATCTCGACCCGGTCTGGGCGGTGGCCCAGGAGGCCGGGATCCCGATCGTCTTCCACGTGGGAGGCACCGGCCAGCTGATCGACCCGAACTACTTCCGGAACGGGCTGCCGATTCCGCCCGACTTCCACGGCGGCGAGGAGAACTTCCGCTCGGTGGACTACATGGGAATCCCGGCGCCGCCCATGCAGACGCTGGCCACGATGATCTTCGACGGCGTGCTCGAACGCTTCCCCCGCCTCAAGATCGGCGTCATCGAGCAGGGCGCGATCTGGCTGCCCAGCTGGCTGCGCCAGATGGAGTCGGCCGTCGAAGCGTTCGGACGCCACGAGGAGCGTCTGCAGAAGCTCTCCCTGCGCCCGACCGAGTACGTCCAGCGCCAGATCCGGGTGACGCCCTACCCCACCGAGGACCTGGGCTGGATCACCGAGCAGGTCGGACCCGACATCTGCCTCTTCTCGACGGACTACCCCCACGTGGAAGGCGGGCGCCGCCCCTACGAACGCTTCGAGCGCAGCCTGGGCGGCGCCGACGAGTCCGTCCGCCGGCGCTTCTACGCCGACAACTTCGTGGACCTGATGGGACGAGGGCTGCCCGCCTGAGGGCGCTCCCCCGCAATCGGAGACGACATGCCGTTCACCTTCGACACCGCCACCACCCTCGCCCGCCGGCTGCGCGACGGCGAGGTCGGCTCCCGCGAGCTGACCGAGCACTTCATCCGCCGCATCGAGAAGCACGACGACCTCCTCAATGCGGTCGTCGTGCGCGACTTCGAGCGCGCCCTCGAGGCAGCGGACCGGGCGGACGCCGCGCTGGCACGCGGGGAACGCGACCGGCCCCTCCTCGGCGTCCCGATGACGATCAAGGAGGCCTACGACGTCGAGGGCCTGGCGACGACCTGGGGCATCGAGGTCTTCGCGAAGAACGTGGCCGCCTCCGACGCCGCGGTGGTGCAACGCTTCAAGGAAGCGGGGGCGCACTTCCTGGGCAAGACCAACGTCCCCGTCGAGCTGGGGGACTTCCAGAGCTACAACCCGATCTACGGGACGACGCGCAACCCCTGGAACCCGGAGCGCACGCCGGGCGGCTCGTCGGGCGGCTCCGCCGTCTCGCTGGCGGCCGGCTTCTGTGCACTCGAGAGCGGCTCGGACATCGGCGGCTCGATCCGCAACCCCGCCCACTACTGCGGGGTGTACGGGCACAAGCCCACCTGGCGGGTCGTCTCGGACGAGGGCCACTCGCTCCCCGGAATGGACTCGGCACCGGACCTCGCGGTGGTGGGCCCGATGGCGCGCAGCGCCCGGGACCTGGAGCTGGCGATGGATCTGATCGCCGGGCCCGACTCGTTCCGCGCGCGGGGCTGGAAGCTCGACCTCGCGCGACCCGAGCAGCGCTCGCTGTCCGACTTCCGGGTGGCCGTGTGGCCGAGCGACCCGATGTGTCCCCCCAGCGCCGCCGTCGCGGACCGGGTGCAGGCGATCGCGGACCGGCTCGCACGGCTCGGCGCCACGGTCTCGGACACTGCGCGGCCGGGCTTCGAGCCCGCCGAGAGCCACCGCGTCTACACGTCGATGCTGCACGGCCAGCTCTCGGCGGGGGTGCCCGATGCAGCGTTCGAGAAGATGGCGGAGGGCGTGGGCGCGCTTCCGGACGACGAGGTCTCGGACGCCGGCGCGGCGCTGCGGGCCACCACCCAGACTCATCGCACGTGGGCACGCAACGACCACGCGCGCGGACGCCTGCGCAAGCAGTGGGCCGCCTTCTTCGAGGACTGGGACCTGGTCCTCTGCCCCCAGATGCCCACCACGGCCTTCCCCCACGACCACAGCCCGCTCGTCACGCGGACGCTCCAGGTGGACGGCGATGCGCGCAGCTACCTGCGCCAGCTCTTCTGGGCCGGGCTCGTCACCGTGGCCTACCTGCCCAGCACCGTCTTCCCCACCGGCGTGGCGGACGACGGCCTTCCCATCGGCGTGCAGGCGGTCGGTGCCGAGTACGCGGACTACACCTGCATCCGCTTCGCCGAGCTGATCGCCGAGGAGTTCGGCGGCTTCATCCCTCCGCCCGGCTACGAGGACTGAAGGCCGACCGGCTCCGCGCCGACGGCTATCCGAGCCCTTCGAGCTCGCGCTTCTCCGCAACGAAGGCCTCGTAGTCCGGACCTTCCCAGCCGCGATGCTCGCCGCGGCGGTAGGCCGCCGCGTTCCAGCAGTAGATCCAGGCGTTGAAGCGGTTCTCGGGCCCGCTGTCGCGCTCCTTGATCACCCTGGCCGGCACACCGGCGACGATCGAGCCGGGAGGAACGACCGTGCCCTCCCGGACGACCGCGCCAGGGGCGACGATGGAGCCGCGACCGATCACCGCCCCGTCCATGATGACCGCGTTGATGCCCACCAGGCAGTCGTCCTCCACCACCGCCCCGTGCACCGTGGCGTGGTGGGTGATCGAGCAGAAGTCGCCGATGATCGTGGGCGCGTCGTAGCCCACGTGGATCATCACGAAGTCCTGCAGGTTGGTGTGGCTTCCGATCCGCACCTCCCGGGTCTCGGCGCGGATGACGCAGTGCGGCCACAGGGACGACTCGGCCGCGATCTCGATGCGTCCGTAGAGCTCGGCGCTCGGCGCGATCCACACGGACGGGTCGATCTTCTGCACGTCCGGAGCGTACCGAGTAGACTCGCGCCGTGCCGCGCATCCTCGCGATCGCCGGCGCCCTGGCGGCGCTCCTCCTTGCCGGTCATGCCCGCGCGACCTGGTCCATCGTGGCCGTCGATCCCGCCACCCGGGAGGTGGGCGTCGCGGGCGCGTCCTGCATCGACGGAGTCGAGGTGATCGCCGGGTTCGTGCCGGGGCGCGGCGTGGTGGCAGCCCAGGCACTCGCCTCGTCGAAGGGACGCGATCACGCCGTGAAGCGCCTCGACCAGGGCGAGCCTCCGCTCGCCATCCTGGAGGAGATCGCCTCCCAGGACTGGGACCCACGACCCTGGCACCAGATCGGGGGTCGCGGAACGCGCCAGTACGCGATCGCCTCCTTGGACGGCCCGCGCACGGCGAGCTTCACCGGTGAGCGGACGACGCCATGGGCGGGGGCGCGCGTGGGAGACAACGTCGCCGTGACCGGGAACATGCTGGTGGGCGCCGCGGTCGTGGACCGCGCCCTCGCCGCCTTCGAGACTGGCCCCGAGGGCTGCTCTCCCGATCTCGCCGACCGGCTCCTGGCGGCACTTCTGGCCGGAGCGAAGGCCGGCGGTGATCGGCGCTGCGTCCCGGAGCTGAGCGCCCTGTCGGCCTATCTGGCCGTGGCCCGACCGGAGGACCCGCCGGACACTCCGAGCCTCTCCATCTACGTGCCCTACGACGGCTTCAACGAGCTCTGGCTGTATCCCATCCGCCGCTTCTGGCCCAAGCGGGGCACGGCCGAGGAGAATCCGGTGCGCGTGCTCGCCGAGCGCTACGGGCGCACACGCCCGGAGGCGTGCCTGGCGGACCCGCTGCTCCCGTGAGCGAGCGCATGCTCCTCCTCCATCCGGGCGAGATGGGCTCCTCCGCTGCCAGCTTCCGCGCCGCCGGCCTCCCGGCGGGCTCCACGAAGCGGCGGCGGAGATCTACCGTCGAATCGCCCCCTCTCTCCGTGGGGGACCGAAGCACACCGCCCACGGGATGACCTGCGCCGCGGCCGTTAGACTCCGCCGCCGGCCGCCTCCATGCCCCGACCCGACGACGTCCAGAAGCCCGAGCGCGTCGCGCTCGACCGGCGGGTGACCCTGACCCAGCTCGTTCTCTACGGGCTGGGCACGACGGTGGGCGCTGGGATCTACGCGCTGTCGGGCCTGGTGGCGGGCCGCGCGGGGATGCAGGCGCCGATCGCGTTCCTGGTCGCCTCGATCCTCGCGCTCGTCTCGGCGCTGTCCTTCGGCGAGCTCGCCGCACGCTTTCCGCGCGCCGGCGGTGAGCCCATCTACGTTCTGTACGGGCTGCGTCGACGGGATGCGGCCCTCGTGGTGGCCCTGCTGGCGGTTCTGGCCTCGGTCGTCTCGGCGGCCACGATCAGCGTCGCCTTCGCGGGCTACCTGGGAAGCCTGCTCCCCGCCCCGGCGGCCGTGACCGCGGCTGCGCTGGTGCTGGCGCTCGGCGCGGTGGCCGCCTGGGGAGTGCGCCAGTCGATCCTCGTCGTCGGCGCGGTGACCCTCCTCGAGGTCGCGGGCCTCCTGGCCGTCCTCGCCTGGGGGCACGGACACCTGCTCGACCTTCCGGAGCGCGCGAGCTCCTTCGTGCCCCTGGACGCGGCCTCCTGGGCGGGGGTCGCCTCCGGCGCGGTCATCGCCTTCTACGCGTTCATCGGCTTCGAGGACATGGTGAATCTGGCCGAAGAGGTGCAGCGCCCGCGACGCACGCTGCCCCTCGCCATCGTGCTGACCCTCGGCATCACCGTCGTGATCTACATGCTGATCGCGGGGGTCGCCGTCCTCGCGGTCGACCCGAGGGAGCTGGCACGATCCGACGCACCGATGGCGCTCGTCTTCGAGCGCAGCGGCGGCTCGGCGCGCGTCCTCGGTGCGATCGCGCTGGTCGCGCTCCTGAATGGCGTCCTCATCCAGATGGTGAAGGCCGCGCGCATCCTCTACGGGATGGGGAGAGAGGGCATCCTCCCCGCGCGGCTCGCACGCGTGCACCCCGTCACACGCACCCCGCTCGTCGCCACGCTGCTGGTCGTCGGGCTGACCCTGGTCTTCGCGCTCACGCTCCCGCTCGAGACGCTCGCGGAGCTCACCGCGAGCGTCGCGCTCCTGGTCTTCGCCCTCGCGAACCTGGCCCTGTTCGCCATCAAGCGACGCGGCTCGGGCGAGGCCCCTGCCTTCCGCGTACCCCTGGCCGTTCCCGCGCTCGGGTGCGCCGTCAGTCTCGGACTCCTCGCGGTCCGCGCCGCGCAGGCCTTCCTCTCCGCGTAGCGCGCGCCGGCGTGCGGGTCCTGCCGACGAGCGCGGGCGACCGCGCGTGCGACTCCTGCCGACGAGCGGCGACCGCGCGTGCGACACCGTGTTCCGCGCCGGACACCGGGCAGGGCGTCGCTGATGTAGAATTTCCGCCATGCCGCAAAGCGCCGCTCCCTACATCACCATCACCGCCGATACCCACGCGGGTGCGGCGATCGACACCTATCGCGAGTACCTCGACGCGGATCGCCGCGACGACTTCGACGCCTGGCGAGGGAGCTACAAGAACCCGGCCAAGAAGCACGTCGGCAGCAAGAAGACCAAGAACTGGGACTCCGCCGAGCGCCTGGCCGATCTGCAGGACGACGGCGTGGTGGGCGAGGTGATCTTCCCGAACACCGTCCCGCCCTTCTACGACCGCGCCTTCCACGTCGCACCGCCTCCCGGCCCGGAGCAGTACACGCGCTACCTGGCCGGGACCCGCGCACACAATCGCTGGCTGGCGGAGTTCTGTGCCGAGGCGCCCGAGCGACGCGCGGGAATCGGCCTGATCCACCTGAACGACCTCGACGACGCGATCCAGGATGTCGAGTGGATCGCCCGGAACGGCCTGCGCGGTGGGGTGCTGCTGCCGCTGCCTTCGCCGTCGGACGTGCACTTGAAGCCGCTCAACCATCCGGACTACGACCGTCTCTGGGCCGCCATCCAGGACCACGGTCTGGTGATGAACCAGCACTCCGGCCAGGGTTCGCCCTTCTACTGCGAGGGCCAGGGCTCGAAAGCGCTCTGGGCGCTGGAGATGTCGTTCTTCGTCCAGCGCGGCTTCACGCATCTCATCATGGGCGGCGTCTTCGAGCGCTTCCCGAAGCTCCGCTACATCCTCACCGAGTCCGGCTGCTCCTGGGCTCCCGGCCTCATGCGCCAGCTCGACGGGATGTACCTGGCCTGGAAGGCCGGCGCGATCGGCGAGATCGACACGTCCAAGGATCCGGCCCTGAAGGAGCTGCCCAGCTTCTACGCGAAGCGGAACTGCTGGTACGGAGCCAGCTTTCCTTCGCCCCGCGACATCCAGGGACGCGACGTGGTGGGCGTGGACCGCATTCTGTGGGGGAACGACTACCCGCACTACGAGGGCTGCTACCCCTACTCGCGAGAGAACATGCGCTTCGCCTTCGCCGACGTGGACCCGAAGCACGTGCGCATGATGCTGGGCGAGAACGCCGCGGATCTCTACGGCTTCGACCTCGAGGCCCTGCGACCCGCCGCGGACGAGGCGGGCATCACCCCGGAGCTGGTGGCCACTCCCCTCGACGAGATACCCGCCGACTCCACCTGCATCACCTTCCAGCGCGCCCGCTTCGAGCAGGCCCGCGCCGCGGGCTGATCGAGCAGGTGCGCGCGCCCGGGCGTCGGACCCGGAGCGCGGGCCGCGGGGGGTGGTAGGCTCTGGATCGGTGGTCCCCCCGGCGCCGTTGCGACCGCTCGGAGGATGGCGGGCCGCGGCCGCGTGCCTCGGCCTGTTCGCGGCGACGACCGCGGCGGACCCCGGCGACACCCGCCGCGAGGAACGCATGAGCATGGTGGCGGAGCAGATCGAGGTCCGGGGCGTGAGGGATCCGCGCGTCCTGGACGCGCTGCGAAGTGTCCCGCGCCACGAGTTCGTCCCCGAGGACGTGCGCCCGATGGCCTACGACGATCGGGCGCTTCCCATCGGACACCGCCAGACGATCAGCCAGCCCTACGTGGTGGCGGTGATGACCGAGCTGGCCCGGCCGACAGCGGAGTCGAAGATCCTCGAGATCGGGACCGGCTCCGGCTACCAGGCGGCGATCCTCTCGCTGGTGGCGGGAGAGGTGTACAGCATCGAGATCGTCGAGCCGCTGGCCGAGCGCGCCAAGGAGACCCTGACCCGCCTCGGCTACGAGGTCCACCTGCGGACCGGCGACGGCTACGAGGGCTGGCCCGAAGCGGCTCCCTTCGACGCCATCGTGGTGACGGCGGCCCCGCCCGAGGTGCCCCAGGCCCTGAAGGACCAGCTCCGCGTCGGGGGCCGTCTCGTGATCCCCGTCGGCCGCTACTGGCAGGAGCTCAAGGTCCTCACCCGAACGCAGGACGGATTCGAGGAGCAGAGCGTCTTCCCGGTGCGCTTCGTACCGATGGTCCCCGGCAGGGACGAGTGACCGCCGCTCCGACGCCTGGCGCCGGGCGCGCTACGGAGCCCGACGACGCAGCGGAAGCTCCCGGCGCCCCCGAACCTGGAACGAGTCCACGAACGCGCGCTCCGGACGGGCGCGCTCGAGGCCCAGCAGCTCGGGGACGAAGACGCGCAGGGCCGCGCTCGCTTCGAGCCGTGCCAGGGAGGCGCCCAGGCAGAAGTGGTTGCCGAGGCCGAAGGCCAGGTGGCCCCGGGTGTCGCGGTCCACGTCCAGACGATCGGGGTCGGGGAAGCGGCGCTCGTCGCGGTTGGCGGAAGAGAGGATGGGCAGCACCTGGGCGCCCCTGGGTATGGGAACGCCCGCCAGCTCGGCGCCCTCCTTCGCGATCCGGCGCACGAACAGGATGGGCCCGTCGAAGCGGAGCGCCTCCTCCACCAGGGAGGGCACCAGCGCGGGATCTGCGGCCACGCGCGCCAGCTGCTCCGGGTGGTCCAGCAGCGCGTCGACCGCGTTCCCCAGCAGGTTGGTGGTGGTCTCGTTCCCCGCCACGAGGAGCAGCAGGATGAACAGGACGATCTCGACGTCGGTCAGGCCGGCTTCGCCCGCCGACGCGTCCACCAGCACGCTGATCAGATCCTCTGCCGGATCGGCGCGCCGCGCGCGCATGATGGGGCGCATGTAGCGGCCCAGCTCGATGATCACGTCGAGCACGCCCGAGGCGGCGGGGTCCTCCAGGCCCGACCCGGTGCCACCCTCGATCAGCACGTCGCTCCAGTGCTTGAACAGATGCCGGTCTTCGGGCGGGATGCCGAGCACCTCGCTGATCACGGTGACCGGGAGCGGCACGGCGACCTCCTCGATGAAGTCGAAGGACACCCGCCCGCGCACCCGGTCCATCGCCTCGTGCACCAGCTCCTCGATGCGCTTCTCCCAGCTCCGGATGCGGCGCGGCGTGAACCCCCGGTTGACGATCGCACGCATCAAGCCATGTGCCGGAGGATCCTCCAGGATCAGCATGCGGGCATCGCGCATGCGCAGCGGATTCAGGCGCAGCCCCGCGGTCAGCTTCCAGAGCAGGCGTGCCTGCTGCAGCGCGCTCATCTGGCGCCGGCGGACGCGATTCAGGACGCGCGTATCCGAGGAGAACCGCTCGGGGCTCTTCAGCACCTCCACCGCGTGCTCGTAGCGCGTGACCACGAAGGCTCCGGACACCGGCGCCCGGTGGACCGGTGCTTCGTCCCGGAGCGCGCGATAGGCCGGGAAGGGGTCGTCCCGATGGGTGCGGTCGAAGGGCTCGTAGCCCATCGCGACAGGTTGGAGCAGAACAGGGCGTCTCGGCAACTCCCTCCGTCCGGAGCGAGGGAGGCGGTAGCATGGTGCGGACGTTGCGGAGGAACCATGTCGAGCTACGAGCACATCGTCTACGAGAAGGAGCGCGGACGGGCGCGCGTGGTGCTGAACCGCCCCGAGCGTCACAACGCGATCAGCGGGAGGACGTCGCGCGAGATACACGACGCCCTCTGGGCAGCCGACGCCGACGACGAGGTCCACGCGGTGGTCGTGAAGGGCAACGGGCCCAGCTTCTGCTCGGGCGCCGACCTGAGGGGCTACGAGGAGTACCCCCGGCGCTCCGGTCGCGGCGGCACGCGGCACATCGACGACGACTGCTGGCAGATCGAGGCGGGACAGCGACTGAACATCGCGGCCTTCGAGATGCACAAGCCCGTGATCGCGCAGGTCCACGGCCACTGCCTGGCGCTCGGCACGGTGATCGCTCTCTTCTGCGACATGGTCATCTGCGCGGACGACGCGCGCATCGGATTCCCGCCGGCTCGGGACCTCGGAGCCCTTCCCTCGAACATGTGGCTCTACCACGTGGGGCCGCAGTGGGCGAAGCGGCTCACGATGACCGGCGACACCATCAGCGGGGAAGAGGCCGCGATCCTCGGCTTCGCGATGAAGTCGGTCCCGGCGCATCTCCTGGAGGCCGAGGTCGAAGGGCTCCTCGATCGGCTCGCCAGGATCGACCACCACCTGCTCTCGGCCAACAAGCGCATCGTCAACCTGGGGCTCGAGCTGATGGGAGCGCGCACGTTGCAGCGCCTCGCGGCCGAGAACGACGCGCGCGCCCATCTCGCTCCCGGAACCCGCGCCTACTACGAGCGCGTCCAGCAGCTGGGCGTGACGCGCGCGTTCAAGGAGCGGGACGCCGCATTCGGAGACGGCCGCGCCCGCGTGCGAGGGCCGGAGGTTCGCGACGCGAAGGGGCGCCTCGTCGACGGCTGAGCGATGGCCGACGGCGGCAAAGGATGCCAGAATCCACCCGTCGTGCTGTCGCAGGCGCCCCACACCGACCCGGACCAGTTCTTCGGCATCAGCTTCGATCCGCAGGAGCGGACCGCCCGCCGCTTCGATCGCGAGGCGCTGCGGAGGGAGTCCGCGGACCCCTCCGTCTTCTGCTGGATCGACGTCCAGGCGGACGACATCGGGGTGCTGAACGACCTGCTCAAGAACTGGAACATCGATCTGGCCCTCATCAACCACTTCGAAGAACCGGAGGTCCTGCCCCGGATCGTGGAGCGGAACGACTGCGTGGCGTTCTACCTGTACCAGGTGATCGATCCGGAAGAGCACCTCGACACGGCCCGCACGATCGAGGAGATCGAGTTCGCCCGCACGGTCATGGTGCTCGGCGCGGACTTCATCATCACCTTCCATCGGCGCTCGATCGCGGTGATCGACTACGTGAAGACCCACTGCGAGGACGCCTTCCGCCTGGCGGGCCAGACACCCAGCTTCGTGACGTTCCTCTTCATGGAGCGCTGCCTGTACGACTACGCCCACCTCAATCTGGCCAACGACAACTTCCTGGACGTGATCCAGGAGCACGTCTTCTACGGTCACCAGGAGGAGCTGGCAGCGGGCCTCGCGATCGCCGGTCGCAACATCCTCACCCTCAAGAAGCTCACCTCGAGCGCCCAGATCGTCCTCATGCTGCTGGCGACCAAGGAGAACCCCTTCATCAGCGCTCCGGCCCGCGGCTTCTTCCGGGAGATGCTCCAGAACGCGAATGCCGTACGGGACGCCGTGGACTCCTCCCGGGACCTCCTGCACAGCGTCCTGGCCAACATCCAGGCGGCCGCCGCCAACCGCACCAGCGACGTGGCTCGCGTGCTGACGGTGCTCTCGGGCGTCCTCCTGCCGCTGACGCTGGTCACCGGCATCTACGGCATGAACTTCGAGAACATGCCGGAGCTGGGCTACCGCTTCGGCTATTTCGGTGTGCTCGGCGCCCTGGGCGTGGTCGCCTGCGGGCTCCTGCTGCTCTTCCGCCACTTCGGCTGGCTTCGGGGAGTCAGCTCCCTGTCGCGCCCCGCCAAGGCGCCGCCGAAGGTCCCGGAGATCAACGGCGAGCTGCGTTCGGTCCCCACCGGCAGCCTCGGCGGGTCGCGCAGGGTCGTCGCGTCCGAGCGGCGAGACGAGCCGGCGAGCGGCTAGCCCCGCGCGGCGAGCGCAGCGAGGCAGTCCGGGCAGAGCCAGGTGGCCTGCGCCCGTGGGTCGTCGCTGAGTCCCAGATGGGCGCGCTCTCCGCGCGCCAGCTCCCGGGCGCAGACCGAGCAGTCGACCGCGCGATTGAGAACGGCGTCGTTCCAGGCGGCGACGTGGGCGAGGTCCTGCAGGAGCCCGCCTTCCGGACGCGCCGGCAGGAGCCCGCCTTCCGGACGCGCCGCGACCAGGCGGCGCGCGTTGTCCCGGGCATGGCGCGCCAGGTGAACCGAGTCGCTCACGATCCGGTCGACGTCGCTGGCCACGCCGTCGACCAGGTCCAGGGCGTCCTCGAGCACGCTGCGAATCAGCTGGGAGACGCTGGAGCGGCGGCGCCGCGCCTCCGCCTTGAGGGCCACCTCGAGGTCGCGCGGCACGCGCGTCTGGACCAGCCGGTCCTTCCGATCGGACGGGCGCTTGGAGCGCCTGCGGGACGCGCGGGCAGCCACGCCCCCAGCGTACTACGATTCGGCTTGAAATGTAATCTTTTGTAATACAACATGGCCGCATGCTCAGCGACCACGACCCGCACGCCGTCCGCAGCGCGATCGGCCGCGAGGCCCTCTCCTTCCTGGCCCACGGCCTCCTCTACCCGTTCGGAACGCGCAGCCGGCAGCTCCGCACCGCGCGTCGGTCCGGCCAGCGCACGGTGGTCTTCGTCCACGGGCTGGGCGCCAATCGCGCGGGCTTCCTCCCGCTCAGGGGCTACCTGCGCCTGCACGGACACGCCCAGCAGCTCTCCTACGACTACCGGAGCTCGGGCTCGCTGGAGAGCCTGGCCCTCGGCCTCAAGCGCGCGATCGACACGTCGGTGGGCGGTGGGCGCATCGACCTCGTCGCCCATTCGATGGGCGGGCTGGTCGCGCGCTTCTACCTGCAGCAGCTCGGTGGCGCCCGTCGGGTCGACCGGCTGATCACCCTGGGCACCCCGCACCGAGGCTCCCACGCCGCGAACTTCATCCCGTCCGCCCTGGTGAGACAGCTCCTCCCGGACGGACCCTTCCTGCGCCACCTCAACGGGCTTCCCGCGCCCGACGTGCACACCACCAGCATCGTCGCCGGCCGCGACCTCCTGATCCAGCCGACCGACTCAGCCGCCTGCCCCTTCGGCGAGACCGTCCGCTTCGCGGAGCTGGGCCACGTCGAGCTGCTCTTCCGCCCCGAGGTCATGGCCGAGGTCGCCAGCCGGCTGCGACCCGAGCGCTGAGCGGTCGATCAGCTCTCGGTGCGCTGGCAGCAGCGGTTGCAGATGGGGAGGAGACCGCCCTCGCGACGCAGCATGCTGCGGAAGGCCTGGAACTTCTCGCCGAACCAGATGTCGAGGAAGGGCTGCTCGTTGACGTTGCCCATGGAGACGGGCTCATCCGTGAACAGGTTGCAGGGGTAGACGTTCCCGTCCGCCTCGATGGTGGGCTCCACGTGGGGAATGGGACAGGGCCCGCGGCCCAGGTCCCAGTCGTAGTCCGTGTACATCCGCTGCAGGTCGTCGCGGCCGATGCTCGGAAGGCCGTCCACGAAGAAGTCGTACCCCTTCGACTTGAGCGCGGCGACCGTGTCCGCGATCTCGCCGGCTTCGTCCCCGAAGTCCGCGTAGTCCTCGACGAAGCCCTTCCAGCTCTGCAGGCCGGCCTCGATCCCGAACTCCCGGCTCATCAGCTCTTCGTAGGCCTTGCCCTTCTCAGGGGGCATCCAGATGGGGCTCATCTTCACCGAGATGACGTCGACCAGCCCCTGACCCGCGAGATCGTCGCAGAGACGGCGCAGGGAGTCGTGCCGGTTGTGGCGGGTCATGGTGAAGTTGACCTGTACGAGAGGTGTGCGGCGACCCGCCCGTCTGCGCTCCTCGGCCAGCGCGCGCAGCCCGTCCAGCGTTCGGTCGTAGGCCCATTCCGCCTGGCGCACGAGGTTGTTCGCCTCGCGATCACCGTCCAGGGACACGTGGATGGCGTCGATCCGCGACTCCACCACCTCGCGCGCGAAACGGTCGAGGCGCGTTCCGTTCGTGACCGGCTTCACGAAGAGGCCGCGCGACTTCAGGGATCTGAAGATCTCGATCACCTGGGGGTGGAGAAAGGTCTCGCCACCCTCGATGTCCACGTAGCGCAGGCCATGGGGAACCAGCTCGTCGGCGACGCTCTCGATGACCGAGCGGTCCAGGCGGCTGCGGAGCCGCTCCGCGCCCAGGTCGAAGTAGGTTCCGGTGTCGCCCCATTGTCCGCACATCTTGCAGCGCAGATTGCAGCCCCAGACGATGCGCAGATCGAGCTTGACGGGATGGAAGCTGCCCGGAGCCGGGGCCTCGCCTCGCGCCAGACGCCTGGCGATCTGCGCGGTACCGCCCCCGCGCAGCACGAAGCTGAAGTAGCGCGGGTTCTCGACGACTCCCCGAAAGAGGCGCCAGTAGAGGGCGGCTTTGGACAGGGGACCTCCGGGGTCGGGGCCGAACATAGCCCACCCTCGGAGATCGTCCGCGATCCGGCCTGTCCGCTCTCGGCGACGCGGGACTAGGGCACGTAGGAGATCGGCGAGGACCAGGCGCGCTCCTGGATCGTCTTCGCCAGGTCCGCACGCGGCTCGACGCCCGCACGCAGCGCGTCCCAGGTCGACCAGCGGCAGGTCGGATTCTCGAGCACCCGCGCGTAGTAGAAGGCGTGCTCGGCGGGGTCGAAGTCCGGATCCTCCCAGAGTGCGCGAAGCCTGGGCTCGCCGACGCCCGCCGTGATCGAGCAGTCGGAGAGGTCGACCCGGGCACCGTTGTCCGGGCAACGCCGGGTCGCGGGGTCCACGGGCGCTCCCCCGGAGCAGGCGACGTCGTACACCTGCTCGAAGGCCTCGCCGCCTTCCACCCAGCCCTTCACGATCTGGAGACGCTGCAGCGGCGCGCTGCGCGGATCTCCGAGCGCCCAGAGCAGGAAGCGCGGCGTACTCCCGTCGCTCGGCGGAAGATCGTCGCCCATCGCAACGCCCTCGGCGTACGCCGTCTCGACGACGTGCGGATCGTCGAGCAGGCCCGCCTCGAACCCGTAGCCGCCGAAGAAGCGCAACCGGATGCGCGGTCCCGAGGTGGCGAAGGTCTCCTTGCGCCGGAACGCAGCGTAGATCGACTCGCGGGTGTTCTCGTCGGCCCAGACTCCGGTGAGGCCGGAGGCGCCGTAGGTGGGCGACGCGCTGTGCACGTAGGTGCGGCCGTCCACCTCGGTGAGCAGGTTCGGAACCAGGAGGCGACCGAGGAGCGCGTAGAGCCAGGGGACGTGCACCGAGCCGCGCAGCTCGGGGAGCGCGTCCATCAGGCCCACCTTGCCGAAGTAGTTGTCCTCGTCGGCCGAGATGGCCCCGGTGTGGGTGTCGCTGGCTCCGACGAAGCCGAAGCGGTACGGATTGGCGACCCCGGCCGACTCGAGCAGCAGGCCCCGCTTGAGCGCATCGCGCACGTAGCTCCCGGCGGGCTCGCTCGGCTCCAGGGTCGCGACCCGGTAGGGCGTGATCTCGAAGCCGGCCCACTCGTCGGTCGTCGAGAGCAGCGGGTGCGTCTCGGAGGTGCCCTTGACCTGGGTGATCTCGACGAGCGGCTCGTTCCGCATGCGCTGCTCGCCGTAGGCGTCGTCCATGGGATCGCCGGCCCAGTCGACCAGCTTGAACATCTGGCCGTTCGAGCCGTTGGAGTTGTGCGGGATGGCCAGGCTCTCGATCCCGCGCGCGCGCAGCCCGTCCATCCAGTCCCAGAGACCCTCGGGGTTCTGCGAGTGGAAGCGCGAGAAGGGAACGGCGGGAAGCTCCGCGCCCCCACGGAAGATGACGTTCCGGTGCAGGTTTCCGCGGTCGTCAGTCGAGGACGTGTACTCGTAGGCGACGAAGGTGGTGAAGCGGCCCGGATCGTTGAAGAGCTCGGCCGCGTCCACGATGTCCTTCCACGCGCGGCGCGCCACGTCGAGGACGAGCTCGCGATCGACGCTCCCGTCCCCGACTCCCGCGATCGCGTTCGGCAGGAAGGTCGCGAACGCCTGCAGGCGTCCCCTCAGGCTGAGCAGCCCCATGTTGTCCGGATCGTTGAGATCGTGCAGGGGACGAGCGATCTCGAGCTTCGAGAACTCCGTCGAGGTGTCGGCCGCCGCCCGGACCGCGCCCAGGAACATGGCGTGATCGGTCACGGCGTAGAAGTCGAGGGGCTCGCGCAGCTGCACGTCGAAGCCGCCCGGATGGCGGATGGGCTCGCCCAGGGCGTAGCGGTAGGCGTCGTAGGGAGTCGCCACGGTGCCGAAGGCGAACGCGTCGAACGAGTAGGTGGTGTGGACGTGGAGGTCGCCGAAGAAGGCCCGGCGCTCGGCGCCCGGAGCGGGTCGCTCGAGTCGGATCGTCTCGTCGTCCGTCTCGAACACGCGATCGATCTGGAAGCCCACGGCCTCCGGCCCGGCCGCCTGCTGCTCCCGATCCGAACAGCCGGATCCGGCCGTTGCCACCAGCGCCAGCCCCAGCACAAGCCCACCTGCGATGCGCCCCATGACTCCTCCCGCGATCTTCGCAACCCGCTCGCCAGCACTAGCCGCCGGCGAGCAGGCTGCGGTCCTTGGTGTAGTGGTAGCGGAGCTGACGCTCGGGATAGCGGTGCTCTCGGCCGACCGGACAGGCGTCGCGCACCGCGAGCCAGAGGCGCCAGCGGGACTCCGGGCTGCCGGGGGCGGCCCGGGCGAGCTCGAAGGGCGCCCTGCAGGGTGCGCTGCAGGAGGCGCAGACACCGGCGGGCGCGGAGGGCTCCGCCGGCCCGGGCACGTCGAGCACGGCCACGGCCCGCAGCGCGAGCCACGGCCCGAAGCGCGCGTGGACCGCGAGACGGCAGGGAGCGATGTCGCAGAGGCCCGCGGCCTCCGCGAGCGCCTGGACGGGATACGCGTCGGGCGGAGGCGTGTGGGCCCAGATCACGTCGTGGGCGGCGGGCGCCTCGTCGAGCACGACCCCGATCCGCTCCTCGCAGTAACGGTCGACGGGGTGCGGCGCCGCGCGCAGCGCGGGCTCGCGCTCGAGCGCACGCGCCAGGTGCGGCCAGAGGGCCCGCGTATTGCCGATGACGAGCCCCAGGCGTCCGGCGAGCACGGGGCGGGAGGCCAGCTCGCCGACCAGCCGGCTCGGAAACGGCGCTGCGATGTCCAGCCCGACCTCCGCAAGCCGACGCGAGGCGTCGCTCGCCACGTCCCGCCAGTCCGTCAAGGAGCCGCCATCGCCGAGTAGCGCGCCAGGAGCTCCTCCACCCCCGCCGGCAGCTCGATCTTCGCCGGGTCGTAGCGCGGGCTCCAGGTGCGCAGGTAGTTGCGCAGCGCGGCGCGCTGCAGCGGCGTCTTCGGACCCTTCGGCGTGCGCCCGAGGGCATTCGCCATGCACTTCGCGAAGCGGCGGATGTACGAGACGTAGTGCCACTGGGACCACGTGCCGGCCAGGATGCGATACGGATAGCTCCCCACGAGGTGCGCGTAGACGTCGAAGGCGACCGTGCGGTGCTCGATCTCCTCGGCCATGTGCCAGGCCCACATCTCCGCCCCGGGGAGCGTTTCCGACTCGAAGGCGCCGTGCTCGGCTGCGGCGAGGGCGGCGGCGCAGGTCATCGCCTCGAAGCCCTCCGCATACGCCAGGTTGAAGCGCAGCGACCGCGTCCGCGTGAAGCGCTGGTAGTCGGCCTCGAGATCCGCCTCGATGCCGCGCAAGGCGGCGGCGACCGACTCGTCGAACTGCGCCCGGATCCGGTCGTTGAGGACCGCATGGTTGCGGTAGTGATGTCCCTCCTGCTGGGAGAAGCGCCGCGCGTCTTCCGCAAGGGCGGGGTCGCTGATCCGCTTGATCGCCACCTTCATGGTGCGGATCAGGTAGGGCTCGAGATACGGCATCGTCATCGAGAGCGCGAGCGGCCCCAGCATCTCTCCGAGCTCACCGTCCGAGACGTCGAAGTCGAAGGGCGCCTCGAAGGAGAAGCGGATCTTCCGGACGGTGATGTCGGCCATCTCGGGGCACCTCCGGGCCGCCCCGAGGACGATACCGACGGCGAGCGGACGACGCAGCGTAGACAGGCATGCCGGACCTGGACGACACTCCGGGCATGGGCGACGAGAGCGAGATCACCCTGCGCGCCGGCGGCCTCACCTTCTCCGCGACGACTCTCGGCGAGGGCCCGCTCGTCCTCTGCCTGCACGGCTTCCCGGACAACCGCCGCTCGTTCCGGCTGCAGCTACCGGCCCTGGCCGACGCCGGATTCCGCGCCGTGGCACCCACCCTGCGCGGCTACGAGCCCTCCTCCCAGCCCGCCGATGGCGACTACCACATCGTGCGCATGGCGGAGGACGTGGCGGGCTGGATCGACGACCTGGGCGCCGAGCGCGTACACCTGGTGGGCCACGACTGGGGGGCCGTGATCGGCTACGCGGCCGCGGCCCTCGTCCCCGAACGCCTGGCCTCGCTCACCACCCTGGCGATCCCCTACCCCGGCCGGCTGCGGCAGGGGATCCGGAAGCTGCCGAGCCAGATCCGGAACTCGTGGTACATGCTCTTCTTCCAGCTCCGCGGGCTCGCCGACCGGGCCGTGGAGGCGCGCGACTGGGCGCTCATCGAGAAGCTCTGGCGAGACTGGTCGCCGGGCTGGAGCCCTCCGCCCGCGGAGCTGGCCGCCGTCAAGGCCACGCTGGCGGAGCCCGGTGTGAAGACGGCCGCGCTCGCGTACTACAGGGCGATGTTCGACGTGCGCTCGCCAGCAGCGAGGGACACCAACCGGCTCCTGGAGTCCCCGATCCGCGTGCCGACCCTGGCCATCACCGGGGCGCTGGACGGCTGCATGGACACGCGCCTCCACGACCTGGCGATCGACGCCGAGGACTTCCCGGCCGGGATCCGGGTCGAGCGGATCGCCGGCGCGGGCCACTTCGTCCATCAGGAGAAGCCCGAGGAGCTGAACCCCATCCTCCTCGACTGGCTGCAGGCGGAGCGGTGCTGACGTCGGTCCAGCGCTGGTCCTTCGCCAAGGAGGGCTTCGTCCGCCTGTGCGGGGTCTTCACGCGCGAGCAGGCTGCGGCCATGGAGGAGCGCCTCTGGGATCGACTGGAGAAGAAGCACGGGGTGCGACGCGAGGATCGGGCCACCTGGACGATCCCGCCGGCCTCCGGCCTGCAGCCGCTGCGCACCCCGGCGCCCAACCTCGGCGAGGTCCCCCGCTTCATGCGGGTGCAGCGCATCGGGCCGGAGCTCGAGTCGTGACGGAGCGGGAGGCGAAGGGATTCGGACAGCGGCTGATGGAGTGGCCGCCCCTGGTCGCGATCTACGAGAGCCGGCTCTGGCGGCGCAGCTTCCCGTTCGCCCTCGCCGCCGGGATCTCGTTCGATCGCGAGATCGAGCTCATCGGCGAGGCGGCCGAGCTGGGGCGCGCCTCCCGGGTGCTCGACCTGGCCTGCGGATCCGGCATCTACACACGCCCCTTCGCGCGGCGCATCGAGGGGGGCCGGGTGGTGGGGCTCGACCTGTCCCGACCCATGCTCGCCGAGGCGCGCAGGCGCTCGGCCCGTGAGGGCCTCGCCAACGTCGACCTGGTGCGCGGGAGCGCACTCGACCTGCCCTTCCGGGCGGCGTCCTTCGAGGTGGTGAACTGCTGCGGTGCGCTCCACCTCTTCCCCGACCCCGACCGCGCGCTCCGCCAGATCCAGCGGGTCCTCGTCCCGGGCGGGCGCTTCACGGCGGCGGTCATCCGGCGGGGCGAGTCCCCGCGCGAGAGGCGAAATGCGGAGCGGCAGGAGCGCACCATCGGGGTCCACGCCTTCGGCCACGAGGAGATCCTCCAGCGGATCGCCTCGGCCGGGCTCGCGCGGGCGCGGATCCTCCACGAAGGTCGGATCTGGATGCTCGTGACCACCGAGAAGCCTACGGAGCCCTAGAGATCACCCGCGGGGAGGCCCTAGGCGCCCCTGGGGAGCGCCAACGCCAGAACTGTTGGGTTTCACCCTCAAGCAGACGAGGCGCACCCCCGATATCTGGGGAATGCGACCCCTCATCCGCATCCTCCTCATGGCAGCGAGCCTCTTCGTCGCCGCGCCGGCGGCCGCCACGACCTACAGCGCCGATGACGGCACCTCCGAGACCGCCCTCGGTCACGGCGCGGCCGGCGACTTCCTCTGGGGCAACTACTTCAGCGACCCGGGCAGCATCACGATCACCGAGATCGAGATCGCCTTCGGAAGCACCTCGGTCCCGGTCGGGCGCGGCTACACCGCCCTCCTCTACGA
>JANQFA010000030.1 GCA_028278065.1 Myxococcota bacterium
CTCGCAGCGAGAACTGCGGCACGACGCCTCACTTCCACATGCCCTCGACGTGCGACGAAGAGCGGCAGCATGCCGTCACCGAGGCTCCAGACCGAGACTCCGTCGTCGCCGGTGTCGAACGCAATTGCGTTCTCCGTCGTGAGCGCCTTGATTTCGGCGAGCGGATTCTGGAGCTTGCATGGCGTGGAAGACGCATCCGAGAGTGCTACTTCCCCCTGTTTACCAAGCAAAGGAGCCAGCCGTGCCGGAAAAGAAGAAGACCCCCAGCAAGAAGGCAACCTCCTCAAGCACCGATCGGCCCGAGAAGGACGAACCCAAGGCCGGAGGCCGTGCCGCAGCGCCGACCCAACCTGCCGCGTCGGACGAATCGGCGACCGCGGCACCCGAGGAGAGCGGGTCGGCGGCGGCCGCGTCCGAGCCGAAGGCGCCGAGCGAGACGAAGTCCGCAGCGGCCGCGTCCGAGCCGGAGACGCCGAGCGAGACGAAGTCCGCGGCGGCCGCGTCCGAGCCGAAGGCGCCGAGAAAAGCGCGGCCCGCTGCTCCCAAGGCGAGCTCTCGACCCCCGGCCGACACCGCGCACGCGGAGTCATCGGGTGGCTGGCCCGTGGCGTACTGGGTCTGCGGAGTACTGGTCGTCGCGATCCTCGGGTTGCTGGCCGCGCGCTCGCAGAGCCCCGGAGACGGCAGAGCGCTCGCCGCAGCGAACGCGAGGGTCGAGGTTCTCGAGGTGGAACTGGCCGAGGCCCGCGCTGAGCTGCTCGAGACGAAGACGTCGGCTAGCCGACAGGAGGCGTTCGCAGAGGAGCTGCGCGACGGCATCGCAAGCCTCCAGGCGTTGGCCGCGCGGGGACCCTTCGGCGACGCGTCCGCCCCGGCGGAAGAGGCCGGGCCCGCGGCCTCCGAAGAAGAGAACCCGTCGGAACCCGCGGTCGAGGACGCCGAAGCTGCCGCCGCACCGGTGGTTGATGAGGCCGGCGCAGCCGCAGAGGAGGCCCCCGGCGAGGCCGTCACCGACGTCCCCGTGTCCGAGCCGGGCGCAGACGCCGAGGAGTCCCACTCCCTCGAAGAAGGCGCCGTGGTCCCGTAGCAACAAGCGCCCGATTTCGGCGATGGCCTGACGGAACAGCCTCCGATGAGGACACGTGTGTCGAACGCTGCAAGTGGGCCGGAGGTTTCGTGCCGACCGGACGTCGATCGGATTGACACGCGGTAGGGGATTCCCGAGAGTCCGGACCGAAGACAGCGGGAGCAGCCCCCGTGAGACTTCTGCATTCGGAAAGCCGAGACCCGGCCCCGGCGGTCGGCACGCGGATCATCCCGCTCTTTGCCTTCCTGGATCTGGGGACCAGGCTCAAGCGCTACCTGTTCCAAAGGCCGGCGCACCCCTCCGACGGGGGGCTCGACGACGCGCAGCTCCTGCTGCGCATCGTCGAGCGCGACGTACTCCCGCGCTGCGTGAGCTCGCTCGGAGACGTGCAAGCACCTGCGGCGAAGGCCCGGGCGCCTGCAATCGGGGTCGAGGATCGTGCGCGTTTCCTCCAGACCGTGCGGTACGAGTCGGCTGCGTCCACCCGGCGCCTGGTCCAGGCGTTGCTCGAGCGCGGCGTCACACACGAGGCGATCTTCCTCGATCTGCTGCCCAACGCTGCGAGGCGTCTCGGGGAGCTCTGGGACGCCGACTCGTCCGACTTCCCCGATGCGACGCTGGGCCTCTGCCGTCTCCATCAGGTGCTCCGCGAACTGGGCGTGTATGAAGACATCCGTGTGTGTCCATCCGTCGCAGCTCCGCGGGTGATGCTGGCCTCCGCCCCTGGCGATCAACACCTGCTCGGCGTCCTGATCGTCGCAGAGCTCTTCCGTCGCGAGGGCTGGTGGGTCCGGGGCGAGCCCGGAGCCTCCCGGCGTCGCCTCGCCGCACTGGTCGCTGAAGATCGCTTCGATGTGGTCGGACTCTCGGTTGCGCGCGGCGATCTCGCCGATGAGGTCGCCCGAACGATCCGCGACATCCGAGCGGCGTCCTCGAACTCCGCGCTCAAGGTCGTCGTCGGCGGTCGCGCCTGCGTGGAAGCACCCGACCTGCTCGAGGCGCTCGGTGCCGATGCCCTGGTGGACGACGCCAGCGCGGCACCGTCCGCCGCCCTCGAGCTGACCGGCTCGCAGCGGCCACAGGCCCGCGGCGGGAAGCAACTTCGGCGCTTAACCGCCTGACATCGCTCGCTTTCCGGGACTCCATGCAGGACCGGCCCCGCGCCGCCTCGTGCCAGGAGCCCCCCTTTGGCGATCGCGAGAAAAGATGTCAAACTCTGTTTACGTCAAGGGAGATTGTCAAGTGGGTCAGCACGAAAGCGAAGACGGCAAGTGGGCCATGGTGGAGTCCGCCCAACCTCCGGACAAGATCCGCAAAGAGACGGGCGACAAGCAGCTCCAGGATCTCGGGAGCGGCCTGGGAATCGGCGAATGGGTGACGCCGGATGGCGACGACTGGGATACCGGCATGGTCGGCAGCCTGCGCGCGCGTCACGCCAAGCAGCGCGCCGAGCTCGCCGCCGCGCGCGAGTTCTACAAGCACCGGCTCTCCGCGCTGACGCATCAGCTGGGCGCCATGGTCACGGTCGCCAACAAGAAGGCGGACCTCAATGTCGCTACCGCCCTCGCCCAGATCGATGCGGACTATCTCGAACAGCTCCAGAAGCTCGACATCGAGAACTACGACAAGCGCGCCAGCCTCCAGCAGGACCTGATGCGCCGCACCGCTCGCCAGCTGGAAGCGGCGCAGGCCCAGGATGCTCCCCAGTTCCTGAAGGACAATCTCATCAGGTCGATCGTGCGCCAACACGAGCAGGCGATCGAGAAGATCAGTGGCGGTGGCGCCGTTCCGCTCGAGGAGGTCTGACTTGGACAGCGCCGGGCGATCCGTTGCCGCCGTGCCGTCGCGCGGCGGCGTGCACCTCGCTTGGTTCCTGCTGGCCCTCGGCGCCGGCTCGGGTTCGATCTACGCCCTGCCGGGGATGTGGCTGCTGCCGGCACTCGTCGTCGCGGCCTACACGGGCCTTCTCTGTGTCCAGCATTCTCGAAGCGGAAGCCCTCCCGGGGACACGCTCCGCGATTCGCCGTACTACCTCGGCTTCCTGCTGACCCAGATCGCGCTCGTCGCTCTCTTCCTGCGTTTTCGTCCTGCCTTCGCGGCGGACCTGACGCAGCTGTCCCTCGGGCTTGGAACCGCGTTGTCGACCTCGATCGTGGGTCTGACCGCGAGACAGATCCTCGTCATGATGACCGCCACGGCGGATCGCCGCGAGGAGCGGCCCGAGCACGGTACCGACCGTCTACGACGGACCCTCGCGGATCAGCAGGACATCCAGCGGGACTTCGTGGCCTTCGTGGAGCAGTTCCTCGCGCACCGCGAGCAGCTCATGGAATCGGAAAAGGCTGCGAGCGCGAAGTACGTCCGGTCGGTGCGCTCCACGCTCTCCAGCCTGGAGCGCGTCCAGACGCGGGTCGCTGAGCACATCGAGGAGTCCGCGCGCCAGACGTCGGAGCTGCTGGACCAGGGCCACCGCTCGATCCTGGAGGCCGCGACCGGCACGGCGGACGCCCTCACGTCGAACAACCGGGTGGTTCGCGATCGCCTGGCGGCCCTCGGGGAGGAGATCGCGAACGTGACGCGCGGCCTGCAGCAGGCTTCGCCTGCGGTCGAGCTCGATGCGGTGCGGGGCGCCAGCGCCGAGACCGCCGAAGCCCTGCGAATGCTGGGGGGCGTGGGGGTGGTGCTCGGCAGGACGGCCGGCGAGGCATCGACCGCCGCCACCGCGATCCGCGACGACCTGAAGGCGATCGATGGGATCCTCACCGAGTTCGTCGAGATCGCGGTGAAGCGGATCCACGAGCTCGATCGGATCGACGGGAATCTCCGACTCGTCGACGTCGATCGCGTCGGCCGCCTGTCGTGAAGCGCTTCGACGCGCTGAGCCTGTCTCTGGCCGAGCTGGCCCTCAACGTCCTCTTCGTCGTCCTCTTCCTGATCGGGGTCGACGCGGTGCTCTCTCGGGAGTCGACGGCTGCGGCTCCGGGGCCACAGGATGCCGTCGTCCAGGAGCTCGAGCGAGAACGCGACGAGCTGGCCGCTCGCCTCGAGACCACCCGCGCGGACTGGAAGACCGATGACGCCTCCGGGCGGATGGGCGTCGGCCTGTCGAGCCTGCGGCCGAACTGCCCCGAGCAGCTGTTCGAGGGGACCGTCCTGTCGGCCTCCACGATCCGCATCGAGGGGGAGGTCCTGCCCATCTCGGAGCTGGACCGTCGCTTCCCGGACACCGATCGGCGGACGCGCGCGGGCTGTGTGCACCCGGTGCGTGTGCGTTTCGCGTCGATGGATGGCCGCGCCTACGAGCGGGCGTTGCGGGCGCTGGAGGATCGCTATCGCGTCTACCGCGAAGACTACTCGAGCCCCGAGGCCCCGTGAAGCCGTGTGCACCGAGTGACCGCAGGGCCCTGTCGCCGCGGGTGACACGCGTCGCCGGGGCGGCGGCTGCGGTGATCGCGCGCTGGGAGTCCGGCCTCGTGATCGGAGCCGGAAGCGCGCGCGATCTCTTCGAGTGCCACGGCGTGTCCGGCCTGGTGGACGAGCTGCGGGACGAGGCGGCGCGCGAGGGAGACGCGCGGCCGGCCACTCTCCTCGCCTCCCAGCGTGCGACCGAGAGCGTGTCGATTGCGAGCATCCGGGGTGCCGAGACCGAGGGGGTTCGAGACCGGCTCCGGACCGAGGCCGGCGTCGGAGGCTTGCGGCTCGACGGCTGGAGACACCGTCGCAGGATCCGGCGGGCCATCCGGCGCGCGCGCAAGGATTCGGAGCGGATCGCCCGACGCTGCGAGAAGGAGCTGGGCGATGCGAGGCACGTGGTCGTGGCGGCCGACCTGCGCGCCGAGGCCTTCGGGGCGATCACCGAAGCGTGCTCCGAGGCGTGGCGGGCGATCGAGGCCGAGGAAGTCGGGGAGGAGCTGGAGCGGCTGAAGCGCGAGATCCAGGAGATCCACCAGCGAGGGCTCGACAGGGTGCGGGCGCGCGCGTGACGAGAACACCGATGCCGAAGCAGCCCCGAGCCGTCGCGGGCATCTCACCGTCGGCGACGGTCTTGCCGTCGACTCGGAGCGTGATCGTCGCGCCCTTCCCGGCGCCACCGCCGGGCCGGGTGCCGAACGGGTAGGCTGCGGTAGATTGCTGTGCCGGGCCCGTTCCATCGTGTGCGGACTCCGGCACAGCCGCCGCCGGCCGCCTGCGCTGGCACCTCGCAAGCAGACCGATCGAGACGACACCCTGGGAGACAGGACATGGGAGACTCCATGAGCGACGAGTTCAAGGTAGACACGAAGGATTCGAACAAGGAGTTCCCGAGGGTCCCCATCGCCTGGTCGTGGAACCTCCGGCCCCTTCTCGCCGAGGCCAGCGACGTGGACGGCGTGGGCTCCTCCGAGGTGCGGGACGCCGCGCGCGAGCGCTGGCTGAAGCAGGGAACCGGCACCCTGGCCCACCCGCTCACGGGCCACAACCTCGTGCTCCAGTACGCACGCAACACCGAGCCGGTGATGACGACGCTCTGCGGCCCGGGCGGCTACGACACCTGGCAGCACGGCGAGCCCGACAGCGATGGCCGCGGCCGCGGCCTCTACATGGGCACCGAGATCGTCTTCCACGAGCCCATGCCCGGTACCGCGTTCGGCGAGATCCGGCACCACCTCGACGGCATCTACGGCGTGAAGGGCAGTGCCTTCGTTCGTCACGTGGGCGAGCTGTGGAGCACGGACGGATCGACGCACTACCAGGACGTCCAGATCATGTGCCGGGTGGCCGGCATGGCCCCGGACGGGGTCGAGCGACCGCCGAAGAACCCCGTCGAGATCCCCGAGCGCGACCCCGACTCGGTGATCCAGCACAGCCTCGGCGGCAAGCGACTGGTGTTCCGCTGGGCCTGCGCCTCCGAGGACCCGAACCTCCGGCACATCGACGAGTCGGACCCGCGCGCGCACGGCCCCTGTGCGATCAGCATCGTGACCCACGACATCCTGCGCGAGTACCTGGGCGACGACGTCGCCCGGCTGCGCGGCCTGCGCGTGCCGGCGTTCCTGCGCCCCTTCTACCAGGAAGACGACCTCGAGGTCTCGCTCTGGAAGGTGGACTCCGAGCATGTCGTCGCGCGCCTGATCCGACCGAAGATCGAGGGCGCCGACGGCCACGTGTTCGACCTCGAAGCGCGGATCGCGAGCTGAGAAAACCGGGAGGGCCGACATGAACATCCGACAGGCCATGGCGCTCGAGGCCATGCAGAACTACTCGGCGGGGACCGTTCTCCTCGTGGGAACGCACGTGTTCAAGGGTCGCGTCAAGGTCAACCTCGAGCGCACCCTGCACAGCGGCATCGAGATCGAGAACGTCCGCCAGGTCGACGGCTCGCGCCTGATCCTCCCCTTCGAGGACAAGGACGGGAAGCCGCGCCGCGCGAGCCTCATCAACGAGTCGACGGGCTACGGCGCGGACATCCCCGGCTCCAAGGTCAGCTGGCGGACGCTCGCCCTCGACTTCGATAGCGACACGGCCATCTCGGTGATTCGCCGCCTCGCGCGCAAGAAGAACTTCGACGCGCGGGTCACGAACCTGGCCGAGTCGCTCCAGGACCGCTTCGGCCTCTCCTACGAGCACCTGCAGAGCATCGATCCGCGCACGGTCGCCGTGAACTGCAGCTACGACGGGACGAGCCGGCTGGGCCTTCACCACACGGCCATCGCCCGGGCGGGCTACACCTACCAGCGCGCACAGGACGGACAGCCCAATCTCGGCGGCCCTTCGGTGATCGATCACTGGGCCGCCTGCCGGGCCGCTCTCTACGTCTCCACCGGCATCCGGATCGCCGAGAAGACCGGCATCGGCCTCAAGTACGACGTCACCCTCCTGGGCATCGCCGTCGAGGGGCAGGGCTACATGGGCACGACGGCCTGGACCCAGCGCTTCAAGGAGATGATGGGCGGCGGGCCCTTCGACCGTCAGCCCTACGACCGGCACTGGTTCGTACCGAGCTTCGGCAACTTCGAGTGCAAGCCGCTCGAGCGGCCGGGCGAGGATGGCCAGACCGAGACGATCCCGCAGTACGTGGTGATCGGCGCCGTCACCACCGCGGCCTCGAAAGCCCTCGGCAACGTCCTCGGCGCGGACGACCTGGCGGAGCACTGCACGGACTCCTGGGAGATGTTCCGCCACCGGGACGAGATCGGCGCCTCGATCGAGGAGCGGACCAGGCAGATGACGCCCGACGAGGTGATCGAGCTGATCGGCAAGATCCCCGCGCAGAAGCACGTGCACCTCGAGGAGGTCTCGGACGACAAGCACCTCCGGGACCGGAACATGATCGCACCGGTCATGGCGTCGGACGGCGAAGAGATGCTGATCGCCAACTACGATGGGGCCGAGTTCGACCCCGCGCCGGCGATGGCGCACGGCGAGCATACGGAGGAGCTGCTTCTCGAAGCCGGCTACTCCCTCGACGACATCGACACGATGGTGCGCGAGAAGATGGTCTACTGCGCGACGCGTCGTGCGAGGCCCTGAGACGCGAGGAGGAACCCGATGAGTCTGCAGTCCATCGGCGCGGCAAGCGTGCGCCAGGTCTTCGAACCGGCCTTCCTCTCGCCGATTCGATCGAACCAGCCCTACCGGACGGTGTTCGACCGCTTCGAACGCGACCGGGTCGCCTGCCTGCTCGTAACACACCCGGCAACCGGCAAGCTCCAGGGGGTCTACACAGCCCGGGATGTCCTCCGGAAGCTCGCCGAGCATCCGATCCCCGGCGACGCCGACGCGCACGTACACGACTACATGCGCACCCATCCCATCACCCTCACCCTGGACGACAGCTTCGTCGACGTCGGGAAGCTGATGTACACGCGCGGCTTCCGGCACGTCCCCTTCATCCAGCGGGCCGACCCGCCCTACGACGGCACGGGGATCCCCGTCGGGCTCGCGCGGCTCGAGATCTGGATGAAGGTCGCCCACGACGCGCTGAGCGATTCCGACCGGGAGGCGCTCGCCGCCGTCAACCAGCAGGACATCCAGACCAACCCGCTGGTGAGCGCGGACGAAGGCGACACGGTGAAGAGCGTCCTCGACCGCATGCTCACCCGCCGGAGTCCCGTCGGATCGGTCGCCGTCACGCGCGACGGCTCGCTGGTCGGGATGCTCTCGGAGCAGGACCTCACGCTCGAGTTCGCGCGCCGGATGATCGTACACGGACAGAACGGCTGGGAGGATCCGATCCGGCACTACGCCTCGAAGGAGGTCTTCTGGCTTCCGGAGAGCGCCAGCGCCCTCGAGGTCCTCGAGCTCATGATGCAGCAGAAGGTGGCCCGTGTGCCGATCGCGCGCGAAGGCGGCAAGGGCCTCGAGGCGGTCAAGAACATCGGCATCCGCAGGCTCCTGCCCGAGGTGCTGAAGCTGATGGAGCCGGGCTTCAAGCCTTCCGGCAAGTGACGTAGAGCGACCCTCGGGAGGCGGACTGCTCTCGGCATGCGGAGCGGAGCGCCCGCGCAGCGAGTCGGCCAGAGCGTTCGCTGCCGCGTCACCCATGGCCGCAGGAGGGCGTGATGAGCTCAGGAGAGACTCGAGCAGGCTCTGTGCACGGCAAGCGGTCTCGGCGCACGAGGAAGTCGCTCCAGGACTTCGACCGAACGGCCCGGCTGCTTCGCGACTGTCTCGCGGAACGCTACGGGGAGCACGAAGCCGGAGACCTCGTGCGCGACGCACGCGAACGCTACCTGGACATCCTGCCCCAGGTGCCCTGGGTCGCCGGGCGCGGCGCGCCGGTCATGAACTCCTTTCTCTGGATCACGGCCCAGGAGCTGGCCGTCTATCAGGCGGTCGAGGCCCGCGGCGGGGATGCGTCCGAGGCGTGGGAGCTGTGCCACAGGGCCATCCGGCTCAGGATGGAGCGCGTGCCGAGCTGGAAACGCTGGCTGCTGAACCGGCTGATGTTCTCGGGACTCGTCCGGCGCGTGATCAAGCGACGCGCGATGAATCGGGAACTCGTCCGGGCGGGCGATTTCGAGACGCGTTACGTCGTGGGGGACGGCATCGCCTTCGATCACGGGGTCGACTACGTGCGATGCGGCAACCTCGAGCTGGCGCGCAAGGTCGGGGCCGACGCCTTCGCGCCCTACCTCTGCATGTCGGACATCGGCTTGAGCGAGGGTCTGGGATGGGGCTTGATTCGGACCCAGACCCTGGCGGACGGCTGCAGCCACTGCGACTTCCGCTTCAAGCAGGGAGGAGCGACGCGGATCAGCTCACGAACGCCCGAGGTGCAGGCGACCATCGAGCGGATCGCGCGAGAAGAGGCGAAGCGGGTCGCGCCCGCGGCCAACCGCGCCGACACCTGAGAAGGCAATCTCGTGGTCGTTGTCGCCATCGACGTCCCTCCGGTCGCTCTGGCCTGAGTTCCCCCGGGGATCGGTCACGACGCGAAGCTCCCGGACCTCGAAGGATCCCCGTTGGACCTGCCATCCGCGCATCCAGCCGAGGGCGTGCTGCCGCTCGCTCAGGCCATCGGTTGGCGCGAGTGACCGAGCACACGGCGATCCATCGCACGCTCTCGTCCGCGTCGAGGACCATCGTCGCCCAGGTGTGGCGCGTGTTCGCGGGACGGCTACGAACCGGCGGTTCCCTCGGACGCTACAGTGTGAACCAGGTGATGCTGAAGCAAGCGCGACAACCCGATCTGCATCGCAAGAACGCCACCCAGCTCGAGAAAATGGTTGCCGCTGGCCGCCTCGCGGCGCGCTGCCTGTCCTGGATCGTGCGCCAGGTGACGCCAGGCATGACCACCGACGAGATCCACGAGCTACAGATGCAGTTCGCACGGGAGCACGGCGTCACGCCGGCGCCCCTGGACTATCGGGGGTTTCCCAAGAGCATCTGCACCTCGCTGAACGAAGTGGTCTGCCACGGCATCCCCGGCACGCGGAAGCTCGTCGAGGGCGACATCATCGGCGTCGACGTCACGCTCATCGTCGAGGGCTACCACGGTGACACGGCCACCACGGTCCCGGTGGGCGACGTCGCGCCCGAGGTGATGCGGCTCCTGGAGCGGACGCTCGAATGCCAGCGCCGGGGCATCGAGGCCGTGCGTCCCGGCGCCCGAATCGGCGACATCGGCGCGGCCATCCAGTCCACCGTCGAGCCCGACGGCTACTCCGTCGTCCGCGACTTCGTGGGCCACGGCATCGGGCGCCGCTTCCACGAGCCCCCGGAAATCCCCCACTACGGCAAGGCAGGCAGGGGCCGTCGCCTGCTCCCGGGCATGACCTTCACGGTGGAGCCGATGATCAACGCTGGCACCTGGGAGACCCGGATCCTCGACGACGACTGGACTGCGATCACCGCTGACGGCTCGCTCTCCGCCCAGTACGAACATACCGTGGCTGTGACCGAGGACGGCGTCCGCGTGCTCACGGTGCAGAACGAGACCGGCGCCTGGGAGCCGCCTGGGCGCTGGAGCCCGGCGGGCTGGATCGACTGAGCGCCGTCGCGGCTCCCGTGCACCCCCGCCCACGGGTTCTCCATCGCCATCTGCGCGACCCATCGCTCACGAATCGAGCTTCCGGATGGCATCCTGTGGTCCTTGCCTGCAATCGAGCAAAGGAGATGTGAAGGATGTCCGAACGCACCTTCGAGCCCATGACCAAAGCCGAAGTGATCGCCGCACAGCGCGCATGGGCCAAGTACGTCACCGAGCGCGACGTCGATCGGCTCTTGGCGCTCTATGACTTCGGGACCGCGGACGAGCCCCTGCTGTTCAAGCCCACCCTGGCGGATGTCATTCGGCTCGATCGCGCCGGTGCGCGAGCATACTTCGTGGGCGGTGACCCGAGCTACCCCCACGACGAGGGCTTTCTCAACCGCGGCTGGAAGCGGGTCGAATTCCAGAGCGCCGCGGGCCCGGTCTTGAAGGCAGGCGGTCTCGGGTACAAGGACATGGGACACTACACCTTTGTCGACGGCGATGGCAACGCGACACGCGCCGACTATACCTTCGCCTACCACAAGCTGGAGGGGCGCGTTCTCATCTCGCTGCATCACTCCTCGCTGACATGGCTGCCTCCGGCAGAGCTCACAGCGACATGAGCCCCGGCCGTATGCAGTCCGAGAT
>JANQFA010000048.1 GCA_028278065.1 Myxococcota bacterium
GTGGAGGTGAGCCACTGCGGCGTCTGCGGAACGGACCTGCACATGGTGCTCGAGGGGATGGGGCGTCCGGACAGCATCGGTGGGCACGAGTACGCCGGCCGGGTGGCGCGGCTCGGGGAGTCGGTACGCGGCTGGCAGATCGGGGATCCCGTGGTGGGCGGCGTCCTGGAAGGATGTGGGGACTGCCGCGCCTGCCGCGAGGCCCGGCCGTCCCTGTGCGATCGGCGCATGGATCTCGCGACGAGCCGCTTCCAGGGCGCGTTCGCCGAGTTCAAGAAGGTGGATGCCCGCGCCCTGCTGCGGGTGCCCGACGGCCTGTCTCTGCGCACGGCGGCCCTCGCCGAGCCCCTGGCCGTGGCCCTGCACGCGCTGACCCGCTCCGGGACGGGTCCCGGCGAGCGCGCACTGGTGACCGGGGCCGGGCCGCTGGGGCTGCTGGTGATCGCGGCGCTCCGCGCTCGGGGCATCGCGGACGTGACCGCCAGCGAGCCCGCGCCGGCCCGGCGCGAGCGCGCCGCCCGGGTCGGGGCCGATACGGTGGTCGAGCCCGATCGGCTGGAGGCCCCGCGCATGCCCTTCAGCGTGGTGGAGCGCCCCTTCGACGTGGCCTTCGAGTGCTCGGGAAACCCGCGCGCGATGGAGGCGGCCCTCGCCCAGCTGCGCAGGGGAGGGACCCTCGTGCTGGTGGGAACCGGAATGCGCAGACCGAAGCTCGACCACAACCGGATCCTGCTGAACGAGCTGGTGGTGACGGGGGCCTACGAGTACGACGCGGGCGGCTTCGACGACGCGATCGCCCTGCTGGCGTCGGGACGGCTTCCCGTCGAGCACCTGATCGAGCGCGAAGACGTTCCGCTGGAGCGTCTCCGCGAGGCGATCGACCGCCTGGCGGCCGGAGAGCTGGCCGGCAAGGTGATGATCGTCCCCAAGGAAGACCCCGCCGGGTGAGCCCGGCCCTCCTGGAGATCCGATGAGCTCGACGATCCCGCGCTTCAACCACGTTGCCCTCACCGTCGCACCGGGGGAGCTCGACGAGCCCGGTCGCCGCGCGCTCCTCGACTTCTACGGCGAGGTCTTCGGCTGGACCGGAATGCCGGGCATGGACCGCGATCGGGAGCTCCTGGTGCTGCGCTGTCACAGCAACGAGCAGTTCGTCTACATCCACGGAGCCGACGATCCCATGCGCTGCGGTCCCAGCGAGCACGTCGGGATGTCGGTGACCACGCCGGCCGAGCTCGACGCCCTCTACGAGAGGGCTCGCGCCTACGGCGAGCGCGATCCGCAGGTGGAGCTGACCGACCGGGCCATGGACGACTACAAGGCCGTGAAGCTGCACCACTTCTACGTGCGCTACCGGCTTCCGGTGAGCTTCGAGGTGCAGTGCTTCGAGTGGGCGGAAGGCCTCTCGGATCAGAGCCTGCCCGACGCCTAGATCGCGTTCATTCCGCCGTCGACCACGAGGGTGTGACCGGTCACGTACGCCGCGGCGTCGCTGGCGAGGAAGACCACCGCGCCCTTGATGTCGTCCTCGTAGCCCCAGCGCCGCTGGGGGACCTGGCGCAGCAGGTTGGCCTTCTTCGCCTCGTCGGCATGGATGTGGGCCATCATGTCGGTGTCGAAGGGCCCCGGGGCGATCCCGTTCACGCGGATGCCGTCCCGAGCGAGCTTGGCGGCCATGTCCTTGGTGAGGGTGATGACCGCACCCTTGCTCGCGTTGTAGGCGACGGCGGGCATGGCCTCCTCGGGCGCTCCGCGCAGGCCCGAGACCGAGCTGACGTGGATGATCGAGCCGCCGCCCTGGTCGCGCATGCGGCGCGCCACCTGCTGGGAGAGGTGCCAGAGGCCGCGCACGTTGACGGCGAAGACCTTGTCCCAGCCCTCGAGCGGGTAGTCGAGGGTCGGCGCACCCCAGGTGGCCGCCGCGTTGTTCACGAGGATGTCGACGCGGGGCACCTCGGCGTAGATCGCCTCGAGCAGGGCGTCGATGGACTCGCTGCGGCCCACGTCCGCCTCCATCGCCCAGGCGCGCCGCCCCGTCTCGCGGATGGCCTCGGCCACGGCCTCGCAGTTGGCCGCCTTGCGCGACGCCACGAAGACGTCCGCTCCGGCTTCCGCCAGGCCGATCGCCAGGTGCCGGCCGATTCCGCGTCCGCCGCCGGTCACCAGGGCGACGCGCCCGCCGAGGTCGAAGAGATCCGGTGTTCGCAAGGAGTCCCCCGCCGCGCTGCTTTCTGACGGAGCGTCAGAATCTGGTAGGATACGCGATTCCAACCGCATCTTGGAGGTCGAGGTGCTCGGAGCGCTGGACGGCGTCCGCGTGATCGAGGTGGGCGACGAGAGCGGCGCGCTGGCCGGGAAGATCCTCGGCGATCTGGGTGCGGACGTGATCAAGGTGGAGCCCCCGGGCGGCGATCTGCGCGCGCGCCGGGCCCCCTTCCTGGGCGGAGCGCGGGATCCGGAGCGAAGCCTGCCCTGGCTCGCCCTCCATACCAGCAAGCGCGGCGTCACCCTCGACCTGGAGTCCGAGCGCGGCCGCGAGCTCTTCGCGCGCCTCGCGGCTCAGGCGGACGTGGTGCTGGAGACCGAAGGCCGCGCCGCGTTCGAGGCGCGCGGTATCGGCTTCGAGCGTCTGCGCGAAGAGCACGCCGGTCTGGTGTGGTGCAGCGTCACCCCGTTCGGTGGCGACGGGCCCTACGCCGGGTACCGCGGCGGAGACCTGGTGGTGGTCGCGATGGGTGGCAACGCCGCCATGACCGGCGATCCGGATCGCCCCCCGGTGCGCTGCGCGCTGCCGACGGCGTTCTATCACGCCGGGCCCGAAGCGGTCATCGGAATCCTGATGGCACTCCTCGGCCGCGAAGAGGGCGGGCGGGGGCAGCACGTCGACGTGTCGCTGCAGGAGTGCCAGCTCCAGACGCTGCTCTCGCAGCCGGGCCAGTTCGCCGTCCACCAGCGACTGTCGAAGCGGACGGGAGGCAAGCTGGGCCGCACCCGGGAGATCTGGCCCACCCGCGACGGCTGGGTGACCTTCGGCCTGCGCGGCGGCCCTGCGCGCATCCCGAACCTCCTGGCCACGGTGCAGTACATGGACGAGTGCGGCATGGCGCCGGACTGGCTCCGGGAGATGGACTGGTCTTCGTACGACCCCAACGCCCTCGAGGAGGGGGACCTGGGCCGGCTGGAGGGAGCCTTCGCGGCGTTCTTCGCCGCGCGCACCATGCGCGAGCTCTACGAGGAGGCGCTGAAGCGGCGCATCCTGCTGGCGCCCTGCAACGACGCTCGCGAGATCGTCGAGCACCCCCAGCTCCGCGAACGCGAGCTCTTCGTCACCCTCGAGTATCCCGAGCTCGGCGCCGCGATCGAGCACCCGGACTTCTTCGCGAAGATGGAGCCCCGCCCGATCCACGTGTCGCGGCGGGCGCCGCACATCGGGGAGCACAACGCGGAGGTGCTCGGTGCGCTGGGGCTCGGCACGCAGGAGCTCGAGGGACTGGCGCGGGAGGGCGTCCTGTGATCCTCGCCGGCGTGAAGGTGCTCGAGCTGGGAGCCGGGGCCGCCGGGCCCGTGGCCACCAAGGTGCTGGCCGAGCACGGAGCACGGGTCGTCCGCATCGAGTCCGCTGGTCGCCCCGACTTCCTGCGCACGCTCTTCCTGCGTCAGAACGAGCACGGGCTGGACGGATCGCCCATGTACGTGCTGCTCAACCCGAACAAGGAGTGCGTGAGCCTCAACCTGAAGAAGCCCGAGGCCGTCGATCTGGTCAAGCGGCTCGTGGAATGGGCCGACGTCGTCTGCGAGAACTTCGCGCCCGGGGTGATGGGGCGCTTCGGCCTGGACGCCGCGCTCCTGCGCGAGATCAAGCCGCAGCTGATCGTGGCGAGCGGGTGTCTCTTCGGCCAGACGGGACCCCAGCGGAGCTACCCCGGCTTCGGAGGGCAGGGATCGGCGATCGCGGGCTTCAACCACCTGACAGGCTGGCCGGACCGGGAGCCGCACGGTCCCTATGCGACCATCACCGACTCGCTGTCGCCTCGCTACGTGGCCGTGGCGATCCTCGCTGCGCTGCTCCACCGGCGCAGGACGGGGGAGGGCAGCACGATCGATCTCTCGCAGATCGAGTCCGGCGTCTACAGCCTGTCCGAGCTGGTGGTGCGCTGGTCCGCAGCCGGCGACTCGGTTGGCCGAGCCGGCAACTCGAGCGAGACCTGCGCCCCCCACGGCGTCTATCCCTGCGCCGGCGACGACCGCTGGATCGCCATCGCGGTCGAGGACGACGAGCAGTGGAGCGCCCTGGTCGGCGAGATGAGGTCGCCGGAGCTGGCCGACCTGGACCGCTTTGCCGAGCGCGCGGCCGTGGACACCCGCCTCTCGGCCTGGACGGCCGAACAGGAGCCCCACGCGCTGATGGCCCGCCTGCAGGGGGCGGGGGTGCCGGCGGGCGTCGTCCAGAACACGCGCGACCTCCTCGACGATCCCCAGCTCGCCCAGCGCGGCCACTGGGTCCCGCTTCGCCACCATCCGCTGGGCGAGATGCCGTTCGAGCGGGCCGGCTTCCGACTCTCCGAGAGCGCGGGAGGCCTCGAGCGACCGGGACCGAACCTGGGCGAGCACAACCGTGCCGTCCTGGGCGGCATCCTCGGGCTCAGCGACGCCGAGATCGACCGCCTGATCGCGGACGAGGTGGTCTCGTGAGGGGAGTGCGCCGCGGGTGACCGGCCCCTTCGCCGCCGTGCCGACGCGGGGGCGCTGGGTGCTCCTCGCCTGCCTCGTCTGCCAGATGGGGCTCGGCTGCTCCTACGTCCTCGGCGTCACCCTGAAGCACATCGTCGCCGAGTTCGAGTGGTCGCGGAGTGCCTTCGCGGCGGGCGGGATCCCGCTCATCGCCGCGATGACGCTCTCCTATCCGATGGTGGGGGCGCTGGCCGAACGGCTCGGAGCTCGGGCGGTGCTGAGCGGTGCGACCCTCCTCCTCGGAACGGCCCTGGTGCTGATGGGGCGCATGGAGTCCCTGGTCGAGTTCTACCTGGCCAACGTGGTGCTGGGGATCTCCCTGGCCGGTCTGGGCGACGTGGCCATCGGCTCGGTGGCGGCGCGCTGGGTGCCCGCCGGGCAGGGTCTCGCACTCGGCTTCGTATACGTCGGCTCCAATCTGGGCGGCGCCCTGGTGCCGCGCTTCGCCGACGCCGTCGCGGCCCGGGCTTCGTGGCGCGAGGCGCTCGTCGCCCTGGGCTGCGTCGCGGTCGTCGCCATCCTCCCCTTTGCGCTCTTCGGGATCCGCGAGCCCCCGGTGCGCGCGCTGCCTGCCGAGCCCGATCCCGAGCCCGAGCGCGGCACGGCGTCCGACCTCACCCTGGGCGACGCGCTGCGCACGCGCAGCTTCTGGGTGCTCGCCGGGGTGCTCTCGGTCTTCTACTTCTACTACCTCGCGGTCAACATGCACCTCGTGGCCTTCCTCACCGACATGGGGATGAGCGACGCCGAGGCGGCAGCGGAGTACAGCTGGGCCGTGGCGCTGGGAATCGGGGCCAAGCTGGGTGTGGGGGCGGTGGCCGATCACATGCCGCGCAAGGCCGCCCTGATCGCGAACTTCGCGCTGCTGGCGGCGGGCTCCGCGGCTCTGTTGGCGGCCGGCAAGCCGAGTCTGCTGGCCTTCTTCGTGTTCGCCCACGGCTTCGCCACCGCTGCCGAGCAGGTGCTGCTGCCCCTGGCGGTCGGGCACGCGTTCGGGGCACGCCACATGGGGAGCATCTACGGCGCACTCATGATGACCCTCTCGGTCGGGGTCGTCGGGCAGATCTTCGCGGGTCAGGTGCACGACCGAACCGGGAGCTACGAGGTCGCCTTCACCACGTTCGCGGTCCTGAACGCGATCGGACTCGTCGCGCTCTTCCTGCTCCGGGACGAGCGTCCTCCGCGCCGGGGCGATCCCTGAGCCGGACGGGCACTTGCCGACCGGGCCGGCTGGCTGGACGCCTTGCCCAGGGGAACGTCCTAGACGGGTGGCGTGCGGACCTTGCGGCGATTCCCGGAGGCCTACCTGACGCCCCGTCAGATACGGTAGGCTCTGCGCAGCGGCAGCCGTCCAGCGGCCGCTGCCGGGATGTGTAGACGATGAGCGAATCACGCTTTCCGTATCCGCCGAACCCCAACGGCTGGTTCCGCGCCGCCTGGTCGAGTGAGATCCGGGCGGGGGAGGTGAAGCCACTGGCTTTGTTCGGGACCGAGCTGGTCCTCTTCCGCGACGCCGACGGGAACGCGGCCGTGCTGGACGCGTTCTGTCCCCATCTGGGAGCGCACCTCGGCTTCGGAGGCGAGGTGGAGGGCGACGGGGTGCGCTGCCCCTTCCACTCGTGGAAGTGGGGACGCGACGGGAGCTGCCTCGACATTCCCTACGCGAAGAAGATCCCGCCGCGCGCGCGCATCCGGAGCTGGCCCGTGCGCGAGCGGAACGGGCTGATCCTGGTCTGGCATCACGACCGGGGTGCCGAGCCCGACTGGGAGATCCCGGATCTCGCCGAGCTCTCGTCCGACGACTGGACCCCTCTCGAAGTCCGCCGCTGGGAGGTCAAGGCCCGTTGGCTCGACATGAACGAGAACGCGGTCGACAAGGTCCACTTCCGCTACGTGCACGGAACGCCGGTCATCCCGGAGTCGGAGATCGACGTGGACGGGCACGTCTTCCGGGTACGCAACGTGCTGAAGATGACGACGCCGCGCGGTGACGTCGAGGCCACCCTGACCACGACCGACTACGGTCCGGCCTTCCAGACCGTCCACATCACCGGCGCGGTGGATACGCTCATGGTGAACACCTGCACGCCGATCGACGACGAGAGGACCGACGTCTGCTTCGCCTACACCGTCCGCAAGGCCGCGGACGGCTCCCACGAACGCGTCGGCGCTGCGCGCATCCGCGACCTGGAGCACCAGTTCGAGCAGGACCGCCCGATCTGGGAGAACAAGACCTACTTCGCGAGGCCCCTGCTCTGCGCCGAGGACGGAGACTTCGGCGCCTACCGGCGCTGGATGAAGCAGTTCTTCAGCGAGGAGTACTGAGAGGGTGCCGGCGAGTCGCACGCCCCAGGACCAGAGCGGTCGCCCCCTCGGGCCGCGCGCCCGGCAGACGCGCCAGCGCCTCCTGGAGGCGACCCAGGCGCTCCTCGACAAGCGCAGCGTGCGGGAGCTCCGGGTGGTGGAGATCGCCCGCGAAGTGGGCACCTCGCCGGCCACCTTCTACCAGTACTTCGCGGACGTGGAGGAGGCGATCCTCGCCCTGGTGGAGGAGTCGGCACGCGACATGCCGGCCGTGCTCGAGCTGATCGACGGGCCGTGGCACGGAGCGAAGGGGCTGGCCACGGCCCGCGGGATCGCCGAGGCGTTCGTCGACCACTGGGACCGCCACGGCGCGGTGCTGCGGGTGAGGAACCTGAAGGCCGAGGAAGGCGACCGGGCCTTCCGTCGCGCCCGCCGCAATCACCTCTCGCCGGTCGTCGAACGCCTCGCCAAGCGGGTCGAGGAGTTCAAGGACGCAGGCCGGGTCGCGGACGGGGTCCACCCCTGGGCGGCCGCGTCTTCCCTGCTCGCGATGCTGGAGCGGATGTCGTCCTACTACGAGACGTTCGAGAAGGCGGGGGTGACGCGCACGGCCCTGATCGAGACCTGCGCGCGCATGCTCCACGCCACGGTCACGGGGAGGCCGGCGAGCTAGGTTTCGGCTCAGCGGAGCGCGCGCGCTCCCGCTCGCGTTCCAGGCGCAGCTCGAGCTGGCGGCGCTGCTGGGCCACGCGCCCCTCGGCCTGCGCGCGCTCCTCCGCGATCTCGCGCGCCAGCTCCTCGTGTCGCGCCTCTCGGCGCTTGCGCAGGTCCTCTTCGAGGAGCTCGGTGCGCCGCTTCACCAGATGGTCCGGAAGGGGCGGGCGCTCCGTCGGCGAGGCCGCCGCGTCGCCGTCCCGGCGCAGGACGGTCATCTGATGGCGGGCGCGGGTGCCGTCGCTGGCCGTCGCCTCGACCTCGATGGTGTTGGGTCCCGGCGCCAGGCGCACCAGCGCGTCGAACGTGCCGTCCGGTCGCAGATGGGTGGCGAGCGCGCCGGCGTCGGTGGTCACGTTGCGGACGCTCACCCTCGCCAGGTCGGTGAGGGGGAAGACGGGCAGGAGGTCGGGAAGGTCGGCGGGGTTGCGCAACGGAGTGAAGGTGCCGCGTGTGGCGGCGGCCATGGTCGCTACGGAGAACGGCCCGCGCAGGGCCTCGTTCCCGACAGCGAAGCTGTGGATCCGGATGCCGTAGACGGCGGCGCGCTCGACCTGCTCCAGGACGGCTCGCTGGTTGTGCCAGGTCTTGCCGGGGATCGGAAGGGTGGGGACGCCGTCGGTCATGAAGAGGATGACGCGGTGGGCACCGGGATCTGGATGGGAGACCGCGCCGGGTCCCCCCACCAGCTCGGCGAGGGCCCGCTCGAGTCCGGCAGCCATGTTGGTCATGCCGCTGGCGCCGGCCTCCGAGACCCCGTCCAGCGCGGCGTCCACGGCGGCGCGTTCGGCGGTCAGCCCCACCCAGGTACGCGCCGAGTGGTGCAGGCTCTCCCTCCAACGCGGCGGGAGAGGTGTGTTGCCCAGCGGATCGCCCGAGAAGGTCACCACTCCGACCCGGGTATGCTCGAGATCGAGCGTGCGGAGCAGTCGCCGTGCAGCCTGGATCTCGGCGTGCAGGATCGTGCCCTCGGGCGCGGGGAGCCCGCGTAGCTGCTCGGGCGGGAGCAGGGTCTCGTCCGCCATCGCCTCCAGGGTCGACTCGGACACGTCGATCACGATGACCACCTCGGTGGTGCGCCGGGCCTGGCCGGGCGGCAGCGCCCAGCCCGAGAGCATCATGGGAAGGGCGCCGGCGAAGGCGGCCCCCGGCTCCGGATACTCCACCCCGATGCGCACGGTGTCGGGCGCATCCGGAGCCGAGAAGGAGACCGGATCGGGCCAGGCCGCCGGGGCCTCCGTCGGCCAGGAGAGGGCGGCGAGGGCGATAGCGAGGAGCCGGACGCGACGCACGGCCGGAATCTAACAGAAGGCCGCGCCTTCCAGGACGGCCGGAATCCAACAGAAGGCCGTGCCTTCCAGGACGGCCGGAATCCCACGGACGGCTGTGCCGTCCAGGAGGGCCGGAATCCGACAGGCGCTTGTGACCCGCAGAACGGGTGGGTAGGCTGGCCGCGCCATGGCCGAACTCCCGTTCCGCGTCCTGCCCAAGGTCACGCCGTTGAACGAGCACTTCTGGACCGGCGGCCGCGACGGCGCGCTCCGCTTCCTGCGCTGCGAGGCGTGCCGCACCCTGGTCCACCCACCCCAGCCGCGTTGCCCGGGCTGCCTGGAGAGCGGGCTCGTGCCCGACACGGTCTCCGGGCGCGCGACCGTGGCGACCTTCACGGTGAACCACCAGGCGTGGCTCCCGGGCCAGGACGAGCCCTACGTGATCGCGATCGTCGAGATCGACGAGGATCCGTCGGTGCGCCTGACCACCAACCTGGTCAACTGCGCGCCGGACCAGGTGCGGATCGGGATGCCCGTCCGCGCCGTCTTCGAGGAGCGCGAGGACGTCTGGATCCCCCTCTTCGAGCCCGCGGACGATTGATGGAGTCTCTCGAGCGACGCGCCTGCATCAGCGGTCTGGGCCAGTCCGACGTCGGCCGGCGTCTCATGCGGAATCCGCTCGAGCTGACCCTGGACGCCTGCGTGGCCGCGATCGACGATGCCGGGCTGAGTCGGGACGACATCGACGGGATCGCCACCTACCCGGGCGCGGGTGGAGGCCCGGCCGGCTTCTCGGGCGCCGGCGTCGGCGAGGTGCAGGACGCCCTGCGACTGCGGCTGGACTGGTACCAGGGCGGGATCGAGTCGCCCGGCCAGCTCGGATCGGTGATCAATGCCGCGATGGCGGTGGCGTGCGGGCTGGCCCGGCACGTGCTCTGCTTCCGCTCGGTGTGGGAGGCGACCGCGGCCGCGAAGGGCGGGGCGATCGGCGTGGCCGCCGCGGCGGGCGGGGGAGGGGGCGGAGGCGGCTTCCGCGCCAGCGGGAGCATGCAGTGGCAGCTCCCGTACCGGGCATTCTCGGCCGCCAACTGGATCGCTCTCTTCGCTCAGCGCCACTTCTTCGAGTACGGGACGACACGCGAGCAGCTCGGCCAGATCGCCATCAACGCGCGCAAGAACGCGGCGCTCAATCCGAAGGCCGTGTACCGCGATCCCATGACCCTCGACGACTACCTGTCGGCGCGCATGATCACCACGCCGTTCGGCCTCTACGACTGCGACGCGCCGTGCGACGGAGCCACGGCCGTGGTGGTGTCGCGCGCCGAGGAGGCGGGCGACCTGGCCAGGCCTCCGGTGCGCATCGAAGCGGTGGGGAGCGCGCTCCGCGGCCGGCCGTCCTGGGACCAGTTCGACGATCTCTCCACGATGGCCGCGCGCGATGCGGGCGCGATGCTCTGGGAGCGGACCGATCTGCGGCCGGGCGACGTGGACGTGGCCGAACTCTACGACGGGTTCAGCTTCATCACCCTGGCGTGGCTCGAGGCGCTGGGATTCTGTGGCAGGGGCGAGAGCGGTCCGTTCGTGGAAGGGGGCGAGCGGATCGCCCGGGATGGCGAGCTGCCGCTGAACACCCAGGGAGGTCAGCTCTCGGGGGGGCGCCTGCACGGCTACGGCTTCCTGCACGAGGCCGTGCTGCAGCTCCGCGGCGACGGAGGCGAGCGTCAGGTGTCGGGCGAGCCGCGCGTCGCGGTGGCGGCCGCCGGCGGCGGGCCGATTGCCTCCTGCATCCTGCTGACCCGGGCCTAGCGCTCGCCTTCACCCATCATGCGCTCGCGTCGCGCCCAGCCCTCGTCGTGGTCGCGGGTCACCTTGTCGCGGACGTTGTCGAGGGGAGCCCGCGCCGAGGCCGCGGGGGTCGCCTCCGTATCGCCGCGCAGGCCCGAGAGCAGGCCGCCGAAGGCACCGCCGATGCCCTGGCTGTAGATCTCGAGCCCGACCCAGATGGCCAGCACGATGAACACGATCGCGAAGAGCTTGCCCATGTCTTCTCCCGGCGGATGGCCGTCCTCCGGGACAGATCGACCGGACGTCGCGACCGCCTGAGGATCAGGGGCGGCGTTCGCGCTCGGCACGGCGTGCCCGCGGGAAGAGGCGGAAGGGAGCCGGCAGGAGAGGCCTCACGAGCCGGACGGCGGCACGCAAGGCCCGCCAGGCGCGCTCCCTCCCGGGCGTCCAGGGGATGCCATAGGCGTCCCTCACGGCGTCGTGCAAGAGCGCCAGGCTCGCCAGCTGCGACGCCTCGGCGAGCGGGCGGGGGATCCAGCGGAAGGGACGCAGGACCGAGTCGGCCACCGCGGCGCCTTGTGGGGTCACCTCCAGGATCCCGGAGCCGAGCACTTCCGCGAGGTGGGCGTCGAACGCCGCGGCGCTCGCGAACGCGTGGCTGTGCGGGATCCCGAGGAGGGGCCCGATGCGGTTGCTCTGCTGCACGAAGGCCTCTCGCTCCGCGGCGTCGAGCTTCCGCACGAAGGTCTCGTATCCGACCAGGGCGGAGTCCACGAGGGTGGTGTGCACCCACAGCGCCAGATCCGGGTCGGAGGCGGCGTAGGGCGTGCCCGCCGCGAGGCGCGCCGTCGCGAAGTCGAGTCTGCCGTGGACCCGTGCGTGGGCGCAGTTGACCGCCCCGGCGGCCGTCTCCGTCTCGTCGCCAGGCCCGTAGATCATGGCCAGCATCGCGTCGAGGGTGCGGCGCAGCCGTCCCAGCGGCTCCTCGCGGAATCGGCTGTGCTCCGCTACCCCGGCGGCCACGAGAGGATGGGCGACCTGGAGGAGGAGGGCGCGCACCCCGGTGAGCAGCAGGACCGCCTCGCGGTTCACCGTCCAGAAGATCTCGTCAGGACGGTAGAGCCCCGCCGCGGGGACGGGGCTCCGGGTCTCGAGCGCGGGCTTCACCCCGTGGAGTCTACCCCTGGGCGGCCACCGGCACCGTCACGCCTTCCGACATCAGCTCGGCGCTGGATTCGGCCGGAAGCGCGGCGGGCTCCATGCGCCGCTTCAGCTCGGCCAGCTCGCGGCGCGCTGCGTCCTCTTCCGCGTCGGCGCGGATCTGGCGGATGCGATGCTCGAGACCGTCGTCCGCGGAGGGCAGCTCCTCGTCGAGCCGGCCCTCGGCCCGCACCCGCGCCACGTACTCACGCACGCCTTCGAGCGCGCGCATCTCGCCCTCCACCGAGAAGCCCTCGAGGGCCTCCTGGATGCGGCGTCGCGCCTTGGCGTTGGCGAGGGTCGCCAGCATTCGCACCTTCTCCCGCTCCAGGCTGCGGATCTCGTCGCGGAAGCGCACCAGGTTGCCCTTGGCCTCCTCGGCCTCGGCCCGGATCCGCTCCACTTCGTGCTCGGCCCGCTCGAGCTCCCCCACCAGGCCCTGCTTGCGCCGCACGAGGGCCAGTGCAGCTGCATCGTCGCCCTTGCGCAGGGCGACCCGGATCTCCTCGTGGGTGCGGGTGAGCGCGTTGCGCACCTGGTCGATCTCGCCGTCCAGCTTGTTTCGCATGTAGAGGATCCCGGCCACGGCGCGCTTCAGCTCCGCGTAGTGGCGGGTGCGCTCGGCGATCGCCTCTTCGTACACGGCGCGGGGACTCCGCTCCTCGCGCTCGCGTACCCAGCCGTGCAGGGCGCCGCGCACCAGTGCGATGAAGCGGGACAGAATGCTGCGGGGACGTCGACTCATGCTTCCTCCTCGACGCGCTCAGGCGTCGGCGCTCCAGTCCTCGTCGCGAAGCCCGAGCTCACGGATCTTCTGCTGGAGGCTCTGGCGCACCATGCCGATCGACTCGGCGGTGCGAGAGATGTTGCCGCCGTTGCGGCGCAGCGCGGCGAGCAGGTACTCGCGCTCGAAGCCCTCGACGGCCGACCTCTTGGCCTCGGCGAAGGACACGCCCGGGGCGGGAGCCGTTCCCGCCGGAGCGGCGCTGCTCTCGCCGAGGCGCAGGTCGTCCACCTGGATCGCGCCGTCGGAGCAGAGCACGGCCGCCTGCTCGATCGCGTTGCGCAGCTCGCGCACGTTTCCGGGCCAGGCGTGGCGCGCCAGGTGGGCCAGGGCCTCGGCGTCGATCCTGCACTTCTCGCGGCCCAGCCGGTCGGCCACCAGGGCGAGGCAGCGGTCGACGAGCGCCGGCACGTCCTCGAGACGCTCGCGCAGGGGAGGGAGATCGATCTCGACCACCTTGAGGCGGTAGTAGAGGTCCTCGCGGAAGCTCCCCTTCTCCACGTCCTTCTCGAGATTGCGGTGGGTGGCGGCGACGACGCGCACGTCGACGGCGATCGGGCGGGTCCCCCCCACGCGCTCGAAGGACCGCTCCTCGAGGACCCGCAGCACCTTGGCCTGGGTCTCGAGGGGCATGTCTCCGATCTCGTCCAGGAAGATGGTGCCTCCCTCGGCGGCCTCGAAGCGCCCGGCGCGGCGTGCGTCGGCGCCGGTGAAGGCACCCTTCTCGTGGCCGAAGAGCTCGCTCTCGACCAGCTCGCGGCTGATCGCGGCGCAGTTCACCGCCACGAAGGGCCGTCCGCGCCGCGCGCTGCGGTCGTGGAGCGCCTGGGCCACGAGCTCCTTGCCGGTGCCGCTCTCGCCGCGGATCAGCACGGTGAGGTCCGTCTCTGCCACCTTCTGGATGGTCTCGAACACACGCCGCATGGCCGGCCCGGAGCCGATCAGGTTGGCGAAGCCCGAGTCGCGCTGGACCCGCTCCAGGAGGAGGGCGTGCTCGCGTGCCAGGCGCGTGCGCTCCAGGGCGCGGCCCACCACGACGCGGATCTCGTCGTTGTTGAAGGGCTTCGGAACGTAGTCCTCGGCCCCTGCCTTCATCGCCTCGACCGCGATCTTCTCCGAGCCGTGGGCCGTGATGAGGATGACGGGCGTCTCGGGGCGATGGTCCTTGGAGCCGCGCAGGACATCGAGGCCGGAGGGCCCGTCGCCCAGTGCCAGGTCCGTGAGCACCAGGTCCACGGGCGTCTCGCGCAGGGTGGCGAGGGCCTCGCTGCCGTCGTCCGCGCAGGCCACCTCGTAGCCTTCGCGGCGCAGCAGGCCGGAGAGGGCGAGCTGGATGGCACGTTCGTCTTCCACGATGAGGATGCGGGGCTTCACGATCGCTCTCCTGGTGCTGCCGGCTGCTTGGGCAGCGTCACGACGAACTCGGTGCCCTGGCCAGGCGCCGACTCGGCCTCGATCGTGCCGCCGTGGGCGTCGACGACCTTCTTCGAGATCGCGAGACCGAGGCCGGTCCCGTCGTCCTTGGAGGTGTAGAAGGGGCTGAAGATCTTGTGCATGCGCTCCGGGTCGATCCCCGGGCCGTTGTCCTTGACGCGCACCCAGACCGCGTCGCCAGCCAGGTTCTCGCCGACCTGGATCAGGAGGACCGGTGAGAAGGTTCCGGAGTCGGCGAGGGCATCGAGGGCGTTGGCGAACAGGTTGATCACGACGCGACGGAGCTGCTCCGGATCGCCGACCATCTCGCTGCCGGCCACCAGGTCACGCTCGACGGTCACGCCCTGCTTGCGGATGCGATCGCGGAAGGTCTCCAGGGCCGACTCGACCACGTCGGAGATGGACATGGGCTGCATCGAGACGTCCTGCTCGCGGGCGAAGCGGAGCAGGTGCGAGATGGAGCGCTCGACGCGATCCAGCTCCTCGAGCGCCACGTGGGCGTACTCGACGTTCTCGCCGGCGCCCGGATCCTCGCCCATCTGCTGGACCAGGCTCTTGGCCGCGGTGATGGGGTTGCGGATCTCGTGTGCGATGGAGGCCGAGAGGTCCTCCAGATCCCGGGCGTGGGCGCCGTGGAGCTCCTGCCGCTGCTGGGTGGTCGTGTGGGTCACCCGTCGTGAGACCTCCTGGTCGATCCAACGCTGGCGCAGGCCGGGAGCGATGATCGCCATCACGTAGTGGATCGCGAGACCGATTCCCCAGGAGAACGCGACGATGAACGCGCTGCGGAAGCCCGCCACGAAGAGCAGGAAGAAGCAGACCATCGCGTAGGAGACGAAGTGGACCACGAAGGAGAGCTTGCGGTTCGCGACGCGCTGGGCCTCGCGGTAGGCGCGCTCCTCGGCGCTCAGCTTGCGGCGCCGCCGGCGCGGCCGCCGGGCCGGCGCGGCCGGGGTGGCCGGCGGCGCCGGTTCGGCGCTCCACGCGGCGCGCCGGGCCGAGCGCTCTTCGCGCTCGTGCCGGCGAGCGCGCCTGCGCTCTTCCCGCTCCACCTCCCGGTGGCGCCTGCGCTGCTCCCGGTCCGCCTCGCGCTGCTGCTCGCGCGGGTCGGCGGGAATCCAATCGCGGCCGTCGTCGTCCATGAGCTCCCGCAGGGCCTCGTCGAGGAGATCGTCGGGCCGGGTCGGACAGGTGGAAGGACCGGACTGCATTCTACGCTGGCTCATGCGGCCGCAGTAGAGCAAGGCCCGTGCCCGGATCTCGAATCCGTGCGATTCCAGGGGGTTGCAGCGGTCGCCCGGCCGCCGCAGCGCAGCTCGGGAGCTTCAGGTGCAGGGATCCGCCTGCAGCCATCCGGCGGCTATTCTGCTCGGCATGGAGCATCCCACCGCGATCCGTCCCGAGGAGCACGCCGTCTTCAGCGCAGAGAAGATGGGCAAGGCGACCCTATTCCAGTCGCCGCGCCTGATGGCGGGCCTGAACAGCTTCGAGCCCGGGCAGGAGCACGCCCTCCACGCCCACGAGGGCATGGACAAGCTCTACTACGTGCTGGAAGGCGCGGGCCTCTTCCTGCTGGAGGACCGCGAGCTGCCGATGGCGCGCGGCCTCATGCTGGTGGCGCCCGAGGGTGTCCCCCACGGTATCCGCAACACCGGGTCGGAGCGTCTCGTCGTGCTGGCCGTGCTGGCTCCGAGCCCCTAGGCGCCTGAGGGCGTCTCGGGGGCAGGCATCGCGGGGAGCGCGCTCTCCTCGCCGGGTGCGGGCCGGCCGGGCGTCACGAGCCCGGCCGACATGATCAGCTTGAAGGCGTCCTCCACCGTGAGGTCCACGTCGATGAGCTGGTCCTCGGGCACCAGCAGATAGAAGCCGCTCGTCGGGTTGGGCGTCGTGGGAAGGAAGCAGTTCACCACGTTCGTGGGGGTCTTCTCCTGGACGATGCCGCGGGCAGGGCCGGTACTGAACGCCACCGCGTAGAGCCCCTTGCGCGGGTACTCCACCAGCACCACCCGGTTGAAGCGCGTGTGGGAGCTGTCGGCGAAGATCGCCTCGAGCAGCTGCTTCACCGCCGCGTAGATGTTGCTCGCGACGGGGACCCGGCGCATGAGCCGCTCCCAGAAGCGGATGACCTCGCCGCCCAGCAGGTGCCTGGCGATGAAGCCGATCAGCACGATCAGGAGCAGGGTGAAGATCGTCCCGAGGAAGGGGATGCTCGGCGGGGAGTAGTCGCCGGGGACGACTACGCGCAGGAGGCGGGGCAGGACCAGGTTGTCCAGCCAGCGGATGATCGAGACGATCGCCCAGATCGTGACGCCGATCGGCGCGAAGAAGAGGACGCCGGCGACGAAGTACCGGCGCAGCGCCTCGCGGGCCGCGTCGAAGAATCGCCGGAGCATGGCGGGGCTAGAAGAGCGGCTGCTCGTCCCCGTCGTCCGGCGCGTAGGCGGTGATCTCGCAGTCGAGGGAGATCACCTCGAAGGAGGGCGGCTGCCACTCCAGCTCACCGGCGCGGCGGAGGGCCTCGGTCGGGTTCGTCTGCATGGCCGCATGGTATAGCACGCCAGCGAACGCCGCTCGGCGCGCCCAGCGGAGTGGGTCGCCTGTCGCTCAGCGGGCCTGGCGGCTGCGCAGGTCCAGGGCGTGGACGAGGCTCTCGCGCGTCACCGCGCCGACGATCTCGCCGTTGAAGATGATCGGGATCTGGTTGACGTCGCGGGTGCCCATCGCCAGCAGGAGCTCGCGGATGGGGGTGTCCGGGGCGGCGGTCAGGAGCTCCTCCCGAGGCGTCGCCACCTCGCGCACCGGTGTGGTCTCCCAGGCGTCGGGGTCCAGGCGTTGCACGTCGCTGAGGGTCACCAGGCCGACGAGTCGGCCCGCCTCCTCCACCAGCGCCCAGCGGCGCCCGCGCATCACCAGCTCCCGGGCGAAGCGGGCGACCGGGTCCGTGCCGGCGATCCGAGCGGGCACGGGGGCCTGGAGGTCGCGCGCGAACAGCCCCTCCATGGATGCGTCGAGCTCCGTCTGGCGCAGCGCGGAGCTTGCGGCCGAGAGGAGGAACCAGCCGATGAAGGCCAGCCAGAGCCCGTCGGCTCGCCCGCCCCCCAGGAAGCTCGGCTCGAGAGCCTGCAGCGCACCGACCGCGATGAATCCGTAGGCGAGGAGCTGCCCGACCCCCGCGGAGATCCGGGTGGCGCGCCGGGCGTCGCCGGAGCGCGCCCAGAGGAAGGCCCGCAACACGCGCCCGCCGTCCAGGGGGAAGCCGGGCAGGAGGTTGAAGAGCGCGACGAAGAGGTTGATCCGGAAGAGCCAGGAGGCGACGAAGTGCCCGGCGGATCCGCTCTCGACGCCGCGCAGCGCCACCAGGAAGACCAGGGCCAGGAGCGCGCTCACGATGGGCCCGGCGATCGCGATCTCGAACTCCGCGCGCGCGTCGTCCGGATCCCGCTCCATCAGGGCCACGCCGCCGAACACGAAGAGGGTGATCGAGCGCACCGCGACCCGGTGACGGATCGCCAGGACGCTGTGGCCGAGCTCGTGGAGGAGGATGGACCCGAAGAAGAGGACCGAGGTGATGCCGGCCAGCGTGTAGCGCAGGCTCCCGTCGAGCTCGGGGGACTGGAGCTGCAGCTGGCCCGACAGCGCCAGGGTCACCAGGAAGAAGACGAGGAACCAGGTGGGGTGCAGGTAGATCGGGATCCCGAGGATCCGACCGATGCGGAAGCCGCCGATCATCGCAGCAGGATGTCGCAGGCCTCGCGCACGCGATGCACGAGGCGGCCGAAGGCGTTTCGGTGGATGTTGCGCCGCAGCGCCACCACGACCCGCCGCTCCAGGTTGTAGCGGGTCAGGCGCTTGCGCCGGGGGCGGTCGGGGGGTGTGGCGGCGTCGATGTCCGCCTGGATCGCCTTGCGCGAGTAGCCCCAGGTCTCGAGGTCCTCGTCCGCGAGGCGCGCGAGGATCTCCGCGGCCTGCTCGAGCTTGCCCGGGGTTTCCGCCATGCTGGCGGCCCACTTCGAGACGTTCTCGGTGGTGGGTCGCTTCTCCCGGCTGACGGTCATCGGGTCACCGAGGCCGGCGGCGGCCCTCTTCGCGCCGCTCTCGCTGTCGCCGTAGTCGACCATGCCCGGCTCGTAGTCGAGGCCCAGGTGCGCGCAGATGCGTGCCGCCTCGCCCTCGGGATCGGCCACCAGCTCCTCGTAGCGGACGTGGTGCGCGGGGACCGGACGCTCCCGCAGGAAGCGGGCGATCGCGGGCACGTAGCGCTCCATGAGCGGGTTGTGGGCGTGGGCCACCTCGTGGTCGCCGTCGAAGAAGGACTCGACGAAGGAGGACCAGACGGCGAGGGGATGGCGGGTGATCACGACCCAGTGCGCCTCCGGGTAGAGCCGGGCCGCGAAGTCGAGCACCAGCGCGTAGGCGGGCGTCTTGTCCAGCAGCAGACGCGCTCCGGAGTCGCGCAGCAGCGCCGCGTAGATCTCGTCGGTGCAGGCGCGCAGGGCCGCGTACCAGTCCTCCTCGCCGCGCGGGAGCGCCTCCACCAGCGCCCGCAGGCCCAGGCGCGTGATGATCGGGTCGTAGGGGGCCTTCTCGACGCTCGCGTCGTAGCCCAGGTGGGCTAGCGGCGTCAGCAGATGGGGCTCGTCGGGCGCGTGGATCGCGCTGTGGGCTCCGAGCATCCGGGACAGCATCGTGGTGCCCGCGCGCGGGCTCCCGATGAGGAAGATGAGCTTGTCCTGCATGGCGGGGGAAGAGACTAACGCTCCGCGCGAGGGGCCGCGAAGCGGCGCGCGGCGCAGCTAGACATCGAAGCCGTTCTCGGCCACGACCCGCGCGTACCAGCGTGCCGACTCCTTGATCGTCCGCTCGCAGGTGTCGAAGTCCACGTGGACGAGGCCGAAGCGCTGCTCGTAGCCCTCGGCCCACTCGAAGTTGTCCAGGAGGCTCCAGGCGTGGTAGCCGCGCACGTCGGCGCCTGCGGCGATGGCGCGATGGACGGCTTCGAGATAGCCGCGGTAGAACTCGGTCCTGCGTGTGTCGTGCACCTTCCCGTCGGGGCCCGGACCGTCCGCATAGGAGCAGCCGTTCTCGGTGATCTCCAGGACGGGCCGCCCGAACTCCTCGCTGATCCAGACCAGCACGTTGTAGAGGGCGTCGGGCCACACCTCCCAGCCGAAATCCGTCAGGGGTCCTTCCTCCCGGCCCAGCACCGGGCGGGCCCCGAGGTTGTCGTCCTCGGGGACGTCTTCGACGAGGGTCCGCGTGTAGAGATTGACCCCGACGAAGTCGAGCGGGACCTGCGCGACGTCCAGATCGCCGTCGCGCACGTCCATGAGATCGATGGGCACGCTCCCATCGCGGAAGAGCGGGGGATAGGTGCCGCGCAGCGTCGGGCGCAGGAAGGCCTCGTTGGTGAAATTGTGCCAGCGCCGCGCGGCAGCCGCGTCGGCCTCCGCGTCTCCGGCGGGCTGGCAGTCGCTGAAGTTGAACGCCGTGCCGATGCGCAGGTCGCCCCGCACCGCCTTCATGGCGCGGAAGGCCTCGCCCTGGGCGCGGTTCACGTTGTGCACCGCGCGCAGGAATCCTTCGAAGTCCCGTCTCCCCGGGGCGTGGATCCCCAGCAGATAGCCGAGCGCCGTGAAGACGTTGGGCTCGTTGAAGATCATCCAGTCCGAGATGCGGTCGCCGAGGGCGCGGGTCACGAGCTCGGCGTAGTCGGCAAAGCGCCCCGCCAGGTCGCGCTCGGGCCACCCGCCGTCGTCCTCCAGCGCCTGGGGCAGATCCCAGTGGTAGAGCGTCGGGAAGGGGCGGATGCCCGCCTCGAGCAGGGCGTCTGCGAGCTTCCCGTAGTGGTCGAGCCCCTTGGCATGGGCCGCGCCGCGGCCGCTGGGCTGGATGCGCGGCCAGGCGATCGAGAAGCGGTAGCTCGTGAGCCCCAGCTCCCGCAGCAGCGCGACGTCCTCGGATTGGCGCCGGTAGGAGTCGCAGGCCCGGTCGCCGGTGTCTCCCTTCTTCACGTTGCCCGGGGTGTGGGAGAAGCGGTCCCAGATGGACTCGCCTTTGCCGTCGACGTTCCACGATCCCTCGATCTGGTAGGAGGCGGTGGCGGCTCCCCAGTGGAACTCCCGGGGAAACTCGAGACGCGACATCGGCAGGTCCTCGGAGGGCGCGGGCGCGCCGGGGCTGCCGATGGTATCAGAGGGCGATGGACCCGCGGACGCCGCCGGACGACCCGCAGTCCTGGGCCGCGCGCGCGCGCGAGCTGGCCCTCGCGCTGGGCTTCGATCGCGCCGGGATCGCGCCGGCGGAGCCGACCGCGCACAGCGCCTTCCTGCGCGAGTGGGTCGCGCGTGGCTATGCGGGGACCATGGACTGGATCGGCCGCCGCCTGGAGGAGCGCGTGGACCCGCGCCGCGTGCTGGCCTCCGCGCGCAGCGTGGTGGTGACGGGCTTCGTGTACGCGCCGCACGACCGGCCGCCGCTCCCGCCCGGCGCCGCCGAGGTGTCGCGCTACGCCGGCGGGGAGGACTACCACGACGTGCTGGTGGGGCGCCTGCGGGCGCTCGGCGATGCCCTCGAGGCGCTGGCCGGCCGCTCCCTCGAGCAACGCGCCTACGTGGACACCGGGCCCGTGCTGGAGCGCGCGCTGGCCGCGCGCGCCGGAGTCGGCTGGATCGGGAAGAACAGCTGTGTGATCGACCGCGAGCTGGGATCCTGGCTCTTTCTCGGCGTGCTCCTGAGCGAGCTGCCGATGGAGCCCGACGCACCCGTCGCGGATCACTGCGGCACCTGTCGCGCCTGCCTGGACGCCTGTCCGACGGACGCCTTTCCCGAGCCCTACGTGCTGGACGCCACGCGCTGCATCTCGTACACGACGATCGAGCTGCGCGGGGACATTCCGGGGGCCCTGCGCGAGGCCCACGGCAGCCGGGTATTCGGGTGCGACGTCTGCCAGGAGGTCTGTCCGTGGAACGGGCGCCGTGCCCGCGAGCGTCCCGCCGACCCGCTGGGGCTGCGCGAGCGCATCGCGGCGCGCCCCGAGTGGCGCGCGCCGACCCTCGCCTGGCTGCTCTCGCTGTCGGAGGACGACTGGCGCGCGGCCACGCGGCGCACCGCCCTGCGCCGGGCCAAGCACCGGGGCCTCCTGCGCAACGCTCTCGTCGCGGCGGGCAACTCGGGCGATCCGGCCCTGCTGCCCCACGTCCGACGCCACGCCGAAGGCAACGACGCGCTCCTCGCCGACCATGCCCGCTGGGCCCTGACCCGGCTCGAAGCCGGCCCGCCCGCAGGAGGTCCGGGCTAGCCGCGAGCCGGGAGCGATCAGCGGGCGGGGCGCCGTGCGGCCAGGGAGGCCAGGTGCCAGCGCCGGCCGTCCGCGTCCTCGCGCGCCTCCTCGCGGAAGTCGACGACTTCGAGCTCGGGGAAGAGCTTGGGCAGCTCCCCATCATCGAGGAGAAACGCCGCATTTCCAGGCCCGTGGGGGAGATCCCTCTGGTGGATCGTGAAGGTCTCGTAGAGCAGCAGGCCGCCGGCTCGGAGGAGGTCGGCGAGCGGCTCCGAGAGGGGGCGCCAGAGGTAGCGGAAGACGAGGACCGCGCCGAGGCGGGCCGAGGCGAATGGGATCTGGGCGCCGCCCTCGAGGTCGGCGCGTACGCACGCCACCGGCAGGCTGCGGGCGGCGGCGTCGCGTCGCAGCTCCTCGAGGAACGGGATCGAGCGATCGAGGGCGACTACGCGGGCGCCGGCTGCCGCCGCGGCCAGCGCATGCCGGCCCCGACCGCAGGCCAGATCGAGGACCGGGCCGAGCTCCGCGGCGGCGCGCAGCGCGGTCGCATGGGCGGCGAAGAAAGGGGAGATCTCAGCCGGCGGCACGCCGCTCCGCCGCCGCGACGACCCGGCCGGGGAAGTCGCTGACCAGCCCGTCCACCCCCAGGTCCAGCAGTCGCTCGATCTCCGCCGGGTCGTTGATCGTCCACACGTGCACGTGAATCCCGTGGGCGTGCGCGTGGGCGACGAACTCCGGCGTCACCAGCGCCCGGCCTGCGAAGTCCGTGGGGACCTGCAGGGCCATGGGACCGGGCGGGGGCGGGACGCCGTCGAGCGCGCTCTTCACGAACGCGAGCACGTCGGCCGCGGAGGCCCCGATGGCCACGTCCACCGCGCGCCTTCGCACGGTCGCGCGCAGGTTCTCCATGATGGCGGGGTTGGCGGCAGCCAGCAGCGTCCGGTCGGCGCGACCCTTCGCCAGGTCCAGGGTGCGCTCCACGAGCCGCGGGTCCGGCGCCTTGATCTCGATGTTGAAGCGCGCCTCCGGAAAAGCCGCGAAGACCTGCTCCAGGGACGGGATCCGCACGCCCTGCCCGCGTCGGGGGGTCTCGCCGCTCTCGCCCGGCGCGAAGCGGAAGCCCGCGTCGAGTGCCTGCAGCTCGGCGAGGTTCTTCTCGACGATGGGACCGCGGCCCTCGGTGGTGCGATCCACCAGCTCGTCGTGGTGGACGACCACGTGTCCGTCGGCGCTGAGGTGCACGTCGGTCTCGAGGATCGTGGCGCCCAGGGCGAGCGCGCGCTCGAAGGAGGGCAGGGTGTTCTCGGGCTCCTCGCCGGCCGCGCCGCGATGGCCGATGGGAATGGGCAGGGGCAGGTCCAGGAAAGGGTGCATCGTCGTCTCTCCGGCGATCGGGGGGGGGCGCCGGCGTAGGGTACCATTCGCAGCGTGCGCGCCGTGCTGCAGCGGGTGAGTCGCGCCCAGGTGCGCGTCCAGGGCGAGCCGGTCGCGTCGATCCGGCGGGGACTCGTCGCCCTGGTGGGAGTGGGGCAGCGGGACGACCTGCGCAGTGCCCGGGAGCTGGCGCGCAAGATCGTCGAGCTGCGCATCTTCCCCGATGACCAGGACCGCATGAACCGCTCGCTTCTCGACGTCGCGGGGGAGCTCTGTGTGGTCTCCCAGTTCACCCTGCACGGCGATGCGCGCAAGGGGCGCCGCCCGGCCTTCGTGGAGGCGGCTCCGGGTGCCGTCGCCGAGCCGCTCGTCGAGGCGCTGATCGAAGCCGCCCGGGCGCTCGGGGTGACGGTGGCGGCGGGCCGCTTCGGCGCGCGCATGGAGGTGGAGCTGGTGAACGACGGCCCCGTGACACTCCTCCTCGACACCGAGCGCACCTTCTGAGCGCCCCGCCAGCAGCGCGGGGACGCCGGCCCGTGCGCGCCAGCGGGTTGACCAGTGCACAGGTGCGTCCCACAATCGGCGCGGATGGGGGTGGCGCACGCGACGCGCCGCAGAGAGGTGGAAGGTGAATCAGATTCGACGACGTCCGTCGCGCGTGGTGACGGTGACCGCGCTGGCGGCACTGGTCCTGGTGCTGGCCGGAGCCCCGGCGCCGGCTCGAGCAGAGCCGCGCAGCGCCGGTGCGGAGGCCGGGCTCGCCCTGGGCTCCTTCCTGCTGACGATTCCGTACGGGCTCGGGAAGATCCTGTGGGCGACGACGGGAACGATCGGTGCCGGGATGGCCTGGTGCTTCACCGGTGGGGACACGGACCCCGCGAAGAAGATCCTCGACGGCGCGGTGCGGGGCGACTACATCGTCACCCCGGCGCACCTGACCGGGCAGGACTCGCTCGACTTCATCGGACGTTCGCCGGAGAACCAGGCGGCCAAGCAGTCGATGGAAGAGCCCGGCTGGTAGGCGTGGTCGCCGGGGCGGACTGGCCCCGGGACCCCGGGGAGGCGATCCTGTGGGATCGCCATGGGCGGATTCGAATCCATCGGTGCCGTAGGTGCGGCTTTCGCCGCGGGGATGCTGTCCTTCCTGTCCCCGTGCGTGATGCCGCTCATGCCGGCCTACCTCTCCCTGATCTCCGGCCTGTCGGTGGAGGAGATGGAGGACGCCGCCGGGGAGGAGGGCCTGCGGCGCCGCATCATGACGGCCTGCCTGGGCTTCGTGGCGGGGTTCTCCACGATCTTCATCGCCCTGGGCGCCTCCGCGACGGCGGTGGGCAGGCTGCTGCGGACCTGGCACGTCGAGATCCTCGGGGTCGAGTTCGGGATCGCCCAGATCGCGGGCGTGGTGATCATCGTGATGGGGCTGCACATCGCCGGGCTGCTTCCCATCCACCTGTTCTACCGAGAGGCCCGCATGACCGTGGGCAACCACCGCAAGCGGAGCCTGTTCGGGACCTACCTGGTCGGAGCGGCCTTCGCCTTCGGCTGGTCCCCGTGCATCGGTCCGATCCTCTCCGGAATCCTGACCGTGGCCGCGAGTCGCGAGACCGTCGCGCAGGGCATCGGCCTCCTGTCCATCTACTCGGCAGGTCTGGCCGTGCCGTTCCTGCTGACCGGCTGGAGCATCGAGTTCTTCTTCCGCGTCTTCCACAGCGTGAAGCACCACTTCCGCAAGCTCGAGATCGTGTCGGGCGTGCTGCTCGTGGCGATCGGTCTCCTCATCGTGACCGATCAGTTCACGCGTCTGAACAACTACTTCGTGTTCCTGAACCAGTGGGTGTCGAAGCTCGAGCAGACACTCCTCTAGGAGGATCCATGGTGCGCGCCTGGTGCGGCGTCCTCATCCTGACTCTGAGCGTGACCCCGGCCTGCGGCGGAGAGGACCCCGGACCCGATCCGGCGTCCCAGGAACAGGCCGCGCTCGAGGAGCAGCCGGGCGAGCCGGCTCCTGACTTCACCCTGTCCGACCTCTCGGGCGGACAGGTGAGCCTGGCGGACCTGCGCGGCAAGGTCGTGATCATCGACTTCTGGGCCACCTGGTGCCCGCCGTGCGAGTTCCAGATTCCGATCCTGAACGAGGTCTACGCCGCCCACCCGGACGGCGACGTGGAGATCCTGGGGATCAGCGTGGACACCGAGGGCGTGGACAAGGTCCGCGAGTACATCCAGAAGCACGACGCGCACTACCCGATCCTGATGGGCGACGAGGCGCTCGCGCGGCGCTTCGGCGCGCCGGGCTTCCCCTCGCTCATCGTGGTGGATCCCCAGGGCCGGATCGACGGCGTCCACGTCGGCCTGATCGAGGCGCCGGAGCTGGAGGGCTTCATCGCGGATGCCGCCCGCGAGGCCCCCGCGCTCACCGCAGGCGACGGTCCCGCCTGAGCCCCACCCTAAAGGGCGCCTTCCCGCGGGTCGAAACGCAGGGCGGGGGCGTCCGCCGTTTTCGGGCTGGCCCCGGGGGAACCGCGCATGGCCAGCGAAGCGATGGGGGACACCGACTTCCAGGTCCGCCGGACCCACGAGACCTCCCTCGAGGCGGGTGAGGTCCTCTTCGAAGAGGGGGACACCGGCGAGTACCTCTACGTGATCCAGTCCGGAGAGGTGGAGCTGACCCGGGGCGATGCCGAGGGTCGCCGCCTGGTCGGACGACTCGGCCCGGGCGAGTTCTTCGGCGAGATGAGCGTGGTGCTGGGCGGCGAGCGGCGCATCCGCGCCACGGCCGTCACGCCGGTGCGGCTCATCGCCCTGGACGGCCAGACCCTGGAGTCGATGTGCATCGAGCGGCCGGAGGTGGCGATCCGGCTGATCCAGCGCCTTGCGGGGCGCGTGATCGATCTCGAGACCCGCCTCTCCGCCCTGGGTAGCGACGATCTGCTGCCCCCCGTCGTGCGGGTCCTGCTGCGCCGGGCCGAGCCGGGCCGGGACGGCTCGGCTCGCATCGAGGCGACCCTGCGTGACCTCGCCGAGGATTCCGGGCTCACCCTGCGCGAGGCTCATCGCGCCCTCCATCACCTCTTCGATCAGAAGGTGCTGCGCCTCGCGGAAGACGTCCTCGAGACGGATGATCTCGAGGGCATCTCCGCCTCTCTCGACGCACCCTGAAACGCGAGTGAAGCCGCAGGTTTGACCCGGATCCCGCGGGTTGATAGCGTGGACCCCGACTCCGGGGGGACGCACGCTGTCGCTTTCGATCCGTGTACTGACGGCCGTCCTGGTCGCGTGCGCCGTCGGTCCGGCCGCGCGGGCGCAGGATCTCCTGTCGGGCTCCGGTGAGGAGCCCGCCCAGATCACCGCCGACGGCGTGGAGTTCGATCAGGACCTCAACGTCTTCACGGCGCGCGGAAACGTCCGCATCGAGCAGGGCGGCACCCTCCTCACGGCCGACTGGATCGCCCTGAACAATGTCACCCGGCACGGGATCGCCAGCGGCAACGTGGTGATCACGGACTCGGAGGACATCCTCTACGCGGACTTCCTCCAGTTCAACCTGGCGACGGGGCAGGGCGTCGTCTACGACGGCGAGCTCGAGGCGGACACCGGCTTTCGCATGGTCGGAAGCGAGGTGCGCAAGACCGGCGACGAGACCTACGAGTTCGAGGATCCGGTCCTCACCACCTGCAACTGTCCCGAGGAGGACGACCGCCTGCCCTGGACGATCAAAGCCAGCGAGGCGGACATGCGCGTCGGCGGCTACGCCGTCACCAAGAACACCCGGGTGAACGTCCTCGGCGTGCCGATCCTCTGGACGCCGCGCGGGATCTTCCCCGTGAAGAGCGACCGGCAGAGCGGTCTCCTCTTCCCGCTGATCGGCAACTCGCGGCGGCGCGGATTCGAGATCGGCGTGCCCATCTTCTGGGCGGCCCACCCCCGGGTGGGCGTCACCGTCACGCCCACCTACGCGTGGGACCGCGGCCCCTACCTGAACTTCGACCTCGAGTACGCGCTGGGGATGGAGGGCAGCCAGGACTTCGGCACCCTCTCGGCGACGGTGGTGCCGCAAGACACGGAGATCGAGGAGCAGGAGAACGCGCTCTTCGACTCCACGCGCTGGGGAGTACGCTTCCGACACCAGCAGTTCGGGGGGATTCCCTGGGGCGTCCAGGCCAAGGCGTTCGTCAACTGGTCGTCGGACAACCAGTTCCCGTCGGACTACGACCTGCTCGACGACTACCGCCGGGACCGCTTCCTGCCATCGCTGCTGTCGCTCACCAAGGTCTTCTCCCCGTTCGGGTCCTTCGGCAGCTACGCGGCGGTTCGCTGGGCGGACGACCTGCAGTCCCCCGACGACCGCGACCGCGACGACTTCCTGCTGCAGCGTCTCCCCGAGTTCACGCTGAGCCAGGCGTCCTCGTTCGTACCCGAGTCGCCCATCCCCTTCACCGAGCGTCTGCTGACCTCCTTCGACGTCAAGTACACCCACTTCTGGTACCAGGAGGATCCGAGCGACGTGCTGCCGGAGTCGCAGGCGGTGGGCGATGTCTTCCTCGACACGGGGATCGACGCACTGCCGGACGGACTGGAGCGCAACGACGACGGGGCCATCGTCACCCTGGACGGAGACCAGGTGTTTCCGGACGGCACGGTCATCACGGCGCAACAGCTCATCGACGACGCCCTGGCGATGGACCCCGAGGCGATGCTCGACGACGTGATGATGGACCTCCAGGACACCCTCGACCCGGACCAGAACGACGACACCTTTCCGGGCGTCGCGAGCGGGCTCGAGCGGGACGGGGCCTTCCAGGAGGGGGAGCCCCTCCTGGACAAGGGCCACCGGCTGCTCCTCAATCCCCGCGTGGCGGTGCCGTTCCGGGTGGGCGACTACCTCGAGGTCCTCCCCGAGCTCGGCTATCACGGCACGCTCTACCAGACCAGCCGCCAGAGCTTCAGCCACCGCAGCCTGGTCACGGGCAAGCTCGACCTGCGCTCCCGCCTGCGCAAGGTGGTCGACGTCCCGTGGGTCGGAGGCGTCGACCACATCCTGGAGCCGCGCTTCACCTTCTACGGCATCGCGGACCTGGGCAGCAGCCAGGACGACAACCCCCTCTTCGTGCCCCAGCCGCTGGTCGCCCAGGAGCGGGTCCGCCAGCTGGAGCTGAACGCCGTCCTGCGCGACCCCTCCGACCGGATCCCGGGCGAGCACGGCTTCACCGTGGGTGTGGCCAACCGCTTCTACACGGTGGAGCCCGAGCGCGCGAGCCTCGAGGAGGAGGAGCAGGAGGAGGAGGAAGAGGGCTTCGAGGAGAACCTCTGGGTCGCCAATCGGCTCTTCGCCGATGTGACGACGTCGTTCCAGTACCGCACCAGCGATCTCCGGCCGGGCTGGTTCGTCATCGACGGAACCATGTACCCCACGCGCACGATCCGGCTGCGCGCGAACTTCGGCTGGGACTTCGACCTCAACGAGATCGGGGAGACCAAGCTCGAGGCCGCCTGGCGCTCGCTGGCCGGCCACACGATCGGCGTCCGCTACCGCTATCTGCGCCGGATCCCCGCCTTCTTCGAGGACGTCAGCCGCGGCATCGACGACGAGCAGGGGGACGAGCGCTTCGACGAGTTCGAGGGCACGGCGACCCGGATCAACCAGATCGACTTCTTCTCCCGCTTCACCGTGACCCCCCAGTGGTCGCTGCTCTTCAACTTCCGCTACTCGATCGAGGACTCGATCATCCTCACCAACCGCTGGGGAATCGAGTACATCTCGAAGTGCCAGTGCTGGGCCGTCCAGTTCACGATGAACAACGACCGGGACCGGGGAGTCGACTGGCGCATCCGCTACACGGTGCTCGGGCTGGGAGACGACCGGCGCCGCCCCTTCTAGTCTCGCGAGGCGTCGCTTGACGCTCTCGGCCCCCTTTGATTAGCTTCCCGCAAGACCGCGGATCGGCGTGTCTTTTTCCAACCGGGGACGGCCGTCCCCACGAGGCTCCCGTGTTGCGGCCTGCACCGGACGCATTCGAGCGACTCGCCCACCGCGGCAACCTGGTCCCGGTGGTACGGGAGATCCTCGCCGATCTGGACACCCCCCTCTCGCTCTACCGCCGCCTCGACGATGGGCGCACCACCTTCCTGCTCGAGTCGGTCGAGGGCGGCGAGAAGTGGGCCCGCTACAGCTTCATCGGCGTCGGGGCCCGCGCGATCTTCCGCTCCCGCGCCGGCTCCGTCGAATGGGTCGAGGGCGACCGCATCGAGACGATCGACGCCGACGGAGATCCCCTGGCGATCCTGCGCGATCGGCTCGCTGCGCGGCAGCCGGCACTCCCGGAGGGGGTGGACCTGCCGCCCTTCCTGGGTGGGGCCGTCGGGATGGTGGGGTACGACTGGGTGCGCTTCGTGGAGCGCATTCCGGAGGGCAACGAGGACCGTACCGGGCTTCCCGACCTCTGGTTCGTGATTCCCGAGGCCCTGGTCGTGTACGACAACTTCCACCACACGGCGCTGCTCGTGAAGATGGTCGAGGTGGACTCGCCGTCCGAGGCGCGGGCCCGCTACGCCGAGGCGGAGGCGGAGCTGGAGTCGCTGGTTCGGCGCCTGCGGGCGCCCGTCCCGCCCGAGCCGAGTCAGCCCGCGGTCCGCGCACCGATGGACGTGGAGGCCAGCGTCACGCGCGAGCAGTATCACGAGATGGTCAAGCGGGCCAAGGACTACATCGAAGCGGGGGACGTCTTCCAGGTGGTCCTCTCCCAGCAGCTCCGCCTGCCGCTCCAGGTGGATCCGTTCACGATCTACCGTCACCTGCGCTCGATCAATCCGAGCCCCTATCTCTTCTTCCTGCGCTGCGAGGGAGCGGTCCTGATCGGGGCCTCGCCCGAAGTGCACGTGCGTCTCGAGGACGGTCGCATCGACCTGCGTCCGATCGCGGGCACCCGCCGCCGGGGGAAGACCCCCGAGGAGGACCTCGCGATGGAGCGGGAGATGATCGAGGACCCCAAGGAGCGGGCCGAGCACGTGATGCTCGTCGATCTGGGCCGCAACGACGTGGGACGGGTGGCGGAGACGGGCACCGTCGAGGTGAACGAGTTCTTCGTCGTGGAGCGCTACTCGCACGTGATGCACCTCGTGTCGAACGTGACGGGACGGCTGCGCCCGGACCGGGACTGGCTCGACCTGCTCCGCGCGACCTTCCCGGCCGGCACCCTCTCGGGCGCGCCCAAGGTCCGTGCCATGGAGATCATCGAAGAGCTCGAGACCGTGCGCCGCGGCGCCTACGGGGGCTGCGTCGGCTACGTGGACTATTCGGGGAACATGGATACCGCGATCACCATCCGGACCATCGTCGCCACGGAAGAGGCCGTCTTCCTCCAGGCGGGCGCCGGGATCGTCGCGGACTCCGATCCGCAGCTCGAGCACAAGGAGTGCCACAACAAGGCCCGCGCTCTCGTCCAGGCCATCGACATGGCGCGCGAGGGCGTGGACTAGGAGCGAGCGTGCGTCTCCTCGTGATCGACAACTACGACTCGTTCACCTACAACCTGGTCCAGTACCTGGGCGAGCTGGGCGCCGACGTCGACGTGGTCCGCAACGATGTCGAGTCCGCCGATGCGCTGCTGGCGCGGCGGCCCGACGGGCTCATCGTCTCGCCGGGCCCGGGCGATCCGGACGATGCCGGCGTCTCGCAGCAGGCGATCCGCCTGTTCGCAGAGGCGGGCATCCCGGTGCTCGGCGTGTGCCTCGGGCATCAGTCGATCGGGACGGTCTACGGCGGGCGGATCGCCCGCGCGCGTACCTTGATGCACGGCAAGACCTCCATGATCGAGCACGACGGGCGTGGCGTCTTTGCCGGCCTCCCGTCGCCCTTCGAGGCGACCCGCTACCACTCCCTGGTGATCGAGCCTGCGAGCTGCCCGGCCGAGCTCGAGGTGACCGCCCACTCGCCCGACGGGGAGATCATGGCGGTCCGCCATCGCAGCCTGCCCGTCGAGGGAGTGCAGTTCCATCCCGAGTCGATCCTGACCCGGGAGGGAAAGCGCCTCCTCGACAACTTCCTGGGCGCCTGCAGGAAGGAAGCGGCATGAGCGTGGCCGCTGCCCTGGAGATCGCCTGTCGGGGCGAGGAGGTCGAGCCGGCGCGCCTGGAGGCGGCGTTCGGCGAGATCATGGACGGCAAGGCCTCGCCGGTGGCGATCGCCGGCCTGCTCGTGGCCCTGCGCACCAAGGGCGAGACGCGCGGCGAGATCGTGGCCGCGGCGCGCGCGCTGCGCACCCGCGCCGAGACCGCACGCCTGGGCCGGGTCGACGCGGTCGACACCTGCGGGACGGGAGGCGACGGCGCGGGGACCTTCAACGTCTCGACCGCGGCCGCCTTCGCCGTGGCGGGGGCAGGCGTGCCCGTGGCCAAGCACGGCAACCGGGCCGCCAGCAGCCGGGCCGGCTCGGCGGACGTCCTGGAGGCACTGGGCGTTCGCGTCGATCTGCCCGTCGCGGCTGCCGCCCGCATCCTCGAGATCGAGGGCATCGCCTTCTTCTTCGCCCGTCGCGCGCACCCCGCCATGCGCCACGTCGCTCCGGTGCGTCAGGAGCTCGGCGTCCGCACGCTGATGAACTGCCTCGGCCCGCTCCTCAACCCCGTCGGAGTCCGGCGCCAGCTCGTGGGCGTCTACGACCGGGGCCTGGTGGAGAGCCTGGCCGGGGCCCTCGGAGACCTGGGCAGCGAGCGCGCGCTCGTGGTCCACGGGGCGGACGGCCTCGACGAGATCACCACGACGGACGTGACCTGGGCGGCCTGGTTCGACGGCACGGGAGTCGAGCGGCTCGAGATCGAGCCCCGGGAGTTCGGGATCGAGCGGGCGAGCGCCGCCGACCTCGCCGGCGGCGACGCATCCGACAACGCCCGCATCGTGCGCGCGGTCCTCGATGGAGAGCGGGGCCCGGCCCGGGACATCGTGGTGCTCAACGCGGGCGCGGCCCTCTGGGTGGGCGGCGCCGCGGAAGACCTGGCCGGAGGCGTGGCCCGCGCAGCAGAGAGCCTGGACTCGGGTGCCGCGCGGGAGCGGCTGGCGGCCCTCGTGCGCGCGAGCGCCGAGGCGGAGGGAGGATCGTGAGCGTCCTGAGTGCCGAGGCGGAGGGAGGATCGTGAGCGTCCCGAGCGCCGAGGCGGAGGGAGGATCGTGAGCATCCTGGACGAGATCCTGGAGAGGAAGCGCGCCGAGGTGGCGGCGGCGCGCGAGCGCATCTCGGGCGCCGAGATCGCCGCCCAGGCCGAAGCCGCCCCGGGGCCGCGGGGCTTCCGTCCGGCACTGGAGGCGGGACCGGCCCCGCGCGTGATCGCCGAGGTGAAGCGTCGCTCGCCCAGCAAGGGAGAGATTCGCCCCGACTTCGATCCGTTGGCCTGCGCGAAGGCCTACGCGGAGTCGGGTGCCGCGGCGATCTCCGTCCTCACCGACGAGCACTACTTCGGGGGCCGGCTCGAGTACCTCACCGCCATCCGGGCGAGCGTCGAGGTGCCGATCCTGCGCAAGGACTTCGTGGTCGACTCCTACCAGGTGGACGAGGCCCGGGCGGCCGGGGCCGATGCCGTCCTCCTGATCGTGGCGGCGCTGGCGGACGAGACGTTGCGCCAGCTTCGCGAGCAGGCGGCCGCGCTGGGGATGGACTGCCTGGTAGAGGTGCACGACGAGGCCGAGCTCGAGCGAGCCCTGGCCTCGGGAGCGGGCCTGGTGGGCGTGAACAACCGGAACCTGCGAACCTTCGAGGTGGATCTGACGACGGCCGAGCGGCTGGCCAAGGAGATCCCGGAGGACGTCGTCCTGGTGGCCGAGAGCGGGATCCACGAGCATGAGCACGTCGCCCGTATGCACCGCGCGGGCGCCGGCGCCGTGCTGGTGGGCGAGGCGCTGATGCGGGAGCCCGATGTCGGAGCCGCGCTCCGGCGACTGCGAGGCCGATCGTGAACGTGCGCATCAAGATCTGCGGGGTGATCCACCCCGACGACGCCCAGGCGGCCGTCGACGCCGGTGCCGACCTGATCGGGCTCAACTTCGTGCCCGGCTCGCCGCGCTGCCTGGACGCCCGCGCGGCCGAGGAGATCTCCAGCCGCGTCGACGGCCAGGTCGAGCGCGTCGCGATCTTCCGCGACGCCCCCTGGGAGGAGATCGAGCGGACCCTGCGGCGGGTGGACGTGGAGCGCGTGCAGCTCCACGGCGACGAGGAGCCCGAGGAGGTGGAAGCGCTGGACCTCCCGGTGATCAAGGCCCTGCGCGGTGCCGACCTGGAGGCTGCCGAGCGCTACCCGGGCACCATGCTGCTCCTCGACCACCCGACCGAAGGCGGGGGGCAGGGACAGGCATGGCCGTGGAGCGAGGCGGTGGGCCTGCTCGAGGCCGGCTACGACGTGATCCTGGCCGGCGGTCTGACCGCCGACAACGTCGGCAGCGCCATTGCGGACCTGGGCGATCTGCTGCCCTGGGGCGTGGACGTGGCGACCGGCGTCGAGGGAGAGGACCGCCGCAAGGACCCGGACCGGATCAAGGCCTTCATCCAGGCTGTGCGCGCCGCCGAGGAGGCCTGAGGTGCGCTCGGAAGCGGACGCGCTGGGCCACTTCGGCCCCTTCGGAGGCCGCTACGTCCCGGAGACCCTGGTGGCCGCCCTGGACGAGCTGCGCGAGGCCTATCCCCGCATCTCGGCGACGCCGGCATTCCGCGACGAGCTGGAGGAGCTGCTCTCCAGCTACGCCGGGCGGCCCACCCCGCTCACCTTCGCCGCCCGCACCACCGAGGAGCTGGGCGGAGCGCGGGTCTACCTGAAGCGCGAGGACCTGGCCCACACGGGCGCCCACAAGGTGAACAACGTCCTCGGGCAGTGCCTGCTGGCGCGCCACATGGGGAAGCGCCGCATCATCGCGGAGACGGGCGCCGGTCAGCACGGCGTCGCCACCGCGACCGCCTGCGCGCTCTTCGGCCTCGACTGCCTGGTGTACATGGGGGCCGAGGACGTCGAGCGCCAGGCCCTCAACGTGTTCCGCATGGAGCTCCTCGGCGCCGAGGTGCGGCCCGTCGAGAGCGGCTCGCGCACGCTCAAGGACGCCATCAACGAGGCCATGCGCGACTGGGTGACGAACGTCCGCACCACCTACTACTGCATCGGATCGGTGATGGGCCCGCATCCCTACCCGACGCTGGTGCGCGACTTCCAGCGCGTGATCGGCCTCGAGGCCCGCGACCAGATCCTCGAGGCCGAGGGTCGGCTGCCGGACGTGCTCGTGGCGTGCGTCGGCGGGGGCTCCAACGCCATGGGCCTCTTCCATCCGTTCGTCGAGGACGAGGACGTGCGCATGGTCGGCGTGGAGGCGGCGGGCGACGGGCTCACGTCCGGGCGCCACGGCGCCGCGCTCAGCGGCGGCGTCGAGGGGATCTTCCACGGCATGCGCACCATGGTCCTGTCGGACGATGACGGCCAGATCTTCCCGGCCCACAGCGTCTCGGCGGGGCTCGACTACCCGGGGATCGGCCCCGAGCACGCCTTCCTGCACAGCCTCGGCCGGATCGAGTACACCGCGGCCACCGACGTCGAAGCGGTCGATTCGTTCCAGTTCCTCTCCCGCAAGGAGGGGATCATCCCCGCACTCGAGACGGCGCACGCCGTCGCGTACGTGCGCAAGCTGGCGCCCACCCTCGCGCCCAACGCGATCGTGCTGCTCAATCTCTCGGGCCGGGGCGACAAGGACACCGCCCAGGTTCGCGACATCCTGGCGGGGGCGCCGAAGCACTGATGGGCCGGATCGCCCGACGCTTCGCCGCGCTCCGCGAGCGCGGCGAGAAGGCCCTGCTTCCCTTCATCACCGCCGGCGACCCGGACCTGGCCACCACCGAGGCCATCGTGCGCGCCCTGGCCGAGGCGGGCGCAGACGGGCTGGAGATCGGAGTCCCCTTCTCGGATCCGACGGCCGAGGGCCCGACCATCCAGCGCTCGTCGGAGCGGGCACTCGCCAACCACGTCTCGTTGCGCGACGTCCTGCGTCTCGTGAAGGCCGTGCGCAGCGACGTCGACATCCCGCTGATCCTGATGGGCTACGCGAACACCTTCTTCGCCATGGGCCACGACGAGTTCGTCGAGACGGCCTCGGAGGTGGGCGTGGACGGCACCATCGTGGTGGACATGCCTCCCGAGGAGGGCGAGGCCTTCTTCGCTGCCGAAGCGGAGGCGGGCATCGACGCCATCCTGCTCGCGGCCCCCACCACGTCGCCCGAGCGCCTCGCCATGCTGGCGGAGCGGACCCGGGGGTTCCTCTACTACGTGTCCCTGACTGGCGTCACGGGGGCCCGCGCCAGCGTGGCCGACGATCTGCGCGCCGGGGTCGAGAGAGCGCGTGCGCTGGGCAAGGCCCCGGTCTGCGTGGGCTTCGGGATCTCGACCCCGGAGCAGGCCGCCGAGATCGGCGCCTATGCGGACGGCATCGCGGTGGGCAGCGCCTTCGTGGACCGGATCGAGCAGGCGAGCGCTCCCGACGAGGCCGTCGACGCGGTGGCCCGCTTCGCGGCCGAGCTCAAGGTGCCGCTGCGCCCTCGCGAATGAGCTCCGCCCACAGCGCCTCGACCTGGCGCCGCGTCTCGTCGAGGGTGCCCGAGTTGTCGATCACGTAGTCCGCCATCGCGCGCTTCTCGTCGATGGGAAGCTGGGCGCGGATCCGCGCCAGGACCTCCTCGCGGCTGGCCGCGTCCCGCTCGCCGGCGCGCTCCAGCTGGAGCGCCTCCGGGACCCAGGCCACCACGACCGCGTCGAACGGGAACTGCGAGCCGCTCCCCGTACCGCTCTTGCGACCCTCCAGCAGCAGGGGGATGTCGAGCACCACCACCGGCACGCGCGCCTCCCGGGCGGCGGCCAGCCGCCGCGCCATCTCGGCGATGGTGGGCGGGTGCACGATGCGACCGAGACGCACGCGCGCCTCGTCGTCGCCGAATACCCGGGCGGCGAGCGCCTTGCGGTCGAGGCTGCCGTCGTCGAGGAGGATGTCCTCGCCGAAGGCCTCGGCGAGCTCCTTCAGCATGGGCGCACCCGGCGCCTGGAGCTCGTGGACGATGGCGTCCGCATCCACCAGGACGGCGCCCAGCTCCACCAGCATCGCACCCACGGTGGACTTGCCCGAGCCGATGCCGCCGGTGAGTCCGAGAACGACCGTCACGGGGTCAGTCTAGCAGTCCGGTCAGTAGACCTCGGCGTCGACCACCACGCAGTTCTTGCCCGCCGCCTTCGCGGCGTAGAGCGCGCGGTCGGCATCGCGGAAGAAGGCCTTGCGATCGCCCTTGAAGCGGGCGACGCCCACGGAGACCGTCACGGACACGCTCTCATCGGGCGAGTCCTCCACGGGAATGCGCCCGTCCTGGATCGCCATGCGCAGCTTCTCGGCCAGCTTCACGGCCCCCTCCAGATCCGTGGCGGCGAGCACGACGAACTCCTCGCCTCCGTAGCGCGCGAGCAGGTCGCTCTCTCGAATCGCGCTGTTCATCGCCTGGCCGATCCGCGTGAGGACGGCGTCGCCGGTGGCATGGCCGTGTCGATCGTTCAGGGCCTTGAAATCGTCGATGTCGACCAGGAGGAGGGAGAGGGGATCCCCGCTCCGCTTGGCCCGCTTGAGCTCCCGGGTGAGGTGGTCCTGGAAGAAGCGGTGGTTGTGGAGCTTGGTCAGACCGTCGGTGATGGAGAGCTGGGCCAGGACCTCGTTGGCGGCCTGGAGCGCCTGGTTCTGGTCGCGAAGCTGGCGCTGGGCCGCCTCGATCTCCACCTGGTCGTCCCGCAGCTTGCGGGCCATGTCGTTGAAGCTCCGCGTCAGCGTGCCGATCTCGTGGTCCCCGGGGCTCTCCGGGACGTCGACGTCCAGGTCGCCGGCCGAGATGCGGCGCGCTGCGTTGCACAGGGCTTCGACCGGCTGCACCAGTCCCGTGGTGAGCCGGTACGCCACCCAGGCGACGACCAGCACCAGGGCGAAGTCGAGCAGGAAGAGCTCGATGAGGAGGGGCTTCACGGGATCGAAGCCCTCGTCGAGCTGCGCGACGACCGCGACGTGCCAGCCCAGATGCTCGAGGGGCAGGGCCACCCCGATGCCGGAGCGCCCGTCGGTGGTCGTGTACTCGACCGATGCCTGCCCGACGCCGTCGAGGAGCAGGGCGAGCGAGGC
>JANQFA010000093.1 GCA_028278065.1 Myxococcota bacterium
GGCCCGCCAGAAGGTGATCGAGTGGGTCTGCGACCTCGCACGGGAGGTCGAGCACCGGGTGTGGGCCGAGATCGTCCGGTTCACCAAGAAGGAAGGCCCGGCTCTGGTGCGCGCCCACGAGGTTTCCGAAGACGTCGCGTGGGAGGCCACCGGGGACCACGCCGCCAAGGTCGCCCACGTCGCCCAGTTGGTGCTGCGGGACTACGCAGAGCAGGCGCGCGCCACGAAGGGCGAATAGTCCGACCTCCGGCGAAGGGCCGCGCCCGAGGGTACTCGGCACGGCCCCTTCGGGCGCGCCGCCCCCGCCTTCGTCCGGGGCGGCCTCCAGGAGAAGCGAGACCGGCCAGGACGTCAGCGACCGTCGCGGCGTCGACAGCGCGACAGGAGCCAGAGGCCCAGCCCGAGCTGAAGGGCGGTCGCCGGCTCGGGTATGGGCGTCACCGAGCCGGTACCCGCGCCGTAGACGCCCTGGAGGGCCTCGACCGTCTCCGGCGAGAGCGGGAAGATCGGGCCCTCGTAGAGCGACTCCTGCGCCAGCGGGGGATCCTCCGCCATCGCGCCGTCGCTGATCCAGTGCCCCATGCCGAGCGAGTGCCCCAGCTCGTGCTGCGCCACGGCGTAGAAGAAGGTCGGCGTCCAGCCGTACCCGAACCGCTGCGCGTTGAACACGATGTCTCCGGACAGTCCGCTCGTGACGTCCGTCGGGAAGTACGCGTAGGCGTTGGCGCCGTCCACGTGGGGCACCTGGCCGATGCGGATGTCGGCCAGACCCAGCGGATCGTAGTCTCCGGTCTCCGGCAGGGGACCACGGTCCTGGATCTCGATGAAGTTGATCGGGAGCACCACCGCGTAGTCGAGAAGGGCCCGCTCGAACGCGCTCCGCATCAGCTCTGCGTCGAAGGAGCCCCCCGTCGAGGAGTCGAGCATGCCCCCGTCCAGCAGGTTGCTGAAGCTGTAGGTGAGGGAGATCGGCGACCCCGGGCCCCCGGGCTGGGGCCAGCTCGCATACATGGGGAAGTACCCCGCCGCCGCCGGCGCCGGAAGCAGCGCGGCGCCCGCCACCAGGGCGAGGGGGAGCCCCGCGAGCCAGACGATCCACCTCGCCACGAGCCGGGCGCCGCGCGCTCTCATCCGCGGGCTTCCGCCGCTGCGCCGCCCTCGGGGCGGACGCGCCGGCGCCGGCCGAGCAGGGTCAGACCGCCCAGCAGGAGCAGCCCGGTGCTCGGCTCCGGGATCGGCGTCACGGTGAGGAACGTGGACCCGGGGGTCTCGGTGTTGTTGAGGAATCCGTGCAAGAAGCCCGGAGGGGGGCTGAAGTCGTTCTTACCCGTGAGTGCGATCACCTGGTCCGCCACGGCACCGCTGGCCCAGTCGTTCACCAGCGCGCTCACGTCGACGGTGACGGCAACGTCGATGGCGTCCACGACCGTCAGCGCCGCCGGGTCGGCGTCGAGGATGTTGTTGGCGAAGAAATCGCTCCAGCTCACGGGTCCGCCCGGATTGGTGTCGTCGGTGATGCTCGTGAACGGGTTGGCGTTGACGCCGTGGGCGGAGACGGTGAAGGGATTGCCGGGGCCCGCGTTGGCGCCGAAGCCGCCGTCGACGCTCTGCATGGTGAGGATGGCCGTCACGGGCCCGGCGAAGGCCGTGAAGTCCTCGCTGCTGAAGTCGACGTAGATCGTCTCGGGTCCAACCCCGAACGCATTGTCCGAGCTGGCCCGAAACACGGGTCGATTGTCCCCGGCGTATCCCCTCACGAGATCCGAGCCGGAGAAGAAGGCGGACGTCATGACATCCTCATCCGGCGCAATGATGGCGGCCCGCGCGGGCTCGACAGCGAGCACGACGAAGAGCGCGGCTGTCAGGCTAAGAACTGCTCTCATTTCGGCTTCCCTCGTTCCACACCTACACAGAAAAGCGAAGGCACGGTGTCAGCTGATGGTTTCGTACGACTCGTGGGAATCCGAGCAGCGGGTCGGGGGAGCCAGGCCGCCGGCGATGTCCGGCGGGCCTCGAGGTGCCGGCCCCCTGGGGCTCTTCGCACCCGGGAGGATGCGCCAGCGCGAGCCGGTCTCGTGTCCTCAGATGTGAGCGGACGGACCAGAAGCCAAGATCCCCTTCAACGTCGCTCGATTGGGGCCCCTTCCCATGAGGGCTCCAGTCATCGCCGTTGCTGGCTCTTGGCTCGCTTGAGCGCCAACCATCGCCATTGAATCGAAATTGAAATTCATTGTCAAGAAGAAAAGCCACCGGGAGGTCGCTCGCCCGACGCGAACCCGCTCGCGGTGCTAGTCCTCGAGGGCCGCGAGTACGAACCGCCCGGTGCGGTAGTACGGCTCCAGCCGGGGATCGCCGTCGCGGGCGAGATCGCGTGCAACCTCCAGCCGCTGGCGAGCCCGGTCGTAGTCGCCCAGCCGTGCATGCGCGACGCCCGCCTGGAACCAGGCCAACGTGAACTCGGGGTCGCGGGCGATCTCCTCCTCGGCGCGCACCGCCAGCTCGTCGAAGCGATTGCCTCGAACCAGCCCGAGCAGGGCCTCAGCGGCGGGAGCCCGGGCAGGCCCGAAGAGCTCCTCGAGCCGCTCCGGGTCCAGGTAGCCGGCGGAGCGACCGGATGCGCTCGACGTCTCGGCCGGCGGAAGCGCGAGATTTCCGGCCGGCGTGCCCGCCGGCGCGGCCACCCGCTCGTGCCGTGCCTCGCCCGATTCACTCCGCAACCAGAGAATCAGGGCCGTCGCGGCCACCACGACCGCGGCCGCCGCCCCGAGTCGCCCCGCTCTGCTCCAGGCCACGTCGACCATGGGTTCACCCTCGCCACCCGCGAGGCTGACTCAAAGAAGGTCGGATCTCAATGGTCTGCATCTGCGTTGCGGTCGTCGGCTACAGGCCCCGTCGCCGCCACCAGCAGCAACAGGCAGGGGGGAAGCGCCGGCACGAAGAAGCGCGGCGCCGCGAAGGTGAGCGCGTGCAGCAGGGTGAGCAGCAGCGGCATCGACGCCAGGGCGAGCACCACCGGGTCGCCGGGCCGCCGGACCACGGCCGCGACGACAACGCCGAGCAGCAGCAGCTGGAGCCCGGCGACGAGACGGCTCCCCTCTGAACGCCAGAAGCGCACCGCCTTCGCCAGTGAACTCGCGAGTACCCGCTTCGGGTGGGCGCGGACGAACTCCCAGGTCCGCGTCTGGAGCTCGCGGGCGACCTCCGCCTCGGACAGGCGGCTTCGCAGCTCCGCGACCAGCGCCACGCCCTCCGGATCGCGCAGCGTGCTCGTATCGTAGACGATGCCGATGAAGGCGTTGTAGGCACCGGCGGTGTTGACGAGCACCGCGCGGTCGTGGATCCCGGCATTCCTCGCCTGCCAGGCTCCCAGGGGAAGTGCGAGGCCGAGCGCGAACGCGGCGAGGGTGTGGAGCCGGCTCCGGGCATCGCGGCCGCAGGCCAGGGCCAGGATCGCGAAGCCCGGGAGCAGGGCGAACGCGACCGTGCGCGACAGCGTCGCCAACCCCACGACACCGCCGGCCAGCGCCAGCCGCGCGAGCGGCCGCCGCAACGGTCGCTCCGACACGCACAGGAACAGTCCCAGCACGAGCAGGAGCACGAACAGGGGCTCCGACATGATGGCGCGGGCCGTGTCATAGACGCGCGGGTGGGCCAGGAAGAGCGCGCTCGCGGCGGCGGCCAGGGGCGCCGGGGCGCCCAGGCGCCGGCCGAGAAGGAATAGGAGGCCGGCGGAAAGGCTCAGCCACAGGTGCTGGAGGGCGACCGCCGCGCCCGGGGGCAGCCCCATCGCCCGGACGCCCGCCAGGCATAGCGCGGTGAGCGGCGGACGCCAGCTGGTCGGGACCGTCCCCGTGTCGAAGCGCTCGCGGAAGACGCCGTCCTCGACGATTGCGCCGGCCGTGAACCACAGGCTCTTGGAGTCGGAGTAGCGCAGGGGGTCGGGCGGATCGAAGACTGCGCTCCCCGCATAGACGGCGAGAACGAGGAAGGGAGCGGCACAGAGGATCCTCGCGCCGACGATGCGGAGAGGTCGGGCCACAGCTTCGGTGCAGACCCTACCACGGACGGGCGCGGCGCGTGGGGCGGGTGCGGCCGG
>JANQFA010000170.1 GCA_028278065.1 Myxococcota bacterium
CGGGCGCGGTATCCTCGGAGCATGTCGATGCCTTCGCCTTCTCGCCTCCGGTCGCGCGCCGGCTCGCGCTTCCTGCTCGAGGGTTTCACGCCCGCCTACCTCGAGACGTGGCGACGCGGGGACCTGTCGGCGAAGGTGGCAGCGGGGCTCGACGAGCTCGCCTGCTGCGCGGCCTGTCCCCGCAACTGCCGCATCGACCGGCTCGCCGACGAGAAGCGCGTCTGCCATACGGGACGACACGCGATCGTGAGCTCGGCCTTCCCACATTTCGGAGAGGAGGACTGCCTGCGCGGCCGCAACGGGAGCGGAACGATCTTCTTCGGGATGTGCAACCTGCGCTGCGTCTTCTGCCAGAACTGGGACATCAGCCAGCGCCAGCGCGGCCGGGAGCTCGCCGCGGAGGAGATCGCGGAGCTGGCTCTCGACCTCCAGGCCCAGGGCTGCCACAACGTGAACTTCGTGACTCCGGAGCACGTCGTCCCGCAGGTCGTGGAGGCCCTTGCCGTGGCGATCCCGCGCGGCCTGCGCGTTCCCATCGTGTACAACACGAGCGCCTTCGATTCCCTGTCGTCACTACGCTTGATGGACGGTCTGGTCGACATCTACATGCCCGACTTCAAGTTCTGGCACCGCGAGACCGCGCGTCGGCTCTGCCGGGCGAAGAGCTATCCCGAGGTCGCCCGGGCTGCGATCCGCGAGATGCATCGCCAGGTGGGAGACCTGCGCTTCGGTCCCGACGGGCTCGCGCGCCGGGGACTGCTCGTGCGGCACCTGGTGATGCCGGGGCAGACCGACGAGGCAGCGTCCATCTTCGAGTGGTTGGCGGAGGAGATCTCGCCCGATACCTACCTGAACCTCATGGGCCAGTACCATCCCGACTACGAGGTGGGTCGGATCGTACGCGACGGGAGGATCCAGCACGCCGAGATCGACCGCCGACCCACCCGACGGGAGCTGGAGGACGCCCGCGCCGCCGCTCGCGCCGCGGGACTGTGGCGCTTCGACACGCGGAGCGCCGCGTAGGCCCGAGAGGTAGCATCTCTGAATGCGGCGGATCCTCGTGACGGGCGCCCTGGGTCAGATCGGATCCGAGCTCGTCCCCGCGCTGCGCGAGAGATACGGGACCGACGCGGTCGTCGCTTCCGACGTTCGCGTCCCGTCCGCACGGGGCCTGGCCGCCCGGACCAGCGACGGGCCCTTCGAGCACGTCGACTGCACCCACATCCGCGAGATCGAGCATGCCGTCCGGCACCACGACGTTCGCACCATCTACCACCTGGCCGCCCTGCTCTCCGCCGTGGCCGAGGAGAGGCCCCGAGTCGCCTGGGAGGTGAACATGGGCGGCCTCTATCGCGTGCTGGAGGCGGCGCGCCTGCACGATTGCGCCGTCTTCCTGCCCAGCTCGATCGGCGCCTTCGGTCCGAGCACGCCACGCAGGGGCACGCCGCAGGACACCATCCAGCGCCCCACGACCATGTACGGCGTCACCAAGGTGTCGAGCGAGCTCCTGTGCGACTACTACCACGCCCGCTTCGGCCTCGACACGCGCGGCCTGCGGCTCCCGGGCCTCGTCTCCTACGTGGCCCCACCGGGTGGCGGCACGACCGACTGGGCGGTCGAGATCTTCTACCATGCGCTTCGCTATCGGCGCTATTCCTGCTTCCTGCGTGCGAACACCCGATTGGACATGATGTACATGCCCGACGCGATCCGGGCGAAGATGGAGCTGATGGAGGCGAAGCCCTCCGCGCTCGTCCACCGCAACGCCTTCAACGTGGCTGCCATGAGCGTCACGCCGGAGGAGATGGCCGAAGAGATCCGCAGGCACGTACCGGGCTTCGTGATCGACTACGAAGTGGATCCGTTGCGCCAGGCCATCGCCGACTCGTGGCCCGAGTCGGTGGACGACGAGGCAGCGCGTCGGGAGTGGGGCTGGCAGCCCGAGTACGATCTGGCCAGGATGACCCGGGACATGCTGGAGAAGCTGGACGGACGCCTGCGCTCCGCGCCCTGAGCGACGAAGGAGGTCGCCCCCCATGGCCTTCGACCGCATGGATCGCCTGCTGGCCGACCGGATCGAGGCGCTGGACCGGTCGGGAGCGCGCAAGGGCGCCGAGTCCGTGATCGTGGGCATCCTCCCTCCGGAGGGGGAGCGCGGACCGCGCGTGCGGCTGGCCGGCGAGGGGGAGCGCGACTTCCTGCGCATGAACTCCAACGGCTACCTGGGCCTGGCCGGCCATCGGGAGGTGGTGGCCGCGGAGGAGCGGGCGGCGCGCAGCTTCGGCACCGGGCCGCAGGCGGTCCGCTTCATCAGCGGCACCTTCGCACCCCACGTGGAGCTCGAGCGCCGCCTGGCGGCCTTCCACGAGCGCGAGGCGGCCATGATCTTCAGCTCGGCCTACGCGGCGGTGATGGGGATCCTCCCGCCCCTCGTCGACGACTCGACGGCCGTGATCAGCGACGAGCTGAACCACAACTGCATCATCAACGCCATGCGCCTGGCCCGACCGCGACTCAAGGAGGTGTATGGGCACTGCGACCTGACCGCGCTGGAACGGGCCCTGCGAGGGGCGGCTTCGGATTGCCGGCGGGCGATCGTGGTGACCGACGGCGTGTTCAGCATGCGGGGCGACCACGCTCCGCTCGACCGCATCGCCGAGATCGCGCGACGCTTCGACGCGCGCTTCGCCGAGGGCGTGGTGTTGCTGGTGGACGACTCGCACGGCGTCGGTGCCTTCGGCTCCACGGGACGGGGGACCGAGCAGGTGACCGGCGTGAGGGCCGACGTGCTGGTGGCCACCCTGGGCAAGGCGCTGGGTGTGAACGGCGGATACGTGGTGGGATCGCAAAACCTGGTGGATTACCTGCGCGAGACCTCGCCCTTCTACGTCTACTCGAACCCCGTCACGCCGGCCGAGGCGGCGGCGGCCTGCCGTGCGGTGGAGATCCTCGACTCCGAGGTCGGACGCGAGCGCCTCGCGCGTCTCCGCGAACTGACGCGACGCTTCCGCGAGGGAATCGCAAAGCTCGGCTACGAGAGCGTGCCGGGCGAGCACCCGGTGGTCCCCGTCGTCACCCGGAACACGCCGCAGACCCGTGCGCTCGTGGCCCACTTGCGGAGTGCGGGCATTCTGGTGACGGGTCTCACCTACCCCATCGTGCCGCGGGGGGAGGAGGAGATCCGCTTCCAGCTCAGCGCGGAGCACACGCAGGGCGACGTGGACGACGCGCTGGCTGCGCTGGCCGTGTTCGAGGCTCGAACCTGAGCGTGGAGCTGGCCCACGTCGACATTCGGGGAGGTCGCCGAGGAGCCGGGGTGGGCGGAGCCGAGCAGCCGGTGCGGGTCGTGGTGCTGGGGACCGGCCAGATGGGCTCGGGGATCGCGGCACTGCTCCTGGAGAAGCCGGGGCTCGAGCTGGTTGGAGCGTTCGCTCGCCGGCGGGAGCGCGCGGGTATGGACCTGGGAGTCGCGCTGGGACGGGCCGAGCCGCTCGGGCTCGCCATCGACACCGAGCTCGCCGACCTGCTGGAGCGCACTCGACCGACCGTGGCGATCCAGGCCACCTGCTCGCGCCTGGCCGACGCCGAGCCCGAGATCGCCGCGTGCCTGGAGCGAGGCGTCCACGTGGTCTCCATCGCCGAGGAGATGGCGTGGCCGGCCGCCGCCTCGCCGGAGGCGGCGGCGCGCCTCGACGCGCTGGCGCGCGCCCACGCCGCGGTGGTGCTGGGGACGGG
>JANQFA010000191.1 GCA_028278065.1 Myxococcota bacterium
CGCGCAGGCGCAGGGACTGGGCCCAGGACACGGCCGCGTAGAGTCCGATCCCGAGCGCCACCCACTGGTAGAGGCTGCCCGTCGCCACCACGAGCTGCCAGGCGCCCACGGCGATCGCGCCCGCGTAGAGAGCGTTGCGCATCGCCACCCCCGCGCCGCCCGCCCGGGCCAGGTGAACCAGCGTTGCACCCGGGAGGATCGCCACCAGCTCCCGCGCGAAGGTGCGGAAGGGGTGGGGATCGGGCTCGGAGGGAATGCCCTCCGCCTGGCCGCGTACGGGCTCGCGCAGGCTGCGCACCCAGAACGCCATCAGGATGCCGGGCAGCCCGACCACCAGATAGGCCACCTGCCAGCCGCGCAGGCCGAACGGCGCGCTTCCGTCCGGGTAGGCTCCGTTCCAGCCGTCCACGACCACGCCCCCGATGCCGAGCCCCAGCCCGGCCCCGAGGTAGATCCCGCTCGAGTAGATCGCCAGCACCGTCGCCCGGCGAGCGGGCGGGAACCAGTCGGACAGCAGGGAGTAGGCGGCCGGCGTCGCGCTGGCCTCGCCGATCCCCACCCCGATGCGCGCGGCGGCGAGCTGCCCGAAGTTGCGCGCCAGACCCGAGAGCGCCGTCATCGCGCTCCACACCGCGAGGCCCAGGGCGATCAGGCTGCGCCGGCTCCACACGTCCGCGAGGCGTCCGAGGGGAATCCCGAAGATGGCGTAGAAGACGGCGAAGGCGGTTCCGTACAGGAAGCCGATCTGGTCGTCGCCGATCCCGAGGTCTCGGCGGATCTCCTCGGCGAGGATCGACACGATCTGCCGGTCGAGGAAGTTGAAGATGTAGACGACGACCAGGACGCCGAGGACGTAGCGCGCGTACGCGCCCCCGACCTCCGCGGGTGCGGCAGCCGGAGCGGACGTGCCGGGCCCGGGGTCGGAGGACATGACCGGCGCATCATACGTTACATTCCGGGCCTTCCGGAGGATTTCATGGCTTCCCCCAAGCGCACGCTTCCCCGTCCTCGCAGCCGCGAGGTCACCGAAGGCCCCGCCCGGGCGCCCGCGCGCGCCATGCTGCGCGCCGTGGGCCTGTCCGAGGAGGACCTCGAGAAGCCCCAGATCGGGATCGCCGCGGCGGCCAACGAAGTGACACCGTGCAATGTGGGCCTGGCGGAGCAGGCCGACCGGGCCAAGCTGGGCGTGGTGGAGTCCGGCGCGGTGGGGCTGCGCTTCGACACCATCGCGGTGTCCGATGCGATCTCCATGGGCCACGAGGGCATGCACGCCTCGCTCGTCTCGCGCGAGGTGATCGCGGACTCGGTCGAGACGGTGATGCACGCAGAGCGCATGGACGGCCTGGTCACCATCGCGGGCTGCGACAAGAGCCTCCCCGGAATGCTGATGGCAGCGGCACGCATCGACGTGCCCTCGGTCTTCCTCTACGGCGGCACGATCCTGCCCGGCTGCTTCCAGGACCGGGACGTCAACATCCAGGACGTCTTCGAGGCGGTGGGTGCCCATGCTTCGGGGGCGATGAGCGACGCGGAGCTCCTCGAGCTGGAGCAGAAGGCGTGTCCCGGCCCGGGATCGTGCGCCGGGATGTTCACCGCCAACACGATGGCGGCGGTGAGCGAGGGGCTGGGCATGGCGCTGCCGGGCTCGGGCTCCATCCCCAACACCGATCTGCGGCGCCAGGAGCTGGCGGTGGAGGTGGGCCGCGCCGCGGTGCGCGCGCTCGAGCTCGACCTGCGCCCGAGCCGCATCCTGACCCCGGCCGCGTTCGAGAACGCCATCGCGCTGGTGATGGCGCTGGGAGGGTCGACCAACGCGGTGCTCCACCTGCTGGCGATCGCCCACGAGGCGCGGGTGGACCTCAGCCTGGACGACTTCGACCGGGTGAGCCGGCGCACGCCGCATCTCTGCAACCTGAAGCCGTTCGGCAAGTACGTGATGAGCGATCTCGATCGCATCGGCGGCATTCCGCCGGTGCTGCGGGAGCTCCTCGATCGCGGTCTCGTGGACGGGGAGGCCCTCACCGTCACCGGCCGGACGCTCGCGGAGAACCTGGAGGGTGTGGACTTCCCGGCCGGGCAGGACATCGTCAACCGGGCCGACGCCCCCCTCATGGAAGAGGGCGGGATCGTGGTCCTGCGCGGCAACCTGGCGCCCGACGGCGCCGTGATGAAGACCGCCGGCGGGAACGTGCGCCGCTTCGACGCACCCGCGCGGGTGTTCGAGACCGAGCAGGATGCCATGGACGCCGTGACCGGCGGCGAGATCCAGCCCGACACGATCATCGTGATCCGCAACGAGGGACCCGCCGGCGGACCCGGGATGCGCGAGATGCTGGCCGTGACGGCGGCGGTGAAGGGCGCAGGCCTCGGCTCCGACGTGGCGCTCATCACCGACGGGCGCTTCTCCGGCGCCACCCACGGCTACATGGTGGCCCACATCGCGCCCGAGTCGATTCGCGGGGGCGCCATCGCGGCGGTGCGCGACGGGGACCTGGTCACGATCGACCCGCGCGAACGAATCCTGTCGGTGGACGTTCCGGATGCCGAGATCGCGCGGCGCCTCTCCGAGTGGTCCGCGCCCGCGCCTCGCTACACCCGGGGCGTCCTCGCCAAGTACGCCAGGCTGGTGGGCACCGCGTCCCGCGGCGCCGTGTGTGACTGAGCCGACCGCGTTCGTCTGCGCCGTCGCGGAGCGTCCCCTGGCCGCCGGGGTCGCGCCCCTCGCCTGGCTGCGCGCCCTGCGCGGAGGCTCCAGCCCCTGGCTTCTCGAGAGCGCGCTCCCCGGCCACCCGCTCTCGCGCTTCTCCTTTGCGGGCTCGGATCCCTACGCGGTGCTGCGGGGCTGGGCGCGGCCGCGCCGCCGCGTCGAGATCGAAGGCCGGCGGGCGGTTCGTCCCGACCTCCCGCTCGGCCGTCGGGTCTCGCAGGAGTCGCCGTTGCGGGCTCTGCGCCGGCTCCTGCCGCGGACCCGGGCCATCGAGGGCGCGGCGCGCGCGCTCCCCTTCGCCGGCGGCGCGGTGGGCTGGTTCGGGTACGAGCTCGCGCGCGATCTGGACGACCTGTCGCTCGCGGCCCACGACGACCTGGGGCTCCCGGATGCGACCTGGCTCCTGGTCGACAGGCTGGTGGCGGTGGACGCGGCGAGCGGCGAATCCTGGGCGCTGGGTCTGGGCTTCGGCGCCGACGCCGGGGAGGCGCGAGAAGCCGCGTCCCGCGCCGCCGCCGAGCTGGCCGGACGTCTGGCCGGCGTCGTTCCGGATACCGGGCCGGTCACGGCGGACCGGGTCCGGCCGGTCGCGGCGCACGGCACCTTCGACGAGTCCAGCTATCCCAAGGCGGTCGAGGCGATCCGCGATCAGATCGCGCTGGGGAACGTCTACCAGGCCTGCCTCACCCAGCGGCTCGAGGCAGCCTTCGCGGGCGATCCCCTGGATCTCTACTCCTGCCTGCGCGCGGTCAATCCGGCCCCCTTCGCCGCCTACCTGGAGCTCCCGGAGGCGGTCGTGGTGGGAAGCTCCCCGGAGCGCTTCCTGCGCGTCGACGCGGACGGGGGCGTGGAGAGCCGGCCCATCAAGGGGACGCGCGCTCGCGGTCCGGGAGCGGAAGAGGACGAAGCCCTGCGTCGCGAGCTGCAGGCCTCGAGCAAGGACCGGGCCGAGAACCTCATGATCGTCGACCTGGTGCGCAACGACCTGGGTCGCGTCTGCGAGACGGGCAGCGTGCGGGTTCCGGAGCTCTTCCGGCTCGAGGCCTTCGCCACGGTTCACCAGATGGTGTCGGTCGTGGAGGGGCGCCTGCGCGCGGGCTGCGATGCCCTCGACGCGGTGGCCGCCGCCTTTCCGCCGGGCTCGATGACCGGCGCCCCCAAGCTCGCCGCCATGCACATCCTCGACGCCCTGGAGCCCGTGTGCCGCGGGGTGTACTCGGGCGCCCTCGGCTACCTCGACGTCCGCGGCAGCGCCGATCTGGCGGTGGTGATCCGCAGCCTCGTGGTCCAGGGTGGCCGGGTCCATGCAGGCGTGGGCGGCGGCGTGGTGGCCGACTCCCACCCCAGGGCCGAGCACCGCGAGAGCCTGGACAAGGCTCGCGCGCTGCTGGATGCGCTGGGGCGCTGTCCGGGCGATATCCCTGCGGGGACGATCCTTCACCGAGGCTTCAGCCGGGTCCCTTGACCGGGACCACGCCCGTCCTGTTCTCTACCCGCATGAAGATCCTCTACGTCGAAGACGATCCCGGGGCTCGCGAGTACATCCAGAAGGGCCTGGCGGAGAACGGCTTCGTGGCCGACGTCGCGGCGGACGGGGACGAGGGGCTCGAGCGCGCCGCGGCCGGCGCCTACGACCTGCTGATCCTGGACGTGATGCTCCCCGGGCGCGACGGCTACGAGGTGCTCCGCGAGCTCCGCGAGCGCGGAGTGGACACGCCCGTCCTGTTCCTCTCCGCCCGTGGAGAGGCGACCGATCGCATCCGCGGCCTCAACCTGGGGGCCGACGACTACCTGCCCAAGCCCTTCGCCTTCGCCGAGCTGCTGGCGCGGGTGCGGGCCATCGCCCGGCGGCGCATGGGCGAGCCCCTGGACGGCCGCCTGCAGGTGGAAGACCTCGTCCTCGACACGCAGCGCCACACCGTCGAGCGCGCGGGCCGCACCATCGACCTCACGCCGAAGGAGTTCACGCTCCTCGAGTACCTGATGCGCAACGCCGACCAGGTCGTGTCCCGCGCGATGATCACCGAGAAGGTGTGGGGCTACAGCTTCGACAGCTACTCGAACCTGATCGACGTGCACATCAACCACCTCCGCAAGAAGATGGATCGGGGCTTCGATCCCAAGCTGGTCCACACGGTGAAGGGCGTGGGCTACTTCCTGGGTCGTCGCGAGCGGAGCCGCTAGTCCCGTGGCGCGCCTCTCCATCGGCGCGAAGTGGGCATTCCAGTACGCGGTGGCCACGTTGATCGCGATCTCGCTCCTCGCGGTGTACGTGTACGATCGGGTGGAGCGCCGCATCGTGCGCGACGCCGAGCTGATCGCCCAGATCCCGCTGCGCAACATCAGCGAGGCGATGAAGCGGAACCCGGGCGACATCGACCTGGCCATCGAGGTGATCAATCGCGAGGTGCGCGCCGCCGACGGCGACCTGCGGATGGGCGTCCAGTTCTTCGATGAGCGCGGACGCCTGCTCTATGCGCGCGGCAGCCTCGAGCAGCACCCCCTGCCCCTGCCGCGGTCCGTCCTCGAGGGAGAGCGCAATGCGCGCTCGTGGCAGCGGCATCTGAGTGGCGGGCGACGCTGGTACGTAGTCGGTGCGCGCGCGCCGGGCGGCTACCTGCAGACCGCGATCTACAGCCGGCGCTTCGACAAGCACGTGGCGTACATCGCCGACGGCTTCTTCGTGGCTCTTCCCATCGCCGTGCTCCTCGCGGTGGGGCTCGGCTGGCTCCTCGCGCGGCGCAGCCTGCAGCCGATCAAGCGCATCACGACCACCGCGCGCAACATCGGGGTGGGCCGCCTGGATGAAGAGGTCCCGACCACCGGCTCGGGGGACGAGCTGGACCAGCTCGCAGGCACGCTCAACGAGATGCTCGGACGACTGCGCGACAGCGTGGCGCGGATCCGCCGCTTCAACGCCGACGCGGCCCACGAGCTGCGTACCCCGCTGGCGGCGATCCGCAACCAGATCGAGGTCACCGTCGAGAAGGAGCGCACGACCGAGGAGTACGAGAGCCTGCTGGGGGGGCTCCTCGAAGAGGTGGACCGCCTGGCTTCCGGCACCGACGCCATGCTGCGCCTCGCCCAGAGCGAGGCCGGACTGGACCCCGCCCAGCGGACCGACGTGGACGTGGGCCAGATCCTGGCGGACGTGGTCGACTTCTTCGAGCCCCTCGCGACCGAGGCCCATGTGAAGCTGGAGTACCGCACGGAGACGGGTGCCGATCCGGTGGTGGGAGACGCCGGCTGGCTCCACCAGCTCTTCGCCAACCTGGTCCACAACGCGGTCAAGTTCACCCCGTCCGGGGGAACGGTCGTCGTTTCGCTGGTCCCCGACGACGAGGGCGATGGCGTGGTGGCCAGCGTCGAGGATACGGGAATCGGCATCGCGGAGGATCGGCTCCGGCGCATCTTCGAGCGCTTCCACAAGGTGGATGCGGCGCGCAGCGAGTCGGGCTTCGGGCTGGGCCTCTCCCTCGCCCGCGAGATCGCGCGGGCGCACGGCGGTCGGATCGAGGTGGAGAGCCGCGAAGGCGAGGGCACCGCATTTCGCGTCTTCCTCCCGAGCGGCGCTGCGCCGGAAGAATGAGCGCGCGGGTCGCGCCCGGCGGCACCTGGGGCTCCCCGCTCAGCGCCCGGGACGTGGCTGCGGAGAGCGTGCGCCTCGGCGACCTCGCCTGCGACGGCGACGACGTCCTCTGGGTGGAGGGTCGCCCGGCCGAGGCCGGGCGCAGCGTGCTGGTGCGGTGCGCCCCGGACGGGACCCGGTCCGACCTCCTCGCCGAGCCCTTCTCGTGCCGCACGCGGGTGCACGAGTACGGGGGAGGCGCCTTCGTGGCGGCCGGGGGCTCGGTCTGGTTCTCCAACCTGGCGGACCAGCGCCTCTGGCGGCTCGACCGTGGCGAGGCGCCGCGCCCCGTGACGCCCGACGACGGCCGCCGCTGGGCCGACGCCACGCTGGACCCGACGCGCCCGCGGCTCGTGGCCGTGTGCGAGGACGGGCGCGGGGAGGGCGAGCCCCGCAATACCCTGGCCGCGCTGTCGCTGGACGGACGCGACCCCCCGCACACCCTGGTCTGGGGCCACGACTTCTTCTCCACCCCCCGCTTCTCGCCCGACGGGAAGTCCCTCGCCTGGCTGAGCTGGGACCATCCCGACATGCCCTGGGATGCCACGACCCTGTGGGTGGCCCAGGTCGCTGCCGACGGTGCCCTGGCGGAGCCGCGTCGCGTCGCGGGCGGAGACGCCGTCTCGGTCTTCCAGCCCTGCTGGTCGCCGAACGGCGACCTCCACTTCGTGTCCGACGAGGGCGGCTGGTGGAACCCGAGGAGGGAGCGGGACGGCGTGGTCGAGACGCTCTGCGAGCGCGAGGCGGAGTTCGGCCAGCCGCAGTGGGTCTTCGGGATGTCCACCTGTGCGCCCCTCGCCGACGGTCGCCTGGTCTGCTGCTTCGCCGAGGCGGGGAGCTGGAGCCTCGGGGTCATCGAGCCGGGCAACGCCATGCGCGTTCTCGACCTCCCCTTCACGACGATCCACTCGCTGAAGGCGGCGGCTCGCGGCGTGGTCTTCCTGGGCGGCTCGCCGACGGCGCCCGAGGCCATCGTGCGTCTCGATCCCGATACCGAGGAGCTGGAGATCCTGCGCCGCTCCAGCGAGCTGGAGCCCGATCCGCGCTGCGTGTCGGCTCCCGAGTCCCTCGACTTCCCGACCGGCGACGGCGAGCGCGCGTACGGCTTCCTGTATCGGCCGCGCAACCCCGAGCACGCTCTTCCGCACGGAACCGCGCCCCCGCTCCTCGTGAAGACGCACGGCGGACCCACCGGCGCCGTCGCCGCCGCCTACGATCCGCAGATCCAGTACTGGACCACCCGCGGCTTCGCGGTCTTCGATGTCAACTACCGCGGCAGCACCGGCTACGGACGCGCCTACCGCGACCGGCTGCGCGGCGCCTGGGGCGTCGTGGACGTGGACGACTGCGCCTCCGCTGCGCGCGAGCTGGCCGCGCGCGGCGACGCCGACCCGGAGCGCACCGCGATTCGCGGCGGCAGCGCGGGCGGCTACACCGTGCTCTGCGCCCTCGCCTTCTGCGACATCTTTCGCGCGGGGGCCAGCTACTACGGAGTGTCGGATCTCGAAGCCCTGGCTCGCGACACCCACAAGTTCGAGGCGCACTACCTGGATCGCCTGGTGGGACGCCTGCCGGACGAGCGCGATGTCTACCGGGCGCGCTCGCCGCTGTACCACGCCGACCGCATCGACTGCCCCGTGGTGTTCTTCCAGGGCAGCGCGGACATCGTCGTTCCGCCGGATCAGGCCGAGTCCATGGTGGCCGCCCTCCGGAAGAAGGGCCTCGACGTGGCCTACGTGGTCTTCGAGGGCGAGGCCCACGGCTTCCGGCGGGGGGACAACATCGCCCACGCGCTCGACACCGAGCTGGCCTTCTACCTGGACGTGTTCGGCCTCGCCTGACGGCCGTCACTTGGTCTCGAAGGTCCAGATCCCGTCCCAGTCGTCGGGCGGGCTGGCGATCAGCGCGCCGACCCGGTCGATCAGGAGCTGCGAGGCCTTGTCCCCGCCCTCGTGTGCGGCATCCGCCTTGCGGAAGAGATCCTGGGCCTCGGCGAAGTTGCCGGCGCGATAGGTCTTCACGGCGCTCGTGTAGGTCTCCAGCCACTCGCCCTCGGCCGGCTCGGCGCTGCGTTGGCCGAGGATCTCGAAGATGTGGACCGGCTCGTTCTTCCCCTTCACGCGGATGGCGTCGAGCTCGCGCATCAGGAAGCCGGCGTCGGCCGGCAGGCGGTCGACCAGGTCGCGGCTGGTGACGATGCCCGCGCCGTACTGCTTGGTCATGCCCTCGAGACGCGCGCACAGGTTCACGCCGTCCCCGGTCATGGTGTAGTCGACCCGCATGTCCGAGCCCATCAGGCCGACGTTGACCTCCGCCGAGTGGATGCCGACTCCGATCGCCAGCCGGTCGGCTCCCACCAGGTCCGGCCGCCCCTCGCGCATCTCCTTGACGGCCTCCTGCATCTTGACTGCGACCTCGGCCGCCTTCAGTGGATGGTCTTCGACCGGCAGGGGCGCGCCCCAGAACGCCACGACCGCGTCGCCGATGTACTTGTCCAGGGTGCCGCGTGTCTGGAAGACGAGGTGGGTCATCGGCGTCAGATACTCGTTCAGGAGCTTCGTGGTGTTGTCGGGGCCGAGCTCCTCCGAGATCGTGGTGAAGCTGCGGATGTCGCTGAACAGGATGGAGATGTCCTTGCGCTGTCCGCCCATCACGAAGCTCTCCGGATCGGCGATCATCTCGTTGACCACGTCGGGCGGGACGAACTGGGCGAACTGCTCGCGTATGAAGCGGGCCTGGGCCTCCGACGCGGAGCCGTGGGTGACCGCCATCCCGACGTACATGAGCCCGACCATGAGGAGCGGGTACGACATGTTGAGCACCACGCCGTGCTCCACGAAGAGCCAGGTGATGATCCCGGCCACCGCACCGGCGAGCGCCACCGAGAAGATGGCTCCGCGTACTGCGGTGCCGAGCAGCGGAACTGCGAACATCGTGAGGAGGCCCAGCAGGACGAGGCTGGTGAGCTCCACCGTCACCAGGTCGTCCCGGCGCCGCAGGACGTCGTGGGCGAGCATGTTCTCCAGCACCGTGGCGTGCACCTCGACACCGGGCGCCACCTCGGCGAAGGGGCTGGGGTAGACGTCGCCGATGCCGATCTCGGTCGGACCGATCAGGACCAGCTTCCCCTCGAGCTCCTCGTCGGGCACGCGGCCCAGCACCACGTCCACGGCGGAGAAGTGGGGGAAGGTCTGGGGAGGGCCGCGGTAGTTGACGAGCACCCGGCCGCCCTCGTCCATGGGGATGATGTGGTCGTCCACCTTGAGCCCTTGGACCAGGCCGTGCTCCATGTCCCATACCAGCTGCGCCTTCTTGCCCACGTGGAGCTCGTACATCGCCAGCGCCAGGGCCTTGTAGTAGTCGCCTCCGCAGTGGGCGATGAGGGCGGTGCGGCGCACCACGCCGTCGGCGTCGGGGCGGGCGTTGAAGAAGCCCATGCGCCGGGTGGCCTTGTTGAAGCGCTCGAGGTTCGGCTCCACCGACGAGCACTCGAGGATGGGAGCCGGACGGATGTTCTCGGGGAGGCGCGTCACCTGGAGGCGGGATTTGCGCACCATGGGCAGCGACTGGTCGAGGGGGAGGTCCACGCGTCCCTCGCCCTCGACGTCGTGGTAGTCGGGCGTGCGGAAGAAGTAGCCGGCCACCACCCGATCCGAGGCCCGGATGGCCTCCTCCAATCGGGCGTCCGTGTCTCCGCTGGCGATGGCGCGGTCGAGCACGTCGACCACGTCGGACTCGCCCTTGCCGTCGGACGTCAGGTGGGCGACGACGGCGCGCAGGGGAGCGATCTCGGGGGGGGTCTCCGGCTCGCTGAACACGACATCGAACCCGATCGTGTCGACGCCGCCATCGCTGAGCCGCTGGATCAGCTTGGCCATGACGCTGCGGCGCCACGGGAAGCGTCCCAGCTCGTCGACGCTCTTGGCGTCGATCGCCACCACCGCCACCGGCGCCTTGGCGGGCATCTCGCCCCGCACCCGGAATCGCCAGTCGTAGAGCTGGTACTCGAGCCGGTTCACGAGCCCCGGCTTGGCGGCGAAGACCCCGACCATGAACGTCAGGATCGCGAGTCCGATCAGGATCTCGATCCGCTTCATGCCCAGCCTCCCTCAAGAGAAAGCCGCCCCTGGACGTCGTCCAGGGGCGGCTCTCAGCATACCGCGGTGGTCGCGGTTTCGTTCAGAAGTCGCCGGGGAAGGGCCGCGGCACGGATCCCCCTCCATCGTCGGGGTCGCCGGCGTTCGGACCGGGCGGCGGGGGCGGCGGCGGCGGCGGCGGCGGCGGCGGGGGCGGCGGAGGCGGCGGGGTGATCGGGATGTCGTTCACCTCGATCAGGGTCGCGTCCACCGGCGCCGTATCGATCGCCACGTTGAGCGGCTGGGCTGCCACGTCGCGCAGGTCCGCCGGCTCCGGGCGCAGGTGCGGCAGCACCCGGGCGCAGCTCCCGATGGGCGGCTCGTAGCTGCCGGCCACGGCCGGGTCGTTGCTCTCGAGGGTGACGATGCCGCCGAGCACGCAGACGTAGGTCGTGTTCATGTGGCTCAGGTACCAGGTGAGCCACTCGGTGCCCTTCACGCCGATCACCGCCGTGGGCGTGTGCATCTCCAGGCGGGTGGGTCCACCGAAGGCCTCGCCCACCTTGGTGCGCACGTGACCGGCGATCAGGCTCACCTTGGACGGCTCGCTCGAGGCCGCGGGGCCCACCACGTACTCGTCGATGACGAGCTCGGTCTCCTCGTCGATGGTGATGATGGTGTCGTCCACCAGCACCAGCTTGGCCTGGGAGTCGCGTCCGGTCTTGATGGTGTCGCCGATCGAGACGTCCGCGTCGCGCACGGCAGCCTTGAACGAGGTGGCTCCACCGGCCTTGATCTCGACGTCGCCGTCGGCTGCGGCGAGGAAGCCGATCGGCTCGGCCAGTGCCGGAACCGCCAGCAAGAGCGCCATCACCCCTGCGGCGACGGTCCGCCCCAGCGTCTTCGAGCTGTGCATGTTCGCTCCTTCCGCGGTCCCCGCAGGGAGCCGCTCCTCTCTTCTAGTAACGGTAAGTGACCAGGAAGTTCACGATGTGACGCGTGAATCGGTAGAAATCGACGTTCGAGCCCCAGTGGGTGAAGCGGTAGCTGAGCTCTCCCGTCAGCTGATCCGTGATCGGTCGGCGCAGTGCCACGCGGCCCGTCCAGATGTCGTCCTGGCGCCGATCGAACTGCTCCTCCAGCAGGAGACCCACCGAGCTTACCTGGGAGTAGTTGCGCCGGTCGTACTCGCCCTCGCCGATCAGGTAGAACTCCCAGGGCAGGGGCAGGCCGATCAGGAGGTTGGCCACCGGGCCGCGAGCGTCGTTGTCGCCGCCCTGGGTCTGCTCCTGGCGCCAGCGGAACCCGGCGCGGAGGAAGCCCCGCCCCCAGCCCGTCCAGTCCGGATAGAACCAGTACTGCTCGATGCCCGGCACCATCAGGTAGCCGTCGCGATCCAGCGGATCCAGACGCCGGTCGCTCGCGTCGTACGGCGGCGGCAGGAACCTCGAGGGGAAGGGGCCGCGGCTGGGGAAGAACGCCCGGTCCTCGTACTTCCAGAAGACGCGGGTGAGCAGATCCTGGCGCGGGTTCCAGCGGATACTCGGCTCGACGGCGTGGACGCGTCGGAAGTCGTCGAAGTCCGTCCAGGTGTACTCGAACGTGTAGCGGGCGTCCACGGTGACCTGCTCGGTGAGCGAGTAGGCCGCGATCCCGAACAGGCGCCCGTTCTGCAGGTCGAAGGGGCGCTGGTCGCCGTGGCGGGAGATGAAGAAGTTCCCGCCCAGACGCAGGTTGAACTTGTCGCCACGCAGCACGTCGTAGTCGAATCCGAGCTCCCCGAAGAAGCGGTAGTCGTCTTCCCGGTCGCCGGAGACCCGGTCCTCGCCCGCCAGGTTGACGTTCGAGTCGTAGGCCACGCCGAGCGTGAAGTAGACGCTCCAGGGTCGCGGGTCGGGGGTTCCGGCCGTACGGCGTGCCATGTCGCCGAGCAGGGTGTTGGGAGCCAGGCGCTCGGCCTCGCGGAACCACTTCTCCGCGCTGCTCTTGTTGCCTCGCGCCAGCTCGATCTGGCCGCGCTTGGCGGCCACTTCGGCGGCCAGCCACTCGTCGCGGTCCACGGCGGCGTCGAGCTCCTCCCAGGCCTCGTCGTAACGACCCAGCTCCGTGAGCGCGGATGCGAGGAAGTAGTGGGAGGCGCCGTTCGACGGGTCGCGCTGGACGGCGCTCCCGAGGTGGCGTGCGGCGTCCTCGTACTGCTTCAGCTCGTAGGCGACCACGCCCAGGGCCAGATCCTCGTCGACGCTCCGCGTGCCGCGCGCCTGCTTCAGGATGGCGACGGCGTCGTCCTGCTTTCCGGTGGCGATCAGCGCCTGGGCGTAGGCCGAGAGGATCGCGGGGTCCTCGGGCTGGAGCCGCGCTGCCTGCGCCAGGTGCGTCACGGCGTCTTCGTTGCGGCCCTGGCGCAGGGCGCGCGCGCCACGCTCGTAGTGGGCGTCGGCCGAGGACGTCGGCTTCACGCTCTCGAGGCCGGCATCCTGAGCCCACACTGCGGGGGAAACGCCGACACTCAGGGTCAGGAGAAGAGCCGCCCCTGTGATCCGCAGGATGCGGATCCGGTTACCGTGCTTGGTCATCCAGCGAAACTCCCGGTCGGGCACGTGCAACGCGCCGGCAGTCCGCCCCCACACCCGCAACCAGGGGCCCGAGGGGTCGGAGATTCCAGAGGAACGGCCGCATCCTATCACTTATCGGCCTTCCCCGGGGTCGCCCCGGGGACAGCTCCGGGCCTCCAAGGGCTCGGCCCGGGAGCCGCTCGCCCCGTGAGAGCCGGACCGGCGGCTTCTCGTGACGTTTTGCCCCTAGGGGAATGACACAAAACCAGGGGATCGGGCCACTCACCCCACGGATAGGGAAGTGGACCCATTGATCTGGATTCCAGGTCTGGGGGTGGGAGCGGAAGCGATGCGCGTGGACACGATGTCGAGCGGGATCAAGCTGGGAGCGGTCATCGCGGCGGTCTTGTGGGCCGGCGCGGCCTCCGCCAATCCGATTACCCCGACGACCCATTACAACCTCGGGAAGAGCCCGTATCTGGCCGACGGCGTGGACGGCACGCCGCCGGTTCCGGGCGTGAACACCCCGAACGACCCGGTCGTGGGTCTGCACCTGCAGAACTTCTTCCCGCTCATCGATGGCGTCGACTACACGGTCACCCCCTCCAACACGATCGACGACCGCTTCCTCACCCCCCAGGACCCCGGTGCCATGCTCGGGGACGCGAGCCTGGACGATCCGCTCCTCTACGACGGTGGCTTCACGATCGAGTGGAACGGGACGATCTGGGGCACGGACTACCAGGACGCGCTCCAGCAGTTCGAGCTCTGCGACTACGAGACGAGCGAAGTCTGCGACCTGATGAAGGTCGACGGCGAAGTGAAGTTCATGTTCGTGATCTGGGACATCCGCTGGGCGCGCGAGTGGGATCCGGACGAGGGCGGCGAGGGGAACTTCTGGAACAACTTCCTGGCGGGCGACGTCTTCGAGCACGGCTGGAGCGAGTTCGAGTCCGGCGACCCCGGGGATCCGCTGCTCACCAGCGAGCTGCTCGTCGACGACAGCATCGCGGGCTGGGTTCCCGACATCGACAGCGGCGACGAGCAGCTGCACATCGACCAGGGCGTGGGCGTGAAGTTCGCGATGGACATCAACGACCCGTTCGTCCTGAACAACCTCTTCTCCCTGGGCGAGGACGTGAGCGACATCTGCCCGGTCTCCGGGTCGAACAAGTGCCGCCACGCGATCCTCTGGGACATCTTCGTGTACACGGTCCCCGAGCCCGGCTCGGTGATGCTCGCCCTGTCCGGCCTCGTCGGCCTGGCCCTGGCCGGCTCGCGCCGCCGCGCCTAGCCGCGAAGCGCCCACCCCAGGCGCAGGACCGGCCCCGCCAGGCGGAGACCGCTACCGCGCCAGGCGGAGACCGCGACCGCCAGGCGGGGACCGCTACCGCCAGGCGAAGACGGGCTGCTCCAGGTGGGCGACTCGTGTGTCCCGCCCGTGCAGTGCCACCTCGCGGAGCTGGTAGAGAACCGCCGCGGTGGGAGCGTGGATCTCGGTGCGGACCATCTCGATCGGCACGGTCACGAGCGGCCGCTCGCTCTCGGGAATGCGCTTGAAGCGGGGTACGCCTGGCAGGTCGAGCACCGAGAGAGGCACCCGGTACGCCTCCGCCACCTCCGTCGGGTCGGGCTCGATCTCCACGCCGGCCCCACCCCACACCACGACCGGGGTGATGCGGAAGCCCGAGCGGGTCGGATAGTCGTCGAGCAGGCCCAGCACGTGCTCTTCGGCGATCTCGAGACCCAGCTCCTCGTGCAGCTCGCGCAGGGCGGCGCGCTCCACGCTCTCCCCGGGATCGAGGCGGCCGCCCGGCAGCGCCCACTGCCCGCCGTGGTTGCGCAGGGTCTCGGTGCGCCGGGTGAGCAGAAAGCAGGGCGTGCCGCGCGCATCGTCCACCAGAACGCACGCCACCGCCGCGGCTCGCAGCTCGAGATCCTCGACGGGGCGGCGCGCGAACCCGGCCAGGTTCTCGTGCACGCGCGCGCGGAGGGAGTCGTCGAGCGTCTCCACGGCTAGCCCGTGTGGAGTCCGCCGTTCACCCCGATCACCTGGCCCGTGACGTAGGAGGCGTCCTCGGAGCAGAGGAAGGAGACGACTCCGGAGACCTCCTCGGGCCGGCCGGTGCGCTTCAGGGGAATCTGCTGGGCGAGCGCGTCCGTGGGCAGGCCGGCGGTCATGTCGGTGTCGATGAAGCCGGGCGAGACCGTGTTGACCAGGATGTTGCGGCTGCCGTACTCGCGGGCCAGCGCGCGGGTGAAGCCGATCAGTCCTGCCTTGGCCGCCGCGTAGCTGCTCTGGCCCGCGTTGCCCATCTCGCCGGTCACCGAGGCGATGTTGACGATGCGGCCGCCTCGAGCCCGGATCATGCCACGGATGACGGCGCGTGTGATGCGGAACGCACCGGTCAGGTGCGTCGAGATCACCCGCTCCCAGGCCTCGTCGCTGATGCGCGGCAGCAGGTTGTCCGCGGTGACGCCGGCGTTGTTCACCAGCACCGTGAGCGGCCCCTCCGCTTCCAGCGCCGGCTTCAGCGCCGCCTCGGTCTCCTCCGCAGAGCCCACGTCGAAGGGGAGCAGGATCCCGTCGCCGCCGGCCTCGCGGATCTCGGCCAGGACCTTCTCGGCCGCGTCGGCATTGCTGCGGTAGTTGATCCAGACGCGGAAGCCGTCACGCGCCAGGCGCCGCGCGATGGAAGCGCCGATGCCGCGGCTCGCCCCCGTCACCAGGGCATTCTCGGGCGGATGATCGGATGCCACGGGCTCCTCCTCGGCTCTCCATGCTAGGCCTTCCCGGCGGGCCAGGCTCCGCTGCCGCGCCGGGAGTCCGCGGCGCGCGTCGTGCCGGGAGTCCGCGGCGCGCGTCGTGCCGGGCCCCGCGTTCTCGGAGGGCTAAGCTTCGCTCCCATGCCGGAGCCCGCCGCACGCGTCGTACCGGGCTCGGAGCCCGGCGTCGAGATCGCGCTCCTCGACTGGGGCGGTGATGCGCCGGTCGTCCTGGCGCACCACGCCAACGGCTTCTGTGCGGGGATGTGGTCGCCGGTGGCGGAGGCGTTGGAAGGCCGCTTCCGGGTGGTGGCCATCGACGCGCGCGGCCACGGCGACTCCTCCAAGCCGGAGGCGCTCGAGGCCTACGCCTGGCGGCACTTCGTGGACGACCTCCTGTCCGTCGCGGACACGCTCGCGGAGGACGCCGGTGCTCCCGTGCGTGTCGGGGTCGGGCACTCGTTCGGCGGGGCTGCGACCCTGATGGCGGCGTCGCGACGTCCGGAGCTCTTCGCTGCCGCGCTCTTCGTCGATCCCGTGATCCTGGGGCCGAAGATGCTCGCCCTCGTCGAGGAGCGTCGTCACGCCGGCGGCACCCTCGCGGACATGACTCGCCGCCGCCGCCGCGAGTGGGCCTCCCGCCAGGAGGCACTCGCGACGTGGGAGACCCACCCGTTCTTCTGCGACTGGACGCCACGCGCGCGCGAGCTCTACGCGCGCTTCGGGCTCGCCGAGCGGCCCGACGGGAAGGTGGGGCTCAAGTGCCCGCCCGAGGTCGAGGCCGCCATCTTCGACGCCCGCCCCCTCGAGCCGCTGCCCGTGGCGCGGCGCTTCGGGGGGCCGGCTCTCTTCCTGCACGCGGGCCGCGGGAACTTCGAGCTCGCCGTCTACCAGGAGATCGCCGACAGCATGCCGCGCGGTCGGGTCGAGTCCCTCGACGTGGGGCACCTGGTGTTGATGGAGGCGCCGGAGGTGGTGGTGGACGCGATCCTGCGCGTCGACGCCGAGGCTCAGGACTCGACCGGGTAGCCCCGCTTCGTCCAGCCGGCGAAGCCCTCCGCCATGGAGACGACACGGCGGAAGCCCATCTCCCGCAGGGTGTCGGCGGCCAGGGCGCTGCGATGGCCGCCTCCGCAGTAGAGGATGAGCGGCCGCTCGCGGTCGGCCAGCCAGGGATCGCGCTTCGGATGCTCGAGATCGGCCTTCACCTCGAGGAAGCCGCGCGGGACGAGCTTCGCCCCCGGAACGTGACCCGCGGCGAACTCGTCGCCTTCGCGGACGTCCACGAAGTGCCAGCCCTCGTGCCCCGTCGCGTCGAGGATGCGCTTCGCCTCCTCGGGGCTCATCTCCTCGATGCGCGCGAGGGCCGCGCGGGTCATGTCGGCGAGACTCCGGGCCACGGCCTACTCCAGCTCGATCGTTCCACTTCGGCCTCCGCTCTTGCGCACCAGGCGTACGGCCTCGATGCGCATGGCGCGGTCGGCCGCCTTGCACATGTCGTAGATGGTGAGGGTCGCCACCGATACCGCGACGAGCGCCTCCATCTCCACCCCGGTCTTGCCCGTCGTCCGCGCCCGTGCCCGGACCTCGATGCACGAGGCCGCCTGGTCGGGAGTCGCCGAGACCTGCACGTCGCTGAGTGCGAGCGGATGGCACAGGGGGATCAGGTCGCTCGTCTTCTTGGCCGCCATGACGCCGGCCAGCTCGGCCACCGCCAGCACGTCGCCCTTCTTCACGTCTCCGGCGAGCACCAGGGCCAGGGTCTCCGGCTTCATGTGCACGCGTCCGGCCGCCTCGGCCTCGCGGACGCTGTCCGGCTTGCCGGAGACGTCCACCATGCGGGCGCGCCCCTGCTCGTCGAGGTGGGTGAGGCGCGGCGCGTCCTTGGGCTCGGCCATGGCCCTGGGTTTGTACCCGAAGCGCGCGGGACCCGCCCTCGACGGCTGCGACCCGCGCCGGTAGCGTGGCCCCGGGGGGATGAAGAGGTTCCGTGGCTCGACCGGACCTGAGAAGACGCCACCTGCGCCTGGCGGTGCCCATCGCCATCTCCAATCTCACCGTGCCCGTGGCCGGGTTGGTGGACGCCGCCCTGCTCGGTCACCTGGACGAGATCCGTCACCTGGCGGGGGTCGCGCTGGCCTCGGTGCTGTTCGACTACCTCTACTGGACGTTCGGGTTCCTGCGCATGGCGACCACGGGCCTCACCGCCCAGGCCGTCGGACGCCGCGACGAGCGCGCCGCGTATCTGGTGCTCGCGCGCGGCCTCGTGCTGGCGATCGCGATCGCGCTGCTCATCGTGCTGCTGCGGGGGGCGATCGAGGCGGCGGGCTTCGCGCTGCTGGCCGGCGACGCGCGGGTCGAGGCATCCGGCCGGGACTACTTCCGGACGCGGATCTTCGGCGCCCCGGCCACCCTGGCCAACTTCGCGCTGATGGGCTTCTTCATCGGGCGCGAGCAGGCGGGTCGCGCCCTCGCCATGACGGTGGTCGGGAACGGAGCCAACATCGCTCTCGACTGGCTCTTCATCTACCAGCTCGGGATGGCCGCTGGCGGAGCCGGGCTGGCCACCGCGCTCTCGCAGGCCCTCATGCTCGGCGTCGGGCTGGCCTTCCTGTGGCGCGACCGCCCGCGGGGCCTCGCGATCCGCCGCGGACTGCTCGAGCGCGAGGCGTTTCGGAAGATGCTCCAGCTGAACCGCGACATCCTGATCCGCACCCTGTGTCTGATCACCGCCTTCGCGCTCTTCGTGAACCTGTCCGCCCTCCACGGCGGCGTGGTCCTCGCCGCGAACGCGCTCCTGATGAAGCTCCTCGACGTGGCCGCCTACGGGATCGACGGGCTGGCCTTCGCGACCGAGAGCCTGGCGGGAATCCTGGAAGGGGAGGGGGACCGGGCGGGACTCGAGGACCTGCTGCGCTTCTCCCTGGTGCGCGCGTTTCTGGTGGCGCTGGTCTTCATCGCGGCCGTGCTGGTGGCGGGGCCCTGGATCCTCGCTGCCATGACCTCCCACCGGGAGGTGGTCTCGACGGCCCTCGGTCTGCTCCCCTGGTTCTGCGCCGCGCTCCTGTTCGGCGCCGGGGCCTACATCTACGACGGCTACTTCATCGGCCTCACGCGCGGGCCGGCGATGCGCAACGCCATGCTCGCGTCGCTCTGCGTCGGCTTCGCGCCGGCGGCCTGGGCGGCGTGGGCGCTCGCTTCCCTGCACCTCTTGTGGCTCGCCCTGACCCTCTTCATGGTGGCGCGCGTGGCCACCCTGGCCGCGGCGGAGCGGCGGGCGGAACGCGCGCTCAGCGCAGGGTGATTCCGCCGTCCACGGCGAGGACCTGTCCGGTCACGTAGGCACCCGCCCTGGAGGCCAGGTAGATCGCCACCCCCGCCATGTCGTCGGGCTCGCCGATGCGGCCCATGGGGCAGCTGGCGACGATGCCATCCCGGAAGCGCTCCAGGGTGGCGGCCATCATCTTGCTCTCGAACGGGCCGGGCGCGATCGCGTTGACCGTGATGCGCGGGGCGAGCTTGCCGGCGAGGTGGCGGCTGAGATGATGCACGGCGGCCTTGCTCGAGGAGTAGGCGTAGGTCTCGAGCAGGGGAGCCTTGATCCCGTCGATGGATCCCACGTTGATGACGCGGGCCGGATCGCCTTCCGTCGAGGCGGCCTCGAGGAGCGGGAGGCAGGCGCGCGTCAGGTGGAAGATCGCCTTGACGTTGAGCGCCAGGACCTTGTCCCAGGCCGAGTCGGGGTACTCCGCCAGCGGCGCGCCCCAGTTGGCGCCAGCGTTGTTGACCAGGACGTGGAGCTTCTGCTCCCGCTCCGACAGCGCTGCAGCGAGGGTGTTGCAGCCCGCCTCGGTGCCGAGGTCGGCGGGGAGCGAGGCGCAGGTCCCGACCTTGGAGAGCTCGGTGGCGACCTCGTCGCAGACATCCGCCTTGCGCGAGGAGATGTAGACCCTCGCCCCGCCTGCAACGAAGCCGCGCGCGATCATGAGGCCGATCCCCCGCGAGCCGCCGCTCACGCACACCACCTTGTCCCGCACCGAGAAGAGATCGCTCACCCTGTTCCTCCGCCGGCGGAGCCCGGCGTTTCCGCGCCGGTCGCGTCCGGCGTTCGCTCGATCAGATCCAGGGTGACCCGGGCGAGCTGCGGCCCGATGTCCTCCTGCAGGAAGTGACCGCCTCCCTGGAGCTGGTCCTGGGGCTGGCCCTGGGCCCCCGGGATCCGCTCGTGGAGGGTGTGCGCCATGTGGCCGAGGACCGGGTCGCCGTCGCTGAAGGCGGTGACGAACGGGATCTCGAGGGTCTCGAGGATCTCCCAGGCCCTGCGGTTGGCGGGCGCGGCGGGATCGTCGGGCGCGATCGGCACCAGCGCGGGGAACTGCCGCGCGCCGGCCTTGTACGACTCGTCGGGGAAGGGGGCGTCGTAGGCGGCCACCACCTCGGCCGGAAGCTCGCTGACGGTGGCGTTCTGGAGGATCATTCCGACCGGAAGCTCCGGCACCTCCTGGGAGAACTTCAGCCAGCCTTCGAAGGCGGGACCCGGCGGGCCGTCATCCCCGGTCGGGAGCGCGGTGTTCGCCGCCACCACCCGGGCGAAGCGCTGCGACTCCTCGGCGACGAGCCGCAGGCCGATGAGCCCTCCCCAGTCCTGGCAGACCAGGGTGATCTGGCGCAGGTCGAGCGTCTCGATGAACCCGCGCACCCAGTCCACATGACGCTGGTACGTGTAGTCCTGGCGGCGCGTGGGCTTGTCCGAGCGACCGAACCCGATCAGGTCCGGCGCGACTGCGCGCAGGCCGGCAGCGGCGAAGAGCGGGATCATCTTCCGGTAGAGGTACGACCAGGAAGGCTCGCCGTGGAGCATCAGGACCGGGGCTGCGTCGCGGGGGCCCTCGTCGACGTAGTGCATGCGCAGGCGGTCGATCTCGACGTAGTGGGGCTCGAAGGGATAGCCGGGCAGCGCTGCGAAACGCTCGTCCGGGGTGCGCAGAACGTCCATTGCGATCCTCGTCCAACCCCCGCCGGGCCAGACGGATAGCGCAGGACGGTCGCGAAGGCGCGCCTACATCGCGTCGATGATCGCCGCCTTCTTGGCCTGGAACTCCTGGTCGGTGATGAGTCCCTCGTCGTGGAGCACCTTGAGCTTGCGCAGGCGTTCGGTCGGGTCCGCGCCGCCAGCGCTGGAACCCGGGTCGGATGCGGCGGCGGGAGCCTCCTTCGCTGCCGCCGGCGCCGCCTGGGGCGCCGGGCGCGGCCGGGTCGGAGGCGGGGGCGTCGCGGGCGGGCCGTCGTCGAGCTCCAGCTCGAGCTCCAGCGGGCGCGTCTCGGGCGGCGGCTCGATCTCGGAGTCCAGCTCCAGGGAGCCCGGGTCGTCCAGGTCGAACTGCATGTCGTTCAGGCTGTCGTCGAGCTCGCGCATCTGGAAGGCGGGATCGCTGTCCTCCCCCACCATGAACGCCTGCCCGCCGCTGCCCCGCTCGGGCTCGACCACGAAGTCCTCGTCGTCCGCGGCGTCGACCAGGCCGAGCATGGTGGCGCCCGCGTCCTGGCCCTGGGGAAGCATCCCCATGGTCTTCAGATGCGAAGCGAAGTCGACCTTGAGGCCGAGCCCGGCCGGGTGGTCCTGGCCCTCGATGAACTCCATCTGGACCTTGCCGATCGCGATCACGTCTCCGGGCCTGATCTTCTTCGACTGGGAGACCCGCTTGCCGTTGACGAAGGTGCCGTTGCCCGTGCGGTAGTCGCCGATCTCGAACTCCCCGTTCTCGTTGCTGAGGTGGGCGTGCTTGCGCGACACCTCCTCGTCGTCGAGGGTCAGGTCGTTCTCCTCCGAGCGACCGATCGAGAGGGTCCGGGTGTCCCAGATCAGGATGCGATCCTCGACACCCGGGTTCTTCATCACGAAGTAGAAATGGGCCATCGCGTGCGCTCCACGGAAGTCTGCGCAAGCCGTATCGGCAGATCGCGCGGCCATCTAGAGGGCGTGACGCACGGAGGGCGCACCCTCAGGGATGCGCAGCTGGCTGCGCCAGGCGCGCACGGCACCCGGGCTTTCCGCTCCCCGGGGCGGCCTAGCGGCCCTTCCACGCCGGCGGGCGCTTCTCGGCGAAGGCCCGCGGGCCCTCCGTGAAGTCCTCGCTCTTCACCATGGTGCGGATGCCCGGGTAGGAGGCCTCGGCGGCCTCCTGCAGGGAGGCGTGGGCCAGGCCGTTCATCGCCACCTCCTTGCTCGCCCGCACCGAGAGAGGGGCCGCCTCGAGGATCTCCTCGGCCCAGCGGCGCGCCGCCGCGGCGAGCTGGTCGGCGGGAACCAGCTCGTTGACGATGCCCAGGCGGAGGGCCTCGGCGGCGTCGATGCCGCGGCCGGTGAGGATGAGTCCCAGGGCCGGCTTCTGGCCGATCTGGCGAGGCAGGCGGTGCAGGCCCCCGCCCAGGGCGGCGAGGCCGACGCGGACCTCGGGGAGGCCGAAGCTCGCCTTCTCCGACGCCACGATGATGTCGCAGGCCAGCGCGATCTCGAAGCCCCCGCCGAGGGCCAGGCCGTTCACCGCCGCGATGACGGGCTTGTACAGATCGAAGCGGTTGGTGAGACCGCCGAAGCCCGTCGCGGGCCGGGTCATGTCGCCGCCGGAGGCCTGGTACTTGAGGTCGTTGCCGGCGGAGAAGGCCCGCTCGCCGGCTCCGGTGACGATTGCGACCCAGAGCGCGTCGTCCGCGGCGAACTCGTCGAACACCTGGGACAGCTCGTGGCACGCCGGGGGGTGGATCGCGTTCATCACTTCGGGACGCTCGATGGTGACGGTCAGGATGTGGCCGTCGCGCTCGGCACTGCAGAACTCGGGCATGTCTCGGCTCTCCTGCGCTGGGGGGAAGGGGCGGAGTATACCCGCGGGGTCCCGTCGGGGCCGACGCCGGTTTGACAGCCCGAACGGCGTGCACAGCGTTGAGCCGTCGTCGGGAGCTCGGCTCCCGCCAGAAGGAGGTTCGATCCATGCGACTGATTTCCTACGATCCCTGGAACGCCCTGCAGCGTCTGCAGGGCGAGATCGAGCGCGCCTTCGACCAGCCCTTTGGTCACGGCCTCTCCGGTCGCGGCGCCTTCCCGCCCGTGAACGTCTTCCGCGGTGCGGAGGGCTACGTGGCGCGCTTCGAGGTGCCCGGGCTGGCCCCGGAGGACCTCTCGATCGAGACCCACGGGCGCACGCTCACCCTGTCGGGGAAGCGCGAGCCGCGCGAGCCGGCCGACGGGAGTCTCCATCGCCGCGAGTGCTGGAGCGGTGAGTTCTCGCGTTCGCTGCAGTTCCCCGAGGACGCGGACACCGCCGCGGCGCGGGCCGAGTGCAAGCACGGCGTCCTCACCGTCCACATTCCCCAGAAGGAAGAGTCCCGCCCGCGTCGCATCGACGTCCGGGCCACGGGCCGGGAGTAGCACCATGTCCGAGCTCAACGTCAAGAAGGCAGTCAGCGCAGAAGAGAGCACGCGCGCGGGCCGCGTCTACCAGCCCAACGTCGACATCGGCGAACGACCCGAGGGGGTCTGGGTTGCGGTGGATCTGCCCGGCGTCGACGAGGACACCGTGGAGGTCGGCTTCGACGACGGCGTCCTCAGCATCGAGGGCCGTGTCGCGCTGCAGGACTACGATGACCTGCGGCCGGTCTACTCCGAGTACAATGTCGGGAACTTCGAGCGCCGCTTCCGGGTCTCGAGCCGGATCGATCCGAAGGGGATCGAGGCGCGCATCGAGCACGGAGTCCTCAATCTCTTCCTGCCGCGGGCGGAGGAGGCGAAGCCCCGCACGATCGCGGTTCGGGCCAGCTAGGTCCGCTCCCGAGGAGGATCGATGAGGGAGGATCGCAAGGATCTCTACGCGATCCTGGGGGTCACGCGCGAGGCCGACGCGGAGACGATCAAGCGGGCCTACAAGGATCTCGCGCGGGCCAACCACCCGGACCTGCATCCGGACGACGAGAGTGCGGAGGAGCGCTTCAAGGCGATCTCCGAGGCCTACTCGGTGCTGTCCGACGAGCAGCGTCGTCGCGACTACGACGAGTTCGGCGAGGCATCGCTGCAGTCGGGGTTCGACTCCGAGGCGGCGCGGCGCATGCGCGAGGAGTTCGACGCCCAGTTCGGAGCCGGGCGCGGTGGCTTCGGCGGAGGAGCGTTCTCCTTCGGCGACCTGGACGACATGCTCGCTGGCGTCTTCGGCCGTGGAGGCCATGCGGGTGCGCCGGAGGGCTTCGCGATGCGCGGCTCCGACGTGGAGGCGGAGCTCGAGCTGGACTTCCTCGAGGCGGCCCTGGGCGGCGAGAAGCGGCTCTCCCTGGCGCGGCCCGGCGCCGACGGCCGCGTCCATCCCGAGTCCGTCACGGTCCGCATCCCGCCGGGCGTGGCCGACGGTGGGAGCATCCGCCTGCGCGGAAAGGGCGGGGCGGGCATGGGGGGAGGCCCG
>JANQFA010000011.1 GCA_028278065.1 Myxococcota bacterium
GGCCCAGCGGGCGGCGCTCGCCGCCAGGAGCGCGGCCAGCAGGGTGTTGACCGCGGTGGCCCACCAGAGGGTCACCCGCACGGTCTCGCCGAGCCGGCGGTCGTCGGTGAAGAAGCCGGCGCCGTCCTCGGCGGACCAGGGCTTGGGCAGGAGGAGCAGGGCCAGGACGCCGAGCGCGGCCAGACCTCCTGCGACCGCTCGGGCCCGCTTCACGCCCGCATCGGCGTCATCGCTCATGGCGGAACTGGATCCCCCCCGATGCAGGTTGGACCCGGCCCGTGGCGTCGTCAACGGAGGCGAGGTCCCTCAGAAGAGCGGGATCTCGCCCGCGTCGACGCGCCGGAGGAGCTTCTGCACCCGCTGCCAGACCCCGTCGATCTCCGACTTGGTGAGTCCGAGCTGGACGACGCCGTCGATCGCCTCGGCCCCCACCCGGGAGTCCAGGGCGGAGCCGCGGCGAACCATCCGGTAGAGGCCCGTCCCATCGTCGCTCAGCTGCTGCGCCACCTGCAGCTTGTTCAGCTCCATGTAGCGGAGGCTTCGCAGGCGCTCGACCGTCTCCTTGCGCAGTGCCGCCACTCGGAGCCGGTCCCAGTTGGGCACGAAGAAGTTGTACGGGAAGGTCCCGAAGGCGATGCCGTTGTCGATCGCGAACACCTGGCGCCGGCCGGGGTCCTTGGAGACGAGCGCGTTTCCCTGGCGGGTGTCGCGATGCTCGATCAGGTAGGAGAAGACGTTGAAGTCCGCGAGGTAGCGCGCGTAGACGGGGTCCTTCAGGAACCGCTCCCGCTCGTAGAGGACGTCCGGCATGGTCACGTCCTCCAGCCAGAGCGCGGCGACGACCAGCACGCAGCGCGCGCCCTGGATCTGGGGAACGTCGTCCGGGTCGAACGGCTCCCAGCGTTCGAGGGGGATGCAGCGCGCCATCGTCGTGGGCACCACGTAGTCCTCGGGCTCGAGGAAGAGCTTCTGGAGCTCGTAGGCGGCGATCTCCTTGCGCGGGGCGTTGTTCATCCCGTCGAGGTCGTCCGGGATCCGCTTCAGCTTGAAGGTCACCTCCTGGTCGATGTCCTCGAAGAAGACCCGCACGCGCTGGGCGCCACCGACCCCCTGCTCGGTCCGCTCGACGAGGCGCAGCTCGGCCGGACGGTCCTGCATGATGAGCTCGGCCTCGGTCGGAGGGACCGGCCAGTTCGGGAACGGGTCGGGCCGCTCGGGACGGGCGACGGCCTCGAAGGCGACCGGCTCGAACCCTCCCGGGCCGCGGGCGCAGCCCAGGGCGAGAAACGCCGACGAGAGGACAACGGTGCGGAGGAGCGCAGCGGTCGACATCGCGGGCATTCTAACCCGGGGACGGCGTTCCTGTGCGGGAGAAGCAGGGCCCGCGCGCTATCCTGCGGCGGTGGCAGAAGTGGATCGACGCATCTGGATCGACGGGGAGCTGGTGCCGTGGCGAGACGCCACGGTGCACGTTCTCTCCCACAGCCTCCAGCGCGGCTCGCTGGTCTTCGACTACATGAGCGTCCACGAAACGTCGCGCGGCGCGGCTGTCTTTCGCATGCAGGAGCACCTGGAGCGGTTCCGCGACTCGACCGAGCTGGTCGGCCTGGACCTGGACCACGGCTCCGACGTGCTCGGCGACGCGGTGTGCGAAACCGTGCGCGCCAACCCCGGGGCCAAGGCGGTCAAGATCAGCGCCTACCTGGGCTCCGTCGAGGTGGACGTGGTGGCGCTCGATCCGCGCGTGACGGTGGCGATCGCCGCCTACGATCCCTACCGGGACGTCATCGCCCACAAGGTGTCCCAGCCCGAGCCGCGCTCCGAGTACAGGCTCTGGATCGAGAAGGAGCGCCGCAACCGGCGTGCGGACATCGTGGAGCCCCAGGCCAAGGTCGCCGCCAACTACGTGTCGCCCATGGTGGCCAAGGCGCGTGCCCGGCGCGTGGGCTACGACGACATCCTGCTCCTCGACGAGGAGGGGAACGTGGCGGAAGGGCCGACGACCAACGTCTTCCTGGTGGATGTGGACGGGAACCTCGTCACCCCCTCCATGGCGCGCGTCCTCCTCGGCGTGACGCGACGCTCGGTGATGGAGATCGCCAAGCACGAGGGCCGGCCCGTGCGCGAGACCAGCTTTCCCCCCGAGGCGCTCTTCGAGGCCGCCGAGGTCTTCATCACCGGCACCACGGCCAACGTCCTCCCCGTGATCTCCATCGACGGCCGCGAGATCAACGACGGGAGCCCCGGGCCCGTCAGCATGGCGCTCTCGAGGCGCTTCGGCCGCATCACGGCAGGGGAGGACGCGGACTTCGTCCACTGGCTCACCTTCGTCGAGGAGGCCGACGGGTGAGGGTCCTCTCGGGAATCCAGACCTCGGGCACGCTGCACATCGGCAACTACTTCGGAGCGCTCCGCCAGCACGTGGCGCTCCAGGAGACCGGCCAGGCGATCTACTTCCTGGCCGACTACCACTCGATGACGAGCGTCCGCGACGCCGCGGTGCGGCGCGACTACGCGCGCGAGGCCGCGCTCGACTACCTGGCCTGCGGGCTCGACCCACAGCGCGCGGTTCTCTACCGCCAGTCCGACCTTCCCGAGACCTGCGAGCTGGCGTGGATCCTCACCACCGTGACGCCGATGGGGCTCCTGCAGCGGGCTCACTCCTACAAGGACAAGGTGGCCCAGGGGCTGCAGCCGGATCACGGCCTCTTCGCCTACCCGGTGCTGATGGCGGCCGACATCCTGCAGTTCAATTCGGACCTGGTGCCGGTAGGCCAGGACCAGAAGCAGCATCTGGAGATGACCCGGGACATCGCTCAGCGCTTCAACGCCGCCTACGGCGCCGAGGTCTTCGTCCTGCCGGAGCCGCAGATCGAGGAGGCGGTGGCGGTCGTGCCGGGCACCGACGGGCGCAAGATGAGCAAGACCTACGGCAACACGATCGAGATGTTCGCCGGAAAGAAGGCGCTCAAGAAGGCGGTCATGGGAATCGTCACGGACTCGACGCCGGTCGAGGCGCCCAAGAAGACGGACACCTGCCTCTTCCAGCTCTGGGCGCTCTTCGCGGACGCGAGCGAGCGCGAGGAGATGTTCGCTCGGGCCCGCGCCGGGGGACTCGGCTACGGCGACGTGAAGAAGGACCTCCTGGAGCGGCTGCTCGACTTCTTCGGCCCGATGCGGGAGCGCCGCGAGGAGCTCGCGGCGCGTCCCGACGACATGGAGGACGTGCTGCGCGACGGTGCCGCGCGTGCGCGCACCCTGGCCACGCCGGTGTTCGAGGCCGCCCGCGAGGCCGCCGGCCTCGGCCTCGCGAAGCCCTGAGCCCGCTCAGCTCGCCCGCGCCGCGGCCAGACGCTTGAACGCGAGAGCGAGCACGATCGCGAGCGGATAGCCGGTCATCGCGTAGGCGCCGCTGAAGACCGCGAACTCGGGGCGGTCGAAGCCCGACAGAGCGACGATCGCGGCGACCCCGACGTTCTTCACCGAGAACTCGATCAGGAAGGTGAAGCGCTCCGGACCCTCCAGGCGCAGGGCTGCGGCCGTCAGCCAGCCGATCGCCATCGCCCCGACGCTCCAGGCCAGGCCCAGGGGGACGGCCTTCAGCACCTCCCCCGCCAGCCCGCTGTCGTCGTTTCCCATCCCGGCCGCGAAGAGCAGCACCACGGCGATCATCACCAGGCGCCGCATCCAAGGACCCACGCGCTCGGGCACGTCGGGGCGCCGCGCGCGAAGCAGCATGCCCAGACCGATCGGGAGCAGGACCAGCCCGGTGAGCTGTCCGATCATCGGCGCGATCGGCACCGACACCGCCGTCGCCTCGCCGAGCAGGCGCTCGAAGCCGAGGGCGGTGATCAAGGGCAGGGTGAGCACCGCGCCCAGGGAGGCGACGGCGGTCAGCGTCACCGACAAGGCGACGTTGGCGCCCGCCAGGTAGGTGAACACGTTGGAGATGCCGCCGCCGGGCGCCGCGATGATCAGCACCATCCCGGCGGCGACGAAGTCGGCCGGCCGCAGCAGCGCGACGAGCGCCACGCCCAGGAGGGGCAGGAGCGTCCACTGGGCGAGCGTGCCCACCCAGACGGCGCGCGGATAGCGCGCGATGCGTCGGAAGTCGGCGAGGGTCAGCTCGGCACCCACCAGCGCCATCATGACGAACAGGATGCCGAAGCCGGCGAGATCGAAGCCGCTCACGGAGGTGGGGGAACCAGCTTGTAGACCTGGCCGGTGTCGGCAACCTGGCCGTTGCGGAGCACGATGTGGAGCTCGCCGTCCCCGTCTTCGCCGAACCCCACCAGCCGGAAGGGAGCGCCGCCGGCGCCACCGAGATCGTCGGTCCACTCCTGGACGCTGGCGTCGCTGGGATCGAGTGCCCACACGCGCCCGCTGCAGAAGTCGCCGAACACGTAGAGCCCCTGGGCCGCAGGGACGGCGGATCCGCGGTACACGTAGCCTCCCGTCACGGAGCAGCTCCCCGGCGCGCCCTCGTTCTCGTACTGGTAGATCGGATCGGAGAGACCGGGATCGTTGCAGCGGGGCCGGCGGGGCCGGTCGAAGCGGACGCACTCCTCGCCTTCCTTGGCGTCCCAGCCCCAGTTCCTTCCGCCCCGTCCGGCGTAGGGCTCGTGGTCGATCTCTTCCCAGCGGTCCTGGCCCACGTCGCCGATCCAGAGGTCGCCGTTGGAGCGGTCGAAGCTGAAGCGATAGGGATTCCGCACGCCGAAGGCCCAGATCTCGTCGCGCACGCCGTCGGTCCCGGCCCAGGGGTTGTCCGCGGGGATCGCGTAGTAGGCGCCGCGCACGCGCTTCGAGCCCGGTGCGAACGGGAAGCCCGGATCGATCCGCACCATCTTGCCGAGGAGGTCGAGCGGGTCCTGGGCGCGCTCGTCGGGATCGAACTGGCCGCCCCCGTCGCCGAGCCCGAGCATCAGGAATCCGTCGGGGCCGAAGGCGATGTGCCCGCCGTTGTGGTTGCTCGCCGGCTGGGGGATTCGCAGCAGCTCGGTCTCGCTGGCGGCGTCGGCGACGTCCGGGTCGCCGCTCACCTGGAACCGGGACAGCACCGAGTCGCCGTTCGTCGCCGTGTAGTAGACGTAGAACGAGCCGCTCACGTCGTAGCCCGGCGGGAAGCTGAGCCCCAGCAGGCCGCCCTCGCCGGCTGTCGTGACGCTCCCTCCGATGTCCAGGAAGGGCGTTCCCAGGACCGCTCCCGTGGAGAGGATCTGGATGGCCCCCCCCAGCTCGACGATGAAGAGGCGCGCATCTCCGGGTGGCGACGTCGCGAAGACGGGGTCGTCCAGCCCCGACGCCACGAGCTCTGCGGCGAAGGGTCCGGCCTGGACGGCGGAGGCGCGCGTCAGGATGGTGAGCAGAAGCAGCAGGAGACCGGACGCGCGAATCCGCTTCACACCGAGAGGATACCGCGGTGCACGGAGGCTCGCCCCGTGTGACGCCGCTCCCGGCATGCGCTAACCCGACGGGCCCGTGTGGCGTCCCGGCGACAAGCTCGTCCACCCCTTCAACCGCGAGCTCGGTACCGGGGTGGTCCGCGCGCTGGAGGGACGCTTCCTCAGGGTCTGGTTCCCGGGTCCGGAGCAGGAGCTCACCCTGGCAGCCGAGGGCGCCGGACTGCAGCGCCTGGTGTTGGCGCCCGGTGCGCGCGCGGTTCTCGTGGAGACCGGTGAGGAGGTCGAGGTGGCCGAGACCCTCGAGCACGCCTACCGGCTCGCCGACGGCCGCAACGTGGACGAGGCCGACCTCTGGCCGGTGGCGCGCCCGGACACGCCGCTCGAGAGGCTCGCCGGCCTGCGCCTGGATCTCCTCGAGGACTTCACCAATCGCCTCGACGGTCTCGAGCTCGCCCGGCTGCGCGAAGCCGGCGGGCTGGGCAGCTTCCTCGGCGGCCGGGTCGAGCTCTTCCCGCATCAGCTCCATACCGCGCTGGCCGCGGTCGAGCGCGAGCCGGTTCGCTGGCTCCTGGCCGACGAGGTGGGTCTGGGCAAGACCGTCGAGGCCTGTCTCGTGCTGTCGGCCCTGATCCGCACGGGCCGTGCCGAGCGGGTGCTCGTCGTGGCGCCCTCGACTCTCGCGGTGCAGTGGCTGGGCGAGCTGTACCGGAAGTTCCACCAGGTGTTCGTGCTGCTCGACGAGGAGCGCATCGAGGCCGTGGCGACGACGGTCGCGCCCGACGCGAATCCCTTCGAGGTGCATCCGTTCGCCGTGATCGAGCTCGAGCTCCTGGCCGGCGACGCGGAGCTTCGCGCCCGGGCGGCCGACGTCGGGCTCGACCTGGTGGTCCTCGACGAGGCCCATCGCCTGGCCACCCGCGAGCAGCACGAAGCGCTGGCCCCGCTGGTGGCCGACGCGCGACACGCCATCCTGCTGACCGCCACGCCGCTCCAGGCGGATCGCGAGGGCTTCTACCGGCTCCTCTCGGTGCTGCACCCGGAGGCGTTCCGCTCCTTCGAGGGCTTCACGAAGGCGGTGGAGTCGGGGGAGGCGCAGATCCCTTGCACCAGCGCCGTGCGCCGCGCGGACGTCGGAGGCCTGGCCGCTCGCATCCCGGCACCGGTGGATCTGGAGGCCCCCGCGGCGGAGCTGGCCGACGATCCGCGCGCGCGCTGGCTGGCCGAGCGGGTGCGGCGCTGGGCGGCGGCGGGTGAGAAGGCGCTGGTCTTCGTGCACGCGCTCGACGAGCTCGAGCGCCTGCGCGCCTGGCTCGAGTCCCGGACCACCACCCGGATGGCGGTCTTCCACGAGGACATGCTGCCCGGAGCGCGCGACATCGAGGTGGCCGCGTTTCGGGAGACGGGCCTCCCGGTCCTGCTCTGCTCGGACGCGGGCAGCGAGGGCCGCAACTTCCAGTTCTGCGACCGCCTCGTGCTCTGGGACCTCCCCCTCGACCCGGTGGTGCTCGAGCAGCGCATCGGACGCCTGGACCGCATCGGCCGCCGCGGCGACGTCGAGATCGTGTACTTCCGGCACGCAGGAGCCGAGCCGGACGTGGCCGGCCTCTACGAGCGGCTCGGGCTCTTCGAGCGCGCGGCGGCCGGCCTCGACGCCGCGCTCGCGCCGGTGGAGCGCGCCCTGCGCTCGGCGGCCGAGGGTGGCGCACCGCTCGACGTCGACGCGCTGGTCGCCCAGGTGGAGGCCGTCCGCGAGGCCGCGGGCCGCGAGCTGACGCGCGTCTTCTATCCCGACGCGTACGATCCGGATCGCGCCGAGGACCTGCTCGCCCTGGTGCCGCCGGAGCTGGAAGACCTGACACGCCGGGTGTGTGTCGACGCCGCGCGCGCCCTCGGTCTGGAGGTGGTGGAGAAGGGCGGAGCCGCGATGCACTACCTGGAGCTCGGACCCTCGATGACCATCGAAGGGCTTCCGGGCGTCCGGGACGGCGCACGCTACCTGGGCACCTTCGATCGCGCCGAGGCGGTGGCGAAGGACGAGGTGGACTTCTTCGCCAACGGACACCCGCTCGTGGAGGGTCTCCTGCTCGAGCTGGAGGACGGGGACCGCGGGCGCGCCGTCTTCGTCGAGGTGCCCGCGTCGCCCGCGCTGGGCCGCGTGGGAGGGGTCCTGGGCCTGTACAAGGACGGTCCCGCCTGGTCGGCGCGCATCGTCGATCTGGAGGGTCGCGCGCGCCCCGAGTGGGTGGACGCGCTCCTCGCCGCGCTGCCCCGCGGCCGGGCCGTCGAGCCCCGACACTGGGGGCTGGGTCCGTCGGCGGCGGAGGCGCTGCGGGCGCTCGGCGGGCGCCTCGACGGCGAGGGGCGGCTGGTCGCGGCGGCCCTGTTCCGCACCCGCTGAGGTAGGCTCCCGCCGCACGCAGGAGGAGCCGATGCCCGAGGCCGCGACCTTTCTCGACAGCGTCAACCGCATGGTCGACCGCGCGACCGCGGTGATGGAGCTGCCGGACGGGCTCGCCCAGGTGGTGCGCTGCTGTCGCTCGGTCTATCACATGCGCATCCCGGTCGAGGTCAAGGGCCACTGGCGAATCATCGAGGGCTGGCGCGCCACGCACAGCGAGCATCGCCTGCCCGGCAAGGGAGGTCTCCGCTACGCGCTGTCCGTCGACGAGCAGGAGATCGAGGCCCTGGCTGCGCTGATGACCTTCAAGTGCGCGGTGGTCGACGTCCCCTTCGGCGGCTCCAAGGGCGGCCTGAAGATCGACCCGCGCCAGTATGACGTCGAGGAGCTGGAGCGGATCACCCACCGCTTCACGATCGAGCTCGACAAGAAGGGCTACATCAGTCCCGCGCTGTCGGTGCCGGCCCCGGACGTGGGGACCGGCGCCCGCGAGATGGGCTGGATCGCGACGGCCTACCGCACGCTCCACCCGGAGGACATCGACGCCGGTGCCTGCGTCACCGGGAAGCCGCCCGAGCTCGGGGGCATCCGCGGTCGCGTCGAGGCCACGGGCCGCGGGGTGCAGTACGGCCTCGAATCCTACTTCCGGCACGCCGAGGACGTCGAGGCGTCGGGGCTCGAGGGCGGCCTCGAGGGGAAGCGCGTCATCGTCCAGGGACTCGGAAACGTCGGCTATCACGCGGCGAAGTTCCTCGAAGGGGAGGACGGCGCGCGGATCACCGGCATCGTCGAGCGGGACGGCGCCATCCTGGACGAGGGCGGCCTCGTCGTCGAGGACGTGCGCGAGTACGTGTCGCAGAATGGCGGCGTGCGGGGCTTCCCGGGGGCGACCTTCGTCGAGGACGGCGCCGCCGCGCTCGAGGCAGACTGCGACGTCCTCGTCCCCGCGGCGCTCGAGAGCCAGATCCACCAGGGCAACGCCGCGCGGATCAAGGCGCGGGTGATCGCCGAGGCGGCGAACGGGCCCACCACGTTCGAGGCCGACGAGATCCTGCGCAAGGCGGGGAAGGTGGTCCTGCCGGACCTCTACCTGAACGCGGGCGGCGTGACCGTGTCCTACTTCGAGTGGATCAAGAACCTCTCGAAGATGCGCTTCGGCCGGATGGAGCGGCGCATGGTCGAGACGCGCGTGGCCGCGATGGTGGAGACCATGGAACGCATGACGGGAAAGAAGGTCCCGGAGCGGCTCGCCTCCACCTTGCGCAAGGAGGCCGACGAGCTCAACTTCGTGCGCTCGGGCCTCGACGACACCATGCGCACGGCCTACGACCAGATCCGCGACATCTGGCACTCGCGTCCCGAGGTGACCGACCTGCGCCTGGCCGCCTATGTGAGCGCCATCGGCAAGGTGGCGCACTATCACCAGC
>JANQFA010000055.1 GCA_028278065.1 Myxococcota bacterium
CGAGTTCCTGATCCGGGACCGCCGCTCGATCGTGAACCAGCGCGAGATCGGCGTCGACACCCAGAGCTTCGCGAACGCCCTGCGCGCCGCGCTGCGCCAGGACCCCGACGTGATCCTCGTCGGCGAGATGCGGGACTTCGAGACGATCGAGACGGCCATCACGGCGGCCGAGACCGGCCACCTCGTCATGAGCACGCTCCACACCCTCGACGCCACCGAGACGATCAACCGCATCATCTCGGTCTTCCCGCCCTACCAGCAGAAGCAGGTGCGCCTCCAGCTCGCCTCGATCCTGCGGGCGGTGATCTCCCAGCGCCTGGTGCCGCGCGCCGACGGCAAGGGCCGCGTCCCCGCCCTCGAGGTGCTCGTCTCCACGGCCCGCACCCGCGAGTGCATCGCCGACAAGGAGCGCACCAAGGAGCTCCACGACGCCATCTCCAAGGGCTTCACCACCTACGGGATGCAGACCTTCGACCAGTCCCTCATGCACCTGGTGAAGCAGGAGCTGGTCACCTACGACGAGGCGCTCAAGCACGTCTCCAACCCCGACGACTTCGCCCTGCGCTTCCGCGGCATCGACTCCACTTCCGACGGCACCTGGGACCACTTCGAGAAGGACGACGAGGAGAAGCCCGAGGAGGCCCCCGTTCTCGGCGCCGAGGACGAGCCCGAGCCGGGGCCCAAGCCCGCGTCGGACGACCCCGACTTCAAGATCGAGCGCTTCTAGGGAAGATCCGCTCCCGACCGAGCGGATTGTCGTGCAGGTGACAGCGCCCTCCCCACGCCCGCGATAGCGATGGGCTTGGTGCGGGAAGCGGGCAGCGGAGGCCCGGCCCGCCGAGGAGGGTTCGATCCGCACTCCCGGCCGATGCTGACCGCGCGCGCTGCCCTGCTCGCCGTCCTGCTGCTGGTCGCCCTGGCCGCGTCCGCGCCCGTGCGCGCGTTCGAGACCTTCGACGATCGCCTGCGCATCCACGGCTTCCTGCAGGGTGAGTTCCGGACCCTCTCCACCAACTACGACCGCGACACCTGGTACCCGAGCCAGATGGCGCTCAGCTTCAATCTGGAGCTCGAGCTCGACATCATCCGCGATGGCTGGGGTCCCATCGACGTGATGGACGCCTTCGTGCGCACCAACGTGCGCTTCGACTGCATCTGGTACGATGGCTGCGGCCTCTTCGGAACCGACCACCGCTTCGGCGACGACGCCCGCTTCGCCGCCTCGCGGAGGTGGACCGACGGCAGGAAACGCACCAAGAACGGCGTCGTCGGCGTCGCGCCTGCAACCCGCGTCCACGACGGGAAGAAGCTGGTCCTCTTCCACGAGACCCCGCCCTTCGACCCCCTGCTCGCCTTCTCGCCCGAGGGAGGCAACCTCGACGCCACCTTCGCCCCGATCGACCCCCTTCCACTCACCGCCTACCGGCGCATCGAAGGCGGCTTCGACGAGTTCGGCTTCATCCTGGGTCCCATCAACCGGCGTGCCCAGATCACCTCACTGGCCAGTCTGCGCACGGTGCCCAACTCGACGATCCACGGGCTCCCGCTGCGGCCGGAGGTCCCGGACTTTCCGCGACTCGGAACCGACCTGAAGGACGCGGGTGGCCTCTGGGTTCCCAACAAGCCGCTGCGCGACCGCATCGACGACATCGACGACGACGGTGAGGGATTCAACCTGCGCGAGCGCGAGCTGCGCTGGAATCACGGTGCCGCCCAGCAGGAAGGCGAATACGAGCTGAAGGAGGCCTATCTCGACCTCGAGGTCTTCGATGGGCGGCTCTTCGTGCGCCTCGGGAAGCAGCTCATCGTGTGGGGCAAGACCGAGCTCTTCCGCAGCCAGGACCAGTTCAATCCCCAGGACGTGGGGCTGAGCACGCTACCCCGGCTCGAGGACTCGCGCCTCGCCCAGTGGGCCGCCCGCACCATATTCTCCTTCTACGACATCGGGCCCTTTCAGGACGTGCGCCTCGAGCTGGCGGCCATCGTGGACGAGTTCCAGCCTCTCGACGCCGGGACCTGCGGCGAGCCCTACGCGGTCTTCCTGGTGTGCGCAGCCAGCAACGGGTTCTTCAGTCACGGCTACTCCGGTCTCGGCCTGGCCGGCGTGGACCTGCCCCCGCACCCCTGGAACGACATCCGCGGGCTCGAGTTCGGCGCCCGGCTCGAGTGGCGCTGGCGCCGCTTCGCCTTCGCCCTGACCGACTTCTACGGCTACGACGACATCCCGACCGTGAACCGCTTCCACGGCTACGAGCGCAAGGTCGAGATCGAGACCGGGCGGCCTCTCGACGTCCTCGGCCGCCACTACGACTTCAGCGATCCCGACAAGCTCCGCGATCAGGCGCTGAACTTCAGCCCGCTGAATCGCCAGCTCTACGACTTCTCCTGCGCCGTGTCGGTGGGCGTCGCGGGCCAGTTCGTGCCGGAGCTCCAGGACGACTGCATCGGCTCGCTCTTCAACAACAACAATCCGCTCGAGGCCGCGGCTCCCCTCGAGGTCGGCATCGCCGACGTCTTCGGGACCGTGCTCGTCGGCTCGTCCTTTCCCGGCGCGTTCATCCTGGACCAGATCGCCGAGCTGGGGCTCTCCTTCGCGGAGCTGCAGGATCTCCTGATCCTCCTGAATCGGGATCCCAACGACGGGCCACAGCTCCTGGGCGCCTTCTGCAGCAGCGGCAACGCGGACGCCGGTGTCTGCCTCAGCGAGCGCCTCACCGATGCCCAGGAGGCACTGCTCGGCTGCGGCCCCTTCTACGGGATCAACTGCGACATCGAGGGGATCGACCTCTTCCACGCGGAGGCGAGCGTCCTCTTCCAGGCCTTCCCCCAGTTCGTCGGCCCCGTCGCCACGCGCTACGAGCGCGGCAGGCTCTTCATCCTGCCCGGCGCTCGCGGACCGGGAGATCCGGGCTACGACCCGCTCCAGGACGGCTGCGTCAACCCGAAGTCGCACAAGCTCTGCGCCGGCGCGATGCATCTCATCAATCCCGCCACCGGGAAGACCTTCCGAAACGAGATGGAAGCCCTCTCCTACAACCTCCTGCGGCTGCTGGCGGCCTTCGGCACGCGCGACGATCCGGGGTGCGACCTGAACGACCCCTTCAGCTGCGCCTTCGTGCGCTCCATCTACGACCTCTCCGGCTCCGGACGACCCGAGATCCGGGCCGGAGGCAACGGGCGCTTCGGGCGGCGCGACTTCCTCTGGGCCAACGGCGGACCCATCATCCTGGAGTTCCAGAAGCGCAACGTCCTGGGCTTCTCCATGGACTTCGACGAGGACCACAGCAAGACGAGCTGGAGCATCGAGGCGACCTGGTTCGCCGGAACGGCGGTGGCGGACGACCAGAGCCCCAACCTGTACCGCGAGGAGGACGTCTACAACCTGTCGATCTCGGTCGACCGGCCCACCTTCGTCAACTTCCTCAACGCCAACCGGACCTTCGTCTTCAACACCCAGATCTTCCTGCAGTACGTGGCGGGTGGGCGCACCGTGCGGGACCGGGATCCCGTCCAGGTCCTGGGGACGTTCACGATCCTGACCGGCTACTTCCAGGACCGCCTGGCGCCCCAGCTCACCTTCGTCCACGACCTGCGCTCGATCTCGGGCGGGGCCATCTTCGACCTCAGCTGGCGCTTCTCCGCCAACTTCTCGGTGACCGCGGGCTTCGCGACCTTCTACGGGAACCCCGAGCTGGCCGACGACCCCAACCTCTTCCCCACGAACATCACGAACAACGGGCCGCCCAACAGCACCTACACCCGCTACGACGGCCTCTCGCTGCTGAAGTACCGCGACGAGGTGTCGCTGCAGCTCCGCTACGCCTTCTAGGCGTCATCCGGGGCCACGGGAAAGACCCGAGCCGGGCGCGGCGCTCGCCCTGCGCGAGACCTGCGCGAGGCCTGCGAGTGGGCTCGCCGCCATGGGACGGACCCGGATTCGTGCCCTACCTTCGCCCCCTTGCACCCCCCAGGAGCCCACGCCGATGGCGTCCCACCCGACCTCCGGACACGAGATCCGGGACAGCTTCCTGCGCTTCTTCGAGACCCGTGGTCACCGGGTGGTGGCGAGCTCCTCGCTGATCCCCGAGTCCGACCCCACCCTGATGTTCACCAACGCAGGCATGGTGCAGTTCAAGCGCGTCTTCACCGGAGAGGAGACGCGAGGCTACAGCCGGGCCGTCACGGCGCAGAAGATCATGCGCGTCTCGGGGAAGCACAACGACCTCGAGAACGTGGGTCGCAGCCCCCGCCACCACACCTTCTTCGAGATGCTCGGCAACTTCTCCTTCGGGGACTACTTCAAGGAGGAGGCGATCGAGTGGGGATGGGAGCTGCTCACGCAGACCTGGGGGCTCGACCTCGAGAACCTCGCCGTCTCCGTCTTTCGCGAGGACGACGAAGCGGCGGAGATCTGGGGAAACCAGATCGGGATTCCGGACGCCAAGCTCTATCGGCTGGACGAAGACGACAACTTCTGGAGCATGGGCGACACCGGTCCGTGCGGACCGTGCACCGAGATCCACTACGACTTCGGAGCCCGCGACGACTGCACCAGCGCCGTCTGCAACCCTTCCTGCGACTGCGGCCGCTGGATCGAGCTCTGGAACCTGGTCTTCATGCAGTTCGACCGCTCCGCGGACGGCACCCGGACGCCCCTCCCCAAGCCCTGCGTGGACACGGGAGCCGGGCTGGAGCGCGTGGCGACCATCCTCCAGGGTGTGTCCAACACCTACCAGACCGACTTCTTCACGGGCATCCTGGCACGCGCCCAGGACCTGTCCGGCGTCTCGCTCGGAAACGACCCGGAGAGGGACGTCTCGCTGAAGGTCGTGGCGGACCATGCGCGGGCGGTCACCTTCCTGATCGGCGACGGCGTGCTTCCGGCCAACGAGGGGCGCGGCTACGTGCTGCGCCGCATCCTGCGCCGCGCGGCCCGACACGGCGTCCTGCTCGGCCTCGAGCGCCCCTTCCTGTTCGAGGTGGCGGACGCGGTGATCCACGAGATGGCCGGCGCCTATCCGGAGCTGGCCGAGCGCCGCGACTACATCAAGGACCGGGTGAGGCGGGAAGAGGAGCGCTTCCTCGAGACGCTCTCGAAGGGACTCGCCCTCCTCGAGGGCGAGATCGCCGCGGTCCGCGAGCGCGGCGACGGCACCCTGTCCGGCGAGGTCGCGTTCCGCCTCTACGACACCTATGGATTCCCGCTCGACCTGACCGAGGACATCCTGCGCGGACACCAGCTCGACATCGACCGCGCGGGCTTCGACGCGAGCATGGAGGAGCAGCGCAGCCGAGCTCGCGCCGCGTGGAAGGGAAGCGGCGACGAGAAGGTGAGCGAGATCTACGGCCGCCTCGCAGCGGACCTGGAGACGAGCTTCGTCGGCTACCAGGGGCTGGAAGGTCGCTCGGAGGTGCGCGCGCTGCTGGTGGACGGACACTCGGTGGACCAGGCCTCCGGCGGCGACGCCGTCGAGGTGGTCGTCGACGAGACACCCTTCTATCCCGAGGGCGGTGGCCAGGTCGGAGACGCCGGGACGATCCGCACCGCCTCGGGCTGCGTGGTCGTCGACGGCGCTGCGAGACCCAGCGGCGAGCTGATCGTGCACCGCGGCAAGGTCGTCGAGGGATCCATCCGCGTGGGGGAGGAGGCGGAGCTGCTGGTCGAGGCGACGGCACGCGCGGCCACGATGCGAAACCACTCGGGCACCCACCTGCTGCACGCGGCGCTCCGCGAGGTGCTGGGCCCGCAGGCGATGCAGAAGGGATCGCTCGTGGCCCCGGATCGCCTGCGCTTCGACTTCACCCACGACGCGCCGCTCTCCGACCAGGAGGTCGAACGCATCGAGGATCTGGTGAACGGCTGGATCGAGGAGAACCACCCCGCTCGCAGCCGCTTCATGGCCTACGACGAGGCAATCACCGCGGGTGCCGTGGCGATCTTCGAGGAGAAGTACGGCGACGAGGTGCGTGTGATCTCCTTCGGAGACGTCTCGACCGAGCTCTGCGGGGGCACCCACGCGGGGGCCACGGGCGACATCGGTCTCCTCAAGATCGTGAGCGAGGGCGGGATCGCCTCGGGCGTGCGCCGCGTCGAGGCTCTGACCGGGCTGGGCGCGCTGCGTTGGCTGCGCGAGCAGCAGCGCGCGCTGCGCGCGACGGCCGAGCTCCTGAAGTCGCCCGTCGACGACGTGCCGAGCCGGGTCGAGAAGCTCCTCGAGGATCGCCGCGCGGCGGAGAAGGAGATCGAGAAGCTGCGCCGCGATCGCCGCGGGGCGGCCGGTGGCGACCTGGTCGCGGGGGCGCGCGAGATCGCGGGAGTGAAGGTCCTGGCCGCACGGGCCGACGGAACCGGCAAGAAGGAGCTGCGCGGGATGATCGACGACCTGCGCGGGAAGATCGGCAGCGGAGTGGTGCTGCTCGCCGCGGAGGAGGACGGCCGTGTCACCCTCGCGCTGGGCGTCACCAAGGACCTGACCGACCGCCTCAAGGCGGGCGACCTCGTGCGGGAAGTGGCACAGGTCGTCGGCGGCAAGGGAGGCGGCCGTGCGGACTTCGCACAGGCCGGCGGCGACGATCCGGCCCGGCTCGACGACGCCTTCGAGCGCCTCTACGCACTGGTGGAGACGGCGTGAGCACGCGCTACGTCGAGCACCCGTTCTCCGGAGTGCGGCGCCGCACGCGTGTGGTTGCGGTGGGCGACGTCGCGATCGGCGGCACCCACCCGATCCGGGTCCAGTCGATGACCACCACCAACACCCTGGACACGGCGGGCACCGCCGACCAGGTGGAGCGCCTCGTCGCAGCGGGCTGCGAGATCGTGCGCATCACCGCACCCGGCCGGAAGGAGGCCGAGAACCTGGGCGCCATCGCGGCCGAGCTGCGTCGCCGCGGTATCTCGACGCCCCTCGTCGCCGACATCCACTTCGCACCCAGCGCCGCGATGATCGCCGCCGAGCACGTGGAGAAAGTCCGCATCAACCCCGGCAACTACGCCGACAAGAAGAAGTTCGCGGTGCTCGAGTACAGCGACGCCGAGTACGCCGAGGAGATCGAGCGGGTGGCGGAGCGCTTCCGTCCGCTGGTGCGACGCTGCAAGGAGCTGGGCCGGGCCATGCGCATCGGCACCAACCACGGCTCGCTGTCGGACCGCATCATGAACCGCTACGGCGACACCCCGGCCGGCATGGTGGAGAGCGCCCTCGAATTCCTGGACGTGTGCGAAGACGAGGGCTTCGAGGACGTGATCTTCAGCATGAAGTCGAGCAACGCCCAGGTCGCGATCCAGGCCTACCGGCTCCTGGCCGCGCGTCTGGCGGAACGCGCGGCCGCCGGCCGCTGCGGCGGCCAGCCCTTCCATCTGGGCGTCACCGAGGCCGGTGACGGGGAGGACGCGCGCATCAAGAGCGCGATCGGAATCGGCTCACTCCTGGAGGATGGAATCGGCGACACGATCCGCGTCTCCCTCACCGAAGACCCGGTGAAGGAGGTCCCGGTGGCCCGCGCCCTGGCGCGGCGCTACGACGCGCGCTTCGCGGACGAGGAGGCGCCGGAGCGGAACGCAGACGAGACGACGGCGAGCAGGGGCGGGCAAGAGACGTGGCTCGCCGCCGTGGATCCGTACTCGTACCGGCGACGGGCGGCCCGCGAGATCGCCTGCGGCGGAATCGCACTGGGTGCAGGACGCGAGGTGCGTGTCGAGGTCGACCTCGGTCCGGTTCCAGCCGACGCGGACGCTGCCGCGGGCGAGCTGGCCCGCTCCCTGGCCGCACAGCCGGACGTGGTCTGCGAAGGCGTGGGTGTCGCGGCCAGCGGCGATCCGGGGCCGCTGCGGATCGAGCCCTTCGCCAAGGCACTCTCGATGGCAGGAGTGGAAGCTCCGCTGGTGGTGTCGGTCCCGGCGGCGCAGGCCGCCTCGCTGCCCGCCTGCGTGGGTCGGATCGTCGTCCCCCTCTCCGAGGGCATCCCCGAGGGCGACCTGTCGGCCGCGGCCCGGGCCGCCGACGCCCTGGAGGCGCCGCTCGAGTGGCTCGTGTGCGGCCTCGACCTGGAAGGCCTGGTGGACGCCGCACTCGCGGCCGGCGCCGCGCGGCCCGCCTTCTCCGTGCTGGACGCGCGGCCGGTCCCCGCGGTGCGCCGCCTCGACGCGCGGCCGGTCCCCGCGGTGCGCCGCCTCGACGCGCGGCCGGTCCACGCGGTGCGCCGCCTGGTCGCGCGGCTGGGCGAGGCCGGCAGCGACGCGCCGGTGATCCTGCGCCACCGCTCCGACCCCACGGCCGATGCCGAGAGCGCCATCCTCGCGGCGGGGACCGATCTCGGCGCCCCGCTCTGTGACGGTGTCGGCGACGCGATCGTCCTCTCCGGGTTCGGCGATCCCGGCCGCACCGTGGCCACCGGCTACCGGATCCTGCAGGGCGCTCGCCTGCGCACCACCTGGACCGAGTTCATCTCCTGCCCGTCCTGCGGCCGCACCCTCTTCGATCTCGAGGAGACCACGGCGCGCATCAAGGCGCGGACGGGCCACCTCGACGGGGTGAAGATCGCCATCATGGGTTGTATCGTGAATGGTCCCGGAGAGATGGCGGATGCAGACTTCGGCTACGTGGGCTCCGGCCCCGCCTCGGTGAACCTGTACGTGGGCAAGGAGCTCGTGGAGCGGAACGTTCCTACCGCGGAGTCCGACGACCGCCTGGTCGAGCTGATCCGCAAGCACGGGCGCTGGGTCGATCCCCATTGAGCACGGAGACGATCACCTGGATCGCCGCCGGCCTCTGCCTCAGCCAGTCGGGGATCTTCTCCGGGCTGAACCTGGCGTTGTTCGGCCTCTCGAAGGTCCGCCTGCAGGTAGAGAGCGACGCGGGCAACGCCGATGCCCGCAAGGTGCTCGAGCTGCGCCGCGACTCGAATCGCCTGCTCGCGACGATCCTGTGGGGCAACGTGGCGGTGAACGTCCTGCTGACGATCCTGCTGGACAGCTTGTTCATCCCCGCGGTGGCGTTCTTCGTCTCGACCTTCGGAATCACCCTGTTCGGAGAGATCGCGCCCCAGGCCTACTTCTCGCGCAACGCCATGAAGGTGGGCGCCCGCCTCGCGCCGCTCATGCGATTCTACGTCCTCCTGTTCACACCGTTCGCCAAGCCCACGGGCATGATGCTGGATGCCTGGCTGGGGCCGGAGATGACGGCCTGGTTCGGCGAGCACGACCTCCACCACCTGATCCGGCGCCACGTCGAGGAGCCGGAGGTGAACATCGGGCGCGTGGAGGGAGCGGGCGCGATGAACTTCCTCACCATCGACGACCGGCCGCTGGTGGCAGAGTCCGAGCTGCTCGACCCGCGCAGCATCGTGCAGCTCCCGGTGGAGGGGCGCCGCGTGGTCTGGCCGTCCTTCGCGGCGGGTCCGGACGATCCCTTCCTGCGGCGGATCCACGCCTCCGGCCGCAAGTGGGTGGTCATCACCGACCCGGAGGACGAGCCGCTCCGCGTGCTGGACGCGGACGGATTCCTGCGCTCGGCGTGCCTCGACAACACCCCGACGGATCCGGAGCGCTTCAGCCACACCCCGCTCGTGGTGCGCGATCCCAATGCGCCGATCGAAGCGGTGGTCGAGTCGCTGCACGCGCGCTCCGCCGGGCACGACGTCATCGACCAGGACGTGGTCCTGCTCTGGAGTCGCGAGAAGCGGATCCTCACAGGGGCCGACCTGCTGGGCAGCCTCCTGCGCGGCGTCTCCTACGCCGAGCCTCTCCCCGGCGTCGAGCCGCCTGCGCACGACGAGAGCTAGCCCGGGCGCGCGCTCGAAGCCCGCTCGAGGGCCCGGGCCGCACGCCTACTCGACGTATCCCAGCTCGCGCAACGCTTCCTCGACCACCCTGTCCAGCAGGGGGCCCTCCGCATCCGAAGCGGCGGGAGCCCGTCGAAGCGGCTCTCGACCCTCGAGGAGCTCCCGACCCCGCGCGGCTTCGCCGGGCCGATCGCCGATCAGCGATCTGGTCTCTCCCGGGTCGGCGACCAGATCGTACAGCTCCTCCGCGTCGCTCGTCGTACTCTGCACGTACTTCAATCCATCGAAGACGACGCCCTCGAGGCGCTCGAAGTACTCGGTGCCCGTGAGGTAGAGGGGGTTCCGACTCGCTGCCTCGTCGGTCCAGAGGGGCACCAGGGACGCCGATGACTCCTGTCCCGAGAAGGCCTCGACCCCCGCCAGCTCCGCGATGGTCTCGCCGATCGCCGAGGTCGAGACCGGGGTCTCGATGACTCCCCGCTTCTCCGCGCCGGGGAGCCTCACGATGAACGGCACGCGCACGACCTCATCGTAGAGCGAGTGCCCGTGTTCCCACGCGCCGTGCTCCCAGAACTCCTCGCCGTGGTCGGATACCAGGATGATCAGCGCATCGTCGTAGAGCTGGTACTCCTCGAGACTCCGGAGGACCCGCCCGATCGCGTCGTCGACCCAACGAACCTCCGCATCGTAGAGGAGACGCATCCAGCGCTGTTCGTCCGCCCCGCGCACACGGCGTCCCATCCTGACCTCGGAGCTGCGGATGTCCCCGCTGTCGGCGCCGAGGCGATCGATCAGCGGATCGTCGGGAAGAAAGCGAGCGGGCGCCGTGTACGGGAAGTGGGGGTCGAGGAAGTGCACCCAGAGGAGAAAGGGCTCGGACCCGTTCGAGGCGAGCCAGTGGTCCACCGCCTCGGGTATGTCGTCCGTGCCGTAGTTCCTTTCCAGGAGACGCCTCAGGACCCGCCCACCCGTCATCTTCTCGTGGTAGGGAAGTCGCACCGGCGTGAAGTCGAAGTGCTGGAATCCGCGCCCCATGCGAAGCAGCTGGGGATGGTGTCCGATCCCGGCCGTCCGATAGCCCGCGGCGCTCAGCACCTCCGCGAGGGTCTCCAACGACTCCGGGATCTCCGCGAAGTCGTGGTTCACGCGGTGGAGGTCGGCGGAGACGCCGGTCATCAGCGAGACGAACGCTGGAATCGTCCACGGCGCCGGCGAGAAGGCGTTGGTGAAGCGCAGCCCTTCCGCTGCCAGGGAGCCGATGTTGGGGGTGGCTGCCCCCTCGCCGCGCGGTCCGGCGATCGCATCGTCTCGCAGGGTGTCGACCGTGATGAGGACGATGCGGGCGAGGGTCGGTTCGCCCCCTGGGAACTCCGTCTGCGGAGCGGATCGCGGCAGCGGCTCCACCGCACCGGCGACCAGCAGGGCCACCACCGCCAGGGCCATCGGCCCGGCCAGCCAGGCGATCGAAGCCCGCGCGACGAGGAACAGGCCCGCACCGCCGAGCAAGACCATCGCGGCGCTCACGGCCAGGCTGGTCGTGCCGTCGAACGCGGGAACCAGCCAGAGGACACTCTGGATTCCGAGGACGATCGACACCAGCAGGGCAAGCGCCGCCATGATCCTGGCCACCCGAGCCGGGTCGAAGCCGCGCGATCGGGCCGTCGCGTAGGCCCCGACGGCGGTCAGGGCCGCGGCCGCCGCCACCGGCACGACCCGAAACAGCGCCGCGAGGGGCTCCCCGGTCCACATCGAGAAGCGGTTCAGCTCGGCTACCCAGAGCAGCCCGAACAGAACCACTGCGCCGACGCCAAGCGAGATCGCGAGCGCGGGTCGCAGCTCGCCGGGCGCCCGTCGGAGCACGACCCACAACGTGGGCGTGATGAGCAGCAGCGCGGCGCCGACCACCAAGGTGGCCGGCAGCAGCAGACTCCTCAGCGATGCGGCTCCGTGTGGCTCGGACGCGAGGGCGAGCACCGCATCGAGCGCTCCGATCGCCAGTGAAGCCGCGCACGCAGTCGAGACCAGGAGTGCCCGGGTTTCCATGCGCCCGGGAGCTTATCAGAGACCTCGGCGGGAGTTCGCTTCGGTGCGCCCGGCGGGAGTTCGCTTCGGTGCGCCCGGCGGGAGTTCGCTTCGGTGCGCCCGGCTGCTCGCTGGCAGCCTCGCTCGTGATGGCTCAAGGGCGTCCTACCCGCGCATCTGGGGCGGCACCGTGCGCAGGTGGCGCGACAGGTCCCCCACCAGGTCTACGAAGATGCGTCGTTCGCTGAAGCGCCAGGCTCCGCCGGCCCGCTCGAAGCGGTCGTGGTAGCGCCCCGCCACGATCGCCTCGAGCCCGGCGCCCGGCGCCTGCTGGAATACCGTGAAGGTGGAGCGGCTTGCGGCCGTACCTGCCGCTTCGTCGATGTCCAGGATGAGGTTCGTGGTGACGTGGCGGGTGCGCGGCGTCCCGTCTTCGTAGAGAATGACCAGATGCTTGTTGATCTCGGCCACCTCCGCCCCGGAGAGCGGCAGCTCGCCCTCGCCGCTCCCGTAGCGGGCGTGCTCGAAGAGCTCCCCCACCCCGTCGAGGTCGCCGGCGTCCAGCCGCTCGGCGTATCCGAAGAGGAGCGCTTCGATCTCGGTTCTGGCGTCCGGCACGGCCGCAGGATTCTACCAGCCTCGCGAAACCTCCGGCCTCCCGGCGTGTTCCAAGCCAGGGGAGACCACCGTGCCTAGAAGGTCCCCGACCGTGGCCGCACTGGCCCTCTGCCTCTTCCTGGGCGCCGCCTGCTCCGCCAAGCGGCCCGTCCTGTACCCCAACCAGACGCTCTGGCAGACCGGTCCCGAGACGGCCAACCGCGAGGTGGACCACTGCGTGCAGTCGGCCAAGGACTACGGCCTCGGCGAACGCCGCACCGAGCGCGTGGCCGAGCGCACGGCCTCGCGAGGCGCCGTGGGCGCCGCGGCCGGGGCGGCCGGAGGGGCCATCTGGGGCGATGCGGCGCGCGGGGCCGCGACCGGCGCCGCCGCAGGTGCCGCGGGAGGCCTGGTGCGCGGGCTGATCCGCTCTCGCGAACCCGACCCCCTGCACCGGCGCTACGTCGAGATCTGCCTGCGCAACAAGGGCTACCAGATCGTCGGCTGGAAGTAGCCCGGCGCCGCCTCGACGCATCCCGTAGCTTCGGCGGGGTGACCGAGCCCGCGCCTCCCTCGCTCCTGGCCCGCGGCCGCGCCGAGCTGGCACGCTTCCTGCGCTGGCTGATCTTCCTGCGCGGATCGCCCGAGGCGATCGGCCGGGGTGTCGCCCTCGGAATCCTGGTGGCCGTGACGCCGACCATCGGCTTCCAGATCCTGCTCTCGGCAGGCCTCGCCACCCTGCTCGGCGCAAGCCGCCCGGCCGCAGTCCTGATGACGGCGATCACCAGCCCCCCCACCTTCGTGCCCATCTACGGCTTCACCTACTGGGTCGGGAGCTTCGTCTGGGCGGGTCCTCCCGTGGCGGAGGTGACGGGCATCCTGGCCGGGCTCCTCAAGGACCTCTCGCGCCTCGGCTGGACCGAGGTCGCCAGCCAGATCCGCGCCTTCGCGGCGGTGAGCACCGACGTCTTCATCCCGCTCTGGGTCGGGGGCCTCGCCACGGGCGCCGTCGCGGGACTCGCCGCCTACTTTCCCACCGTCCGCTTCGTGCGCTTCTCCCGCGAGCGTCTGCGCCGAGCGCGCACCCGGCGGGCCGAGCGCCGCGCCGGACGAGCGGGCTAAGCTGACGATCTCCCAGCGGAGACCTCCCATGACGGCCATCGCCATCCTCGGCGGATACCAGTCCGACTTCGCGCGCAACCTCAAGCGCGAAGGCCGCGACATCGGCGACCTGGTGCGCGAGGTGATCGAGGCATCCCTGTCCCGGGCCGGGGTCGAGCCCGCCCAGATCGAGAGCATCCACGTGGGCAACGCCTTCGGGCAGCTCTACACCGGCCAGGGCCACCTGGGCGCGATGCCCGCAACCGTCGTGCCCGAGCTCTGGGGCGTGCCCGCGATGCGCCACGAGGCGGCCTGCGCTTCCGGCTCGATCGCGACCCTCGCCGCGATGGCCGAGATCGAGGCGGGTCGCTACGACTGCGTGCTGGTCCTCGGTGCCGAGCAGGAGAAGACCCTCCCCGGCATGGAGGCCGCGCAGGTCCAGGCCGCCGCCGCCCACGTGGGCAGCGAGACCGGCGGTGCCGAGGCGATCTGGCCGGCCATGTTCGAGCGGGTCGCCGCCGAGTACGAGCGGCGCTTCGGCCTGGACGAGAAGCACCTGCGCGCGATCGGCGAGCTCAACCTCGGAAACGCGCGGGCCAACCCGAATGCGCAGACCCGCAGCTGGAAGCTCAGCGCTGCGCACTTCTCCGCCGACGACGAGGCCAACCCCGTCGTGGCAGGCCGCCTGCGCCGCAACGACTGCTGCCAGATCACCGATGGCGGCGCCGCTCTCGTGCTGGTCTCCCAGCGCTGGCTGGCCGAGCAGGGAAGAAGCGGAGAGGGCGCGCGCATCGCGGGCTGGGGCCACCGTACCGTCGGCCTCCCGCTGGCCGCGAAGCTCGAGCAGAGCCGCGGCAACGAGTTCGTGATGCCGCACGTACGGGGCGCCATCACGGACGCCTGGGCGCGTGCCGGGATCTCCGGGGTGGAGGCGCTCGACGCCATCGAGACCCACGACTGCATGACGCCCTCGGAGTACATGGCCATCGACCACTTCGGGATCACGGCGCCGGGCGAGAGCTGGCAGGCCGTCGAGAACGGCGACCTGACCCGGCAGGGCCGCATCCCCGTGAACCCCGGCGGCGGCCTCATCGGCGGCGGCCACCCTGTCGGCGCCACCGGGATCCGCATGCTGGTGGACGCGGCCGCACAGGTGCGGGGCGAGGCCGGGGAGATGCAGGTGGAAGGTGCCGCGCGGGCGGCCACGCTGAACATCGGCGGGAGCACCGCGACGACGGTGAGCTTCGTCGTCGAGCGAACCGCGAGCTGAGGAACGACGATGACCGTCCAGGCGGAGCCACGATGAAGGTCCAGATCCACGAACGCTTCGAGTCCCGACTGCCCGCCGACGACGAGCACCCGTACCGCACCGGCGCCTGGCGACCCCAGGCTACCGAGTACGACGCCTGGGATCTGGACGTCGAAGGCGAGATCCCGCGCGACCTGGCCGGCACCTACCTGAGGAACACCGAGAATCCCCTGCTCCCGCCCATCCAGCGCTACCACCCCTTCGACGGCGACGGGATGCTGCACTCGATGAGCTTCCGGGACGGGGAGGCCGTCTATCGCAACCGCTTCGTGAAGACCGACGGCTTCCGCGCCGAGCGCGAGGCCGGCGAGGCACTCTGGGCGGGCGCCGCCGAGAGCCCGAACGTGGCGAGGCGTGACGACGGCTGGGGCGCGCGTCCGCGCATGAAGGACGCCTCGAGCACCGACGTCGTGGTGCACAACGGGGTGGCCCTCTCCAGCTTCTGGCTGTGCGGAGATCTCTATCGCTTCGATCCGGTCACCCTCGAAGACCTGGGCAAGGAGAAGCTCGGCGGCCGCTTCCCGGCCGAGGGCGTCTCGGCGCACCCGAAGGTCGACGAGCGGACCGGCGAGATGCTCTTCTTCAACTACGGAACCGAGGCGCCGTACATGCACTACGGCGTGGTGTCGGCCCAGGGCGAGCTCGTCCACTACATCGACGTGCCGCTGCCCGGGCCGCGGCTTCCCCACGACATGGCCTTCACCGAGAACTACGCCATCGTGAACGACTGCCCGATGTTCTGGGATCCGGAGGCGCTGGCCGAGGGCCACTACGTCACGACCTTCCATCCCGAACTGCCGACCCGCTTCGGTGTGATCCCGCGACGCGGCTCGAGCGCCGAGATCCGCTGGTTCGAGGCAGATCCCACCTTCGTGCTGCACTGGATCAACGCCTACGAGGACGGTGACGAGATCGTCCTGGACGGCTTCTTCGAGGAGAATCCATCACCGGCGCGCCGCCCCGATCTCTCCTTCAACCAGAACCTGTTCCGCTACCTGGACCTCCACTCGATGATCTCGAAGGCGCACCGCTGGCGCTTCGACCTGCGCAGTGGAGAGACCCGCGAGGAGCACCTCTCCGAGCGGATCATGGAGTTCGGCATGATCAACGGCCGCCACGGCGGCCGGCCCTACCGCTACAGCTACAACGCGCTCCCGGCCAGGGGCTGGTTCGGCTTCGAGGGCGTGGTCAAGCACGATCTCGAGCGCGGCACCGAGGAGGTGCTGGAGCTCCCGGAGGGCGTCTATGCGAGCGAGACGGTGATGGCGCCGCGCATCGGCAGCCGCGCCGAGGACGACGGCTACCTGCTGACCTACACCATGAACCTCGTCGAGGATCGCTCGGACTGCCTGATCCTCGACGCGGCCAACCCGAGCGCAGGGCCGATCGCGCGCGTGGCCCTGCCCGAGCGCATCTGCAGCGGCACCCACGCCTTCTGGCACGCGGCAACCGCCTAGCCCCGGCTCCAGTCCTAGATCGCGAAGCCCAGCGTGTCGCGGTGCGCGTCGAGGTAGGCCTCGAACGTCTCCAGCAGCTCGTCCTCGTAGCGATCCTCGATCCGCACGATGAGGTCTCCGTCGAAGGTGACGATCTCGTCGAGAACCAGCACCAGCTCCGGCACCCCCTCCGCGCGGTAGGTGGCGCTGCCGCGCACGCGGACCTGGTCCCCCTCCTCGACCGGACCCTCGATCGGGGTGATCTCGCGGCTGTCGAAGCGGCGATCGAATCCGTCGAGGGCATCCTTGAAGTAGGCGAGGATGGCGTCGCGGCCCTCGAAGTGGCCGCCGAGGAAGCGCGCGCTTCCCGCGTCGTAGACGGCGTTCTCGGCGAAGAAGGGCTCCACGACGCTCCAGTCGTCGCTCTCGTAGGCGTTCTCGAAGGCGGCCGCATAGGCGGCGAAGCGGGCGATGTTCGACATGGGTCGACCCCGTCGGGCGCGCGGATCCGGGCGCACAGGGTAGCAGCCCGGGTCCGCAAGCAGACGCTCCACGGGGCGCCTGCGCCGGCCGCCCCTAACGGCAGGACAGCCGGTCGCCGAAGCGGCTCCAGCGAACGTCGGCGTTCAGGTAGGTGAGCGGATTGAGCAGCCCGAGCCAGCCGCCGTTGTAGTCCCAGGAGAAGTAGAGGCGCCAGGCCGGCCCCTTGATCTCCTCGAAGCGGACGGTGCCCCACATGCGGCTGTCGTTGGAGTTGTCGCGGTTGTCGCCCATCACGAACCAGCGGCCGGGCTCCACGGTGAACTGGGTCCGCTCGGGACCGCGGCTCCCCGGGATGTCGAGCCAGTCGTGGACGCAGCCGTCGTCGAGATCCTCGCGGTGGCGGCGCAGGACGCGCCCCATCTCGTCCTCGAAGTCCTCGCCCGTATCCTCGCTGGGGACGACCTCGCCGTTGATCGTGACCACCCCGTTCTTCACCTCGACGGTATCCCCCGGTCCGGCGACGATGCGCTTGATGAAATCCTCGCGCGGGAGGTCGGGACGGCGGTCGGCGGGAACCACGCTGTGACCGTGGCGCGCTGCGCTGAACACCACCACGTCGCCCACGCGCGGCTCGCGGCGCGCGGGGAGGCGCACCTCGCTGAAGGGAATGCGCGGACCGTAGGCCAGCTTGTCGACGAAGAGGTGGTCTCCGATGAGCAGCGTCGGGAACATCGAGCTCGACGGGATGCGGAACGAGTCGAGCAGGAAGATCCGGATCAGGATGGCGATCCCCACCGCCACCACGATGGGGCCGACCTCGCGGAGAATGCGCTCCAGCATGCTCAGCGCTCGCGCCCGGGCGGCCCGGCGCCGACGGCCGGGAGTCCGCCCGGGTCCCCGTCGGCCGCCAGGGGGAGGCTGCCCGGGTCACGACCGGCGGCCGCCTGCAGACGCTCCATGGCGTCGTAGGCCCGGGAGGCCTCCAGGTAGGGATGATCGGGACCCAGGGCGACCGAGGCCAGGATCAGCGCCAGGGCCACCACCAGGGCTCCCTCGGCGGCGCCGAGGACGCCGCCGGCTCCCCGGTCGAGCCAGGCGAGGCCCACGGCGCGCGCACCCGACCTCACGAGACGCCCGATCAGCGATCCGGCGACCAGGACGCCCACGGCGATGCCGATTCCGGCCAGCACCGTGGCCACGCGCGGGTCTGCCTCGAGGCCCGCGTCCTGCATCAGCCAGACCCCACCGCGGCCCGCGAAGAAGCGCACGGCTACGCAGGCCGCCGCCAGCGACACCAGCGAGAAGACCTCGCGGACCAGGCCCAGCCAGATTCCGCGCAGGGCTGCCAGGCCCAGGATCGCGACGGCTACGAGATCGGCGGTGGGCACGGGGGCAGAGTCTACAATGCCGCGATGGGAGCACACGTTCCGGACGCACTGATCGTGGGGGGCGGCCACAACGGGCTGGCCGCTGCGGCGTATCTGGCGCGCGCGGGCCTGCGCACGCGGCTCTACGAGCGACGCCCCCTCCTCGGGGGGGCCTGCGTCACCGAGGAGCTGTGGCCGGGCTACCGGGTCTCGCGAGCGGCCTACGTGGCCGGCCTGTTGCGGCCCGCACTGGTGCGCGAGCTGGGGCTCGAGGCCCGGGGGCTGCGCCTGCTGCGCCGCGACCCGTCATCGTTCACGCCGCTGCGCGACGGGCGGAGCCTCCTGCTCGGGTCCGATGCAGCAGCCAACCACGCCGAGATCGCCGCGTTCTCGGCGCTGGACGCGCAGCGCTATCCGGACTACGAGGGCTTCCTGGACCGGATCGCGCGCGCCCTGGAACCGCTCCTCGACGTGCGGCCCCCGGACGCGACGCGCCCGCGGCTGCGCGACGTCGCGGCGTTGGCACGCAGCGGCCTGGCGATGCTGCGCCTGCGCGGCGAGCTGCCGGGTGCCCTCGCGCTCCTGCTCGGTCCCGCGCGCCCCGTCCTGGAGGAGTGGTTCGAGAGCGAGCCGCTGCGCTCGACCCTGGCGACCGATGCGGTGATCGGGGCGTGGGCGTCCCCGTCCTCACCCGGAACCGGCTACGTGCTCTTCCACCACGTGATGGGCGAGACCGGAGGCGCCCGCGGCGTGTGGGCCTACGTGCAGGGCGGGATGGGGGCGTTGTCGGAGGCGCTCGCCGCTGCGGCTCGCGACGCGGGCGCCGAGATCTGCACCTCCGCGCCCGTCCGTCGCATCGTGGTCGAGGAAGGCCGCGCCGTGGGTGTGGAGCTCGAGGACGGAGTTTCCGTCGAGGCGCGCTGCATCCTCTCCAGCGCCGATCCGCGGGTCACCTTCCTCGACCTGGTCGGGCGCGAGGCCCTGCCCGACCCGTTCGCGCGCGCCGTCGGCGCGATCGACTTCCGCAGCCCCTCTCTCAAGATGAACCTCGCGCTCGACCGACTGCCGTCCTTCCCGTCGCGTGGGGGCGACGGCGCGGGCCCCCACCATCGCGGCACGATCCACGCGGGTGCCGACGACCTGGACGCACTCGACGACTCGTTCCGCGCCGCCGAAGCGCAACGGCTCCCCGAGCGTCCGATGATCGAGCTCACCCTGCCTTCGGTCGTCGACGGGACGCTCGCGCCCGAGGGACACCACGTGGCCTCGCTCTTCGTGCAGCACGTCCCGTGGGACCCGGTCGAAGGAGGCTGGGACACCTGGCGGGACCGCTTCGCCGACCGCGTCCTCGCCCTCCTCGACGAGGTGGCGCCGGGCTTCTCGGCGAGCGTCCTGCATCGCGAGGTGCTGGCCCCGCCCGATCTGGAGCGGGTCTTCGGGCTCAGCGGCGGCAACATCTTCCACGGCGCAATGGGCCTGGATCGCCTCTTCGTGCTGCGGCCGGTCCCGGGAGCGGCGCGCTACGCGACGCCGATCGAGAACCTCTACCTGTGCGGTGCGGGCGCCCACCCGGGCGGCGGCGTGATGGGGGCATGCGGCCGCAACGCGGCTGCCGCCGTCCTCGCCGACGGGAGGGCGTGAGTCCGACCGCGGGCCGCTCGTCGCCGGCCGCAGGCCGCTCGTCGCCGGCCGCGGGCCGCTCGTCGCCGGCCGCAGGCTCGCGCTACTCGTCGAGCGGGTCTTCGAGGCGCGGAGCGGCGGGCAGCGTGATGTCCTCCTCGGGCGGAACCGGGTCGGGCCGGGCGCTGCGCACCATGCGGATGTAGGTACGCGCGTCGTCGCGGGAGGGATCGCGTTCGAGGACGGCGCGCCACTGCTCGATGGCCTCGTCGCTGCGGCCCAGGGTGTACAGCGTGAGCCCGAGCTGCACGCCTGCGTCCAGGAGCTGGGGATGCGCGCGACGCACGCGCACCAGCTCGCGGATGGCCCGGTCGGGGTGGCCGGCGTCGCGCAGGGTGACCCCGAGACGCACGCGGATGTCGTGGAACTCGGGACAGCGGTCGAGCGATTTGCGATAGGCCTCGATCGCCTCGCGCAGCTCTCCGGCCTCGCGGTAGGCGTCTCCCAGCGCGGCATGCATGTTGGCCAGCTTGCCCCGGGTGGTGGGATCGAGGCGCTCGCCGCTGGCGGGCACCAGGGAGCGGGCCTCTTCGGTGAGCCGCCGCGAGCGCTCGAAGGCACCCTGGGACTCGTAGACGCTGGAGAGCGCCAGCCGCGCCTCCGCGTAGCGCGGATTGATGCGCAGGGCCTCCTCCAGGGAGTGCGCGGCCGAGGGGAGGTCGCCTCGGCGTTCGTAGGCGACGCCCAGCATGTAGTGCACGTCGGCCCACTCCCGGCAGGCGGGCATCAGCTTCTCGAGCTGCTCCACGGCGACGGAGGCATCGCCTCGCTCGAAGCCGATGCGGCCGAGACGGTAGGCCTCCCGCTGGCGCGGATTCACGCGCTACTGCGCCGCGGGGATGAGGTCGGCCGCGGCGTCGGCCACCTCGGTGCCCTCGTAGTTCTCGAGGATCACCTGGAAGATGCGCTCGGCTTCGTCGTCGAGGCGCATCTCCTGGTAGCAGACACCCAGCTTGTAGAGCGCCTCGGCGTCGAGCCCGAGGCCCGGGAACTCGTTGAGGACGTCCCGGTAGCGGTCGGCGGCTGACTGGAACTCGTCGCGCTTCATGTAGAAGTCGGCGACCAGCAGGACGCTCTTGCCCAGGCGCGTGCGCAGCTCGCGCCAGATCACCTCGGCATCCTCCGCCTCGGGAGTGTAGGGATACACCGACATCACCTTGTCGAGGTACTTCAGCGCCTCGCGGGTGGGCCGCTGGTCCCGGTTGGCCGAGCGCGCGCGCTTGTAGTGGCACATCGCGGAGCGGAGCAGCGAGTAGGGCACCCGCTCGTGGTTGGGATGCAGCTCCGGGAAGTCCTGGTAGTAGGACAGCGCTTCCTCGTAGCGGGCGTCGTCGAAGTAGGCGTCGGCGATCTTCAGCTCGGCCATCACCGCGTAGTCGCTGTACGGGTAGTTGTCGATCACCTCCTGGAAGGCGTCGATGGCCGCCTGGTAGTTCTTGTGGCGGTAGAAGGGCAGGATCGGCGAGCCCTCCATGATCTCGACGCCCTTCAGGTAGAGCTCTTCCGCCGACGGCGGATCGAAGGCGACCTCCTCACCGGGCGACTTCGCGCAGCCCAGGGCCAGCAAGGCGGCTGCGAGGATCGCGACCACGGGTCGGATCGAAGGATGCGTCACGGGAAACCCCCCAAGATCACGGCCCCGCGGTGGGAGGAACGGGCCCGCGCCGATGGCTACGCCTAGGCACTCCTAACCGCCCGCAAGCTACCGAATCCATTGAAGGCGTGTCAATTTTGCTAAGGTGCGCGGCCCCCCTCGGGAGGATCCTCCTTGACCGACTACAACGAAAATCTCCGCTTCGACCGTCGCCTGGCCCGCAGGCGCGGCTGGATCACCCCGGATGACCTCGCCAGCGCCCTCGACGGGCTTCCCGACGTCTCCGACAAGATCGCCCCCCCCGAGGAGGAGTCCGCCGACGACTCCCCCGCACCGCCCGCCGATCCGACCGCGGGCGCGTAGCGACAACCCCTCGGGAGCGCCGCCGTGCTGAAGGAGAAGCTCGGCCAGAAGCTGGACGACTGGGTCCCCCGGATCCTGCCGTTCGCGTTCAGCCAGCGCCTCTCGCCCTCGGCGATCACGGTGACCGGCACCCTCATCTGTCTGGGCGCCGCCGTCGCCTTCGGCCGCGGCGAGCTCGTCGTCGGGGGACTGCTGCTCGGCATCGGCGGGATCTTCGATCTGCTCGACGGAATGGTGGCCCGGCGCAACGGATCGGTCAGTCGCTGGGGCGCGTTCCTCGACTCCACCCTCGACCGCCTGGTGGACATGGCGGTGATGGTGGGGCTGATGTTCCACTACGCGCTCTCCGGCGAGCCGGTACGCGTCGGGCTGGCCGGCTTCGTGCTCATCACGAGCGTGATGACCTCGTACGTGAAGGCGCGCGCCGAGACGCTCGGATCACCGATCGCGAAGGGGATCTTCGAGCGGGGCGAGCGCATCGTGCTGCTGATCCTGGGCGCGCTCACCGGCTGGATGGTGACGAGCCTCGTGATCCTGGCCATCGGCGGGCTGGTGACCGCGACCCAACGGATGCTGCTCGCCTATCAGTCGCTGGCCGAGCCCGAGCCGTCACTGGGTGGGCCCGAGCCCCTGGGCCGCGAGACCGGGAAGCCCGAGCACGCAGGAGGGCACGGCTGATGTCCGACGAGAAGGAGCGATCGTTCAGCGTCGTCGACAAGCGCCACGGACGCGAGGAGGGAGAGACCGCCGAGGCCGCAGCGCCCGCGCCGCCGACGGAGGAGGCCGTGCCGCCGGATCCGCCCCCGCCGCACGGCTCCGGGCCGATGCCCGCGATGGACTTCTCGACCTTCCTGATCTCGCTCTCCACCTCCGCGCTCTTCCACCTCGGACTCGTGCCCGAGGAGGAGGGCCAGGCGCCCCCGCCGGCCGACCTGCCCATGGCGAAGCAGACCATCGACATCCTCGAGATGCTGCAGGAGAAGACCGCGGGGAACGTCAGCGACGAAGAGAAGCACCTGCTCGAGTCGCTCCTCTACGAGCTGCGCATGCGCTTCGTCGAGGCCCAGGGCGGCTCCTAGCCCGCCAGGGGCTCTGCGTGCGGGCGCCCGCGAAGATCAACCTGGGCCTGCGGGTGACCGGTGTCCGCGCCGACGGCTACCACCTGCTGGAGAGCGTCTTCCTTCCCCTCGACCTGGCGGACGACGTGGAGGTGGCGCTCGGCGAGGGCTCGGGGGTGAGCCTGGAGCTCGTCGACGCCGCCCCGGACGTGCCCGACGACGCACGCAACCTCGCGGTGCGGGCCGCCGAGGCCTTCCTGGCTGCGACCGGAGTCACGGCGGCGGTCTCGATCCGGCTGCGCAAGCGCGTGCCGTCGGCGGCGGGGCTGGGTGGTGGCTCCAGCGACGCGGCCTGCGTGCTGCGGGCCCTGTCACAGGCCCGCCCGGGCGCGCTGGCTCCCGAGCACCTGCAGGAGCTGGCCCTGGGGCTGGGCGCCGACGTGCCCTGGTTCCTCGATCCCCGGCCGGCCCGGGTGCGCGGCGTGGGCGAGCAGATCGAGCCGCTGGAGGGCTTCCCCGCGCTCTCCCTGCTGCTCGTGAACCCTGGAATTCCCCTAGGCACAGCGGAGGTTTACCGCGCCAGCGACGCCCTGGCAGGCGCGTTGACGGCCGCCGGCGCGGAGCCTACGATGCGGCCGCTCGCGGCGCTCCTACAGGCCGAGGGCCGGCTCGACCGGGTTCCCAGGGACGAGCTGGAGGCGTGGGTCGGCAACGACCTGGAGGCGGCAGCCACACGGCTGTGTCCGCCGATCGGACGGCTCCGGCGCGCGCTCTCGGAGGCGGGAGCTCTGGCCGTCGGGCTCTCGGGCAGCGGGCCGACGCTCTATGGACTCTTCCCGAATCGCGAGGCGGCAAGCCGGGCGCAGGAGAGCTTCGCGCAGCCCGTCTGGTCTCGGGTCGCGGAGACGCTCCGCTCCCTATAGGCTTGGCGGGGCTGGGGCGTCGCCAAACTGGTAAGGCAGCGGCCTTTGGAGCCGCCATTTGCAGGTTCGAGTCCTGCCGCCCCAACGACGTACACAGGTTCTTCGATGCAGCATCTCAAGTTCTTCACCGGAAATGCGAACGTCACGCTGGCGCGCGACGTAGCCCGGACCTTGAACGTCGACATCGCCAAGGCCGAGGTGGGCACCTTCAGCGACGGCGAGTGCAACATCGAGATCGAGGAGAACGTCCGCGGGATGGACTGCTTCGTCCTCCAGTCGACGTGCCAGCCCGCCAACACCCACCTGATGGAGCTCCTGATCATGGTCGACGCGCTGCGCCGCGCCTCGGCCAAGCGCATCACCGCCGTGATCCCCTACTACGGCTACGCGCGCCAGGACCGCAAGGTACGGCCCCGGATGCCGATCTCGGCCAAGCTGGTGGCCGACATGATCACCACCGCGGGCGCCGACCGCGTGCTCTGCGTGGACCTGCACGCCGGCCAGATCCAGGGCTTCTTCGGGGTCCCGGTGGACAACCTCTACGCCAATCCGATCCTGCTGCAGGCCATCCGCGACCGGATCGAGGATCCGATCTGCATCATCTCGCCGGACGCGGGCGGCGTGGAGCGGGCCCGCGCCTACGCCAAGCGGCTCGACGCCCGTCTGGCCATCATCGACAAGCGCCGCGACCAGGCCAACGTGGCGCAGGTCATGAACATCGTCGGCGACGTGGACGGACAGCACTGCGTCATCGTCGACGACATGGTGGACACGGCCGGCACCCTCACCGAGGCGGCCGGCGCCCTCGGCAACGCGGGCGCGCTCTCGGTCTCGGCCGCGATCACGCACCCCGTCCTGTCGGGCCCGGCCATCAAGCGCATCGAGGAGTCGCCGCTCCAGGAGCTGGTGACCACCGACACGATTCCGCTGCGCCCCGAGGCGCGCGAGTGCAAGAAGATCTCCGTCGTCTCCATCGCCGGCCTCCTCGGCGAGGCGATCCGACGGATCAACAACGAAGAGAGCATCAGCTCCCTGTTCGTCTAGGAGAACCCCCCGTGGCCGAGAACGTTCTCAAGGTGGCCCCGCGCGACGGGCGCGGAAAGGGCCTGGCGCGCAAGATGCGCGTCGCGGGTCGCATCCCCGGCGTCGTCTACGGCCGCGGCAAGGACTCGGAGCCCGTGAGTCTGGATCCCCGGCTCCTCGAGCGCGCCATCCAGAAGAGCGAGGCGGGCGTCAACACCCTGTTCGACCTGGACGTCGAGGGCGCTTCCGACGGGGAGCGCGTGGTGCTGGTGAAGGAGCTCCAGCGTGAGCCCGCCAGCGGCCGGCTCCTGCACGCCGATCTGTACGAGGTCGACCTCACGGCCACGGTCGAGGTCGAGGTGCCCATCAATCTGGAGGGAACTCCGAAGGGCGTCTCGCTCGAGGGCGGCATCATGGACTTCGCTCTCCGCGCCCTGCGCGTGGAGTGCCTGCCGCGGGCGATTCCCGACGAGCTCGCCCTGGACGTGACGGGTCTCTCCATCGGCGACTCCCTCCACGTGAGCGACATCAGCCTGCCCGAGGGTGTCAGCCTGCGGGACGACGAAGAGATCTCGGTCGTCTCGGTGGTGGCACCGCGGGTCGAGGAAGAGCCGACCGCCGAGGCCGCCGAGGGCGAAGAGCCGGCCGAAGGCGAGGCCGCTGCAGCCCCCGCGGAGGCCGATGCCGACAAGGCCGAGGGCGGCGAGGCCAAGGAAGGCGACTAGCGGCGAAGCCGCCGCTCGTCCCCGCGCTGCCGCGTGAAGCTCGTCGTCGGACTCGGGAATCCCGGGCCGGAGTACGCCGACACGCGCCACAACGCGGGCCTCCGCGCTGCGGCGCGCTTCGCCGAGGAGGCGGACATCCCGCTCGCGCCCGACGAGCGCCTGTACGGGCACGTCGGGCACGGTCGGCACGCCGGCAGGGAGGTCGCCGTGCTGCTCCCCACCACCTTCATGAACCGCTCGGGCCACGCCGTCGCAGCGGCCCTCGAACGCCTCGCACCGCTCGATCCCGCCGAGGATCTGCTCCTCGTCTACGACGACATCGACCTGCCCTTCGCTCGCCTGCGCATGCGCCGCCGCGGCGGCTCGGGCGGGCAGCGTGGGGTGGCGCACGTGATCGAGCGGCTGGGCCGCGAGGATCTCCCCCGCCTGCGCTTCGGCGTCGGGCGTCCTCCGCCCGGCATCACGGCCATCGACTGGGTGCTCTCCCCCTTCTCGGAGCAGGAGCGCGAGGCGCTGCCCGAAGCCCTCGCCGCCGCCGCACGGGCGATCGCCGACTTCGTCTCCCTCGGCGTGGATCGAGCCATGAACCGCGCGAACGCACTGCTACGATCCGCCGGCGAGGAGCAGCCGACCGAATGAGTGCGTCCACCCCTACCGATACCCTCGCCGACCGGATTTCGCGTCCCTTCACCCGCTTCTTCGAGATCGAGGTGGCGAGCGCATCGATGCTCTTCGCCATGACGGTCCTCGCTCTGATCTGGGCCAACTCGCCGTGGGCGCATTCCTACGAAGAGCTCTGGCACCACTTCGAGCTGGGCTTGTCCGCCGGGCACTGGCACTTCGAGATGTCCCTCGGCCACTTCGTGAACGACGCGCTGATGGCGATCTTCTTCTTCGTCGTCGGCATGGAGATCAAGCGCGAGCTGGTGATGGGCGAGCTCTCGAGCCGACGCAAGGCGATGCTCCCGGTGGCTGGCGCCCTCGGCGGCATGATCGTGCCTGCGGCGATCTACGCGAGCTTCCACTGGGGCGGGCCCGCGATCCGCGGCTGGGGCGTCCCCATGGCGACCGACATCGCCTTCGCCGTCGCCGCCATGTCGCTCCTGGGCAAGCGGGTGCCTCCGGGGCTCAAGATCTTCCTCCTCGCCCTGGCCATCGCCGACGACCTGGGCGCCATCGCGGTGATCGCGGTCTTCTACACGGAGGAGCTGTCGCTGGCCAACCTGGCGGCTGCGGCCCTGGTGTTGACGGCGGTCTACGGGATGAACCGCGCGGGGGTGCGCGCCTTCACGGCGTACTGGGTCGTGGGCGGGGTCGCCTGGTACTTCACGGTGCAGTCGGGGGTGCACGCGACGATCGCGGGCGTCGCGCTCGGACTGCTCACGCCCACCCATCCGCGCGACAGCCGCGACGCGAGCCTGCTGGAGCGGGGTGGGACCTGGTTCCGCAAGCTGGTCGACGGCGTGCGCGGAGGCGATGCCCACGGCGCGAGTCGCCACCGGGCGGCACGCGAGCTGCAGCGCATGAGCCTCGATGCCCTCTCCCCGCTCGACTACCTGGTGAACGAGCTCGACCGCTGGGTGGCGTTCCTGATCATGCCCATCTTCGCCCTCGCCAATGCAGGCGTTCACCTGGACGCCAGCACCTTCGGCAACCCGGCCACCCAGAAGGTGGGAGTGGCCGTCGCGCTGGGGCTCCTGCTCGGGAAGCCCATCGGCATCACCTTGTTCAGCTGGCTCGCGGTGCGCAGCGGCCTGGCCTCCCTGCCGAGTGGCGTGGGCTGGGGCGCGCTGGCGGCCACGGGGATGCTGGCGGCGATCGGCTTCACGGTGGCGCTGTTCATCACCAGCCTGGCCTTCGTCGATCCCACCCACACGGCCGGGTCCAAGATCGGCATCCTGAGCGGCTCGCTGCTGGCCACGGTGCTGGGGGTCACCGCGCTGCACCGCTCTCTCGCCCCGGCACCTGCCGAGGTTGACCCGGCTATGTCCGGACAAGAAGTGGACTGATTCGTGCGAATCGGAGCCTGATTGTCTGATTGACCGCCAGTCGATCGCCACATAGACTCCGCTCCATGCGGATGCGTGTGGATCGCCACTCCGACAGCCCGGTCAACCGGCAGATCGCCGATCAGATCCGAGACGCGGTGGCCGCCGGGCGGCTGGCCGGCGGCGACCGCCTGCCGACCATCCGCGGACTGGCCGCGGAGCTCGGCGTGAACCGCGACACGGTCGCCGCCGCCTACGAGCGACTGGCGGCGGAGGGCGTCGTGGAGTCCACCGTGGGACGCGGGACCTTCGTGGCAGGCGCGGGCCACCCGGTCGCCGCGGCGAGCGCGGCGCCCCAGCTCTCACCGCTGGTGGAGCGGCTCCTCGACTTCGAGCGCACGCGGCCAGGCTACGCGGACGCGGGCGACTGCGTCGCCATGCACGCGCTGATCCCCGAGCCGGCGCTCTACCCCGTGGACGCCTTCCGGCGCGCCCTGAACCGCGCCCTCTCGGACGGGGGCGCCGAGCTGCTCCTCTACGGCGGTCCCCAGGGCCATGGGGGTCTGCGCGACGCGCTGGCCGCCCACCTCGACGAGGCGGGGGTCCCGGCACGGACCGACGAGCTGGTCCTCTGCCACGGCGCGAGCCAGGGCATCTCCCTCGCGGTGCGTCTCTTCGCCGCCGCGGGTGACGCCGTCGCGGTGGAAGAGCCGACCTACAGCAACGTGCTCGCCACGCTCCACTCGCTCGGCGTGCGCCCGGTGGCGGTGCCCATGACACACGCCGGACCGGACCTCGACGCCCTCGAGCGCGTGCTGGCGCGCCCGGACGTCAAGGCCTTCTACACCATCCCCACCTTCCACAACCCGATGGGCATCTCGACCGACGTGGACCACCGGCGAGCGCTCCTGCAGGCGGCGGAGCGGGCGGGAAAGCCCGTGATCGAGGACGCCTTCGAGATGGACCTGGGCTTCGCGGGGGCGCCGGCGCCATCCCTGGCCACGCTGGACCGCGCCGGCTGGGTCGTGCAGCTCTTCTCGTTCTCCAAGTCGCTCTTTCCGGGCACACGGGTCGGATCGCTCCTGGCACGCGGGGCCAACGTCGAAGCCCTCCTCGCGCTGAAGCGCGCCTCCGACCTCTCCGATGCCATGCCCCTCCAGGCCGCGCTGGCGGACTTCGTCACGAGCGGCGCGTACCGGCGCCACCTGGGCGGACTGCGGCGCATCCTCGCCGCACGCCGCGACGCGCTCCTGGCCGCCCTGGAGAAGCACATGCCGGAGGGCGCGCGCTGGACCGAGCCCCGCGGCGGCTACCAGGTCTGGCTCGAGCTGCCCGGCGGAATCGACACCGCGGCGCTCCTGCCCGAGGCAGCCCGCGCGGGGCTGCTCTTCGCACCCGGCTATCAGTTCAACGTGGACGGCCGGCCGTCGAACGCCATGCGCCTCACCATCGCCATGGCCGACGAGGCCGAGATCGCGCGCGGCGTCGCCACCCTCGGCGCGCTCGTGCGCCGCACGCCGGAGTCCTCGCCGCGACCCAGCGCCGCGGCGGTACACGTCTAGAAACCGAACCTTCGGAGGGAACGAAGATGAGCGACGGAAGCAGCGGACAGGCCCGGACCACGGCCGAGGCCTTCGAGATCAAGGTCGGCCTGGCGGAGATGCTGAAGGGTGGCGTCATCATGGACGTCACCACCCCGGAGCAGGCCAAGATCGCCGAGGACGCCGGCGCGGCGGCCGTGATGGCCCTCGAGCGCGTGCCCGCCGACATTCGCCGCGACGGCGGCGTCGCGCGGATGAGCGCCGTGTCGGTGATCGAGGCGATCCAGAAGACGGTGTCGATCCCGGTGATGGCCAAGGTGCGCATCGGCCATGTGGTCGAGGCGCGCCTGCTCGAGGCGCTGGGTGTGGACTTCATCGACGAGAGCGAGGTCCTCACCCCCGCCGATGACGAGAACCACGTCTGGAAGCACGACTTCCGCTCCCCGTTCGTCTGCGGCGCGCGCAACCTGGGCGAGGCGCTGCGGCGCATCGCCGAGGGTGCAGCCATGATCCGCACCAAGGGCGAGGCGGGCAGCGGCAACATCGTCGAGGCGGTTCGCCACCTGCGCTCGGTCTGCGGCGAGATGCGCGCCGTGCAGGCGATGCGCGAGGAGGAGCTGATGGCCAAGGCCAAGGAGCTCCAGGCCCCCATCGAGCTGGTCCGCCACGTGCACGAGCACGGCAAGCTGCCGGTCCCGAACTTCGCCGCGGGCGGCGTGGCCACCCCGGCCGACGCGGCGCTCTGTCGCGAGCTGGGCGCCGAGGCGGTCTTCGTGGGCTCCGGCATCTTCAAGAGCGACGACCCGGAGAACCGGGCTCGCGCCATCGTGCGCGCCAACACCCACTGGGATGACCCGGCCGAGATCCTCGCCGCCTCTCGCGGTCTCGCCAGGCCGATGGAGGGCATCGAGATGGGGACGCTCGAAGAGAGGGACAAGCTGGCGAACCGCGGCTGGTAGGCGGGGCCGGAGGCGAACGTGACGAGGATCGGGATCCTGGCGATCCAGGGCGACATCGAGGCCCACGCCGCGGCCAGCGAGCGGGTCGGGGGCTGCACCGTCCGCGTGCTTCGCGAGAAGGACCTGGACGGCATCGACGCCCTCATCCTGCCCGGCGGCGAGAGCACCACCATCGCCAAGGGGCTGGCGCGGCTGGGGCTGTACGAGCCCCTGCGCCAGTTCGCGGCGACGGGGCGACCGCTGCTGGGGACCTGCGCGGGCGCGATCCTGCTGTCGCGCGAGGTCGAGAACCACCCGGTCGAGACCCTGGGGCTCCTGGACGCCGTCGCGGCGCGCAACGCCTACGGCACCCAGGTGGACTCCTTCGCGGCCCTCTCCGACGCCGGATCGGAGGCCCCGTTTCGCGACCTGCGCTGCACCTTCATCCGCGCTCCCCAGCTCCGCGACCTCGGGCCGGACGTGCAGGTGCTGGCCCGGGTGGAGGGGCGCCCGGTCCTGGTACGCCAGCGCCGCGTGCTGGCAGCCACCTTCCATCCGGAGCTCGGCGAGGGGCCGTCCCCGGTCCACCGCCTCCTCCTCGCCCTGGCGGACGAGGCCGCGGGGCCCGCATAGCGCCGCGGGCGCGGATTCGGTACCTACAGGCCTTCCCTCGGTCCCAGCCGAGGCCCGTCCCCGGACCCGCCGGGGGGCCGAAGCCGCTGGGGCCCGCCTCCGCCGGCCGGAGGTCGTCCACGAGGAGGCTCCATGCGGGAGTTCGAGACCACCTTCATCGTACAGCCCGAGATCTCCGACGAGGCGTGCAGCGATCTGTGCACCAAGCTCGACGGGATCCTCGAGAAGAGCGGCTCCAGGCGCGTCATGCTCGACGACTGGGGCAAGCGCAAGCTGGCGTACGAGATCCAGAAGTTCCAGAAGGGCCACTACTTCGTGCTCTACTACCTCGACGAGGGCGGGGTGGTCCCCGAGCTGGAGCGAAGCCTGCGACTCGAGGAGTCGGTGCTGCGCTTCCTCACGGTGCGCGCCAAGGACCGCGTCGCCGACGTCGAGGCCCGGGTGGCCGAGGGCGCCGAGCTGGAGCGCATCCAGAAGGAGAAGGCGGCCGAGCGCGCCGAACGCGAGGCCGAGGCGGAGCGTCAGGCCGAGGCGGAGGCCCGGCGCCGGGCCGAGGAGGCGGCAGCCGCCGGCGAAGCGAGCGCCGCCGACGAGACCGACGCGGACACCGGCGAGAGCGACGCGGACGCCGACGACGTCCCCGTGGCCGACGCGGAAGGCGCGGAGCCCGCAGACCAGGCCTCCGACGAGGAGAAGGAGTAGGCCATGAGCAGCGATACGCCCGACGCCCCCGCTCCCGAGAAGAGCGACGACGATCTGAACATCCCCAGCGCCCCGCGCGCCCACCGCGAGGGCGGCGGCCCGGGCGGACGGCCCCCCGGCGGCCCGGGGGGCTCCGGTGGTCCGGGCGGCCCCGGCGGCTTCGATGGTCCGCGCGGCCCGCGCGAGGGCGGCGGCTTCGATGGTCCGCGCGGCCCGCGCGAGGGCGGCGGCTTCGACGGTCCGCGCGGTCCGCGCGAGGGCGGCGGCTTCGATCGCGGCGACCGCGGCGGTCGGGGCGGTCCCCGTGGGCGCCGCGAAGACCGGCCCATGACCGTGAAGGGCCGCCTGCGCGCCAAGGCGCGCAAGAAGGCCCGCAAGCAGAAGAAGCAGCTCTTCCAGCGGCGCAAGGTCTCCCGCTTCAGCCAGGAGACCCAGGTCGAGATCGACTACAAGGACGCCAAGATGCTGCGCAGCTTCCTGACCGAGACGGGCAAGATCATCCCGCGGCGCATCTCCGGAAACACCGCTGCGCAGCAGCGCAAGCTGGCGGTCGCCATCAAGCGCGCTCGCCACCTGGCGCTGCTGCCGTACAGCGACTCCCACCAGTGAGCGGGGCGCGAGGAGACTTTCCATGGCCCAGGTGAAGCTCATCCTGAGCGAAGACGTCCCCAAGCTGGGGCACGCCGGCGACCTGGTCTCGGTGAAGCCCGGCTACGCGCGGAACTACCTCGTCCCCCAGGGACTCGCGATCCACGCGACCGAGGGCCGCATCGCCGAGCTGGAGCACCACAAGCGCCAGATCGAGGAGAAGGTCCAGAAGGACCGCCTGCTGAAGGAGGCGGAGCGCGACCGCATCCAGGGCACGGCGGTCGAGGTGGCCGCGCAGGTCGGCGTCGAAGGCAAGCTGTTCGGCTCCGTGACCGCGATGCAGATCGCCGAGCTGCTGGCCGAGCAGGGCGTCGAGGTGGACCGGCGCCGCATCGACCTGAAGTCGCCCATCAAGGAGGTCGGGGAGCACACCGTCCCGATCCGCCTGCACCGCGACGTGAGCGCGGAGGTCACCGTGGTGGTGAAGGCCGCCAACGCGCCCCCGCCCGCGCCCGATGCGGGCGCAGCCGACCTCGACGACGTGGTGGCCGCACGCGAGGCCGAGGAAGAAGCGCGAGCCGGGAGCGACGACGAAGGCCCGCCCCCCGACGAGGACTGATGCCGCTTCCAGCGGCGCGCCCGCGCCGTTACAATGAGGCGACGCCCGCTCGGGCGTTGCTTGGGGGTCGGTGAGTGTCGGAGAACGTCGGTCGCGTGCCGCCCCAGGACCTGGAGGCGGAGAAGGCGGTCCTGTCGGCCATCCTTCTCGACGACGACGTCATCCACAAGGTCATCTCCGAGCTCAAGCCCTCGGACTTCTACCACCCGGCGCACCGCGAGCTGTACGAATCCATGGTCTCGCTCAAGGACCAGGGCGAGCCGGTCGACCTGCACACCCTCTCCGATCACCTCAACGCCAGGAAGACCCTCGACCAGATCGGAGGCACGGTCTTCCTGGCGGAGGTCGCCGACTACGAAGCCACCGCGGCCAACGTGGTGAACCACGCGCGCATCGTCCGCGACAAGTCGATCAAGCGCATGGTCATCTCGACGGCGTCGGAGATCGCCGAGAGCGCGATGAACGAGGCGGACCGCGCCGACCGCCTGCTCGATGCGGCCGAGTCGCGCATCTTCGAGATCGGCCAGGCCCGCGCGCAGGTGACCTTCCGCAGCCTGCACGAAGAGATGCAGGACACCTTCGACTACGTCGAGATGCTGATGAACCGGGGCGGCGAGCTCACGGGCATGCCCACCGGCTATCGGGACCTGGACGAGATGACTGGCGGCCTGCAGCCGGGCGAGCTCATCATCGTGGCCGCGCGACCCTCGATGGGGAAGACGGCGCTGGCTCTCAACCTCGCGCGCAACGCCGCCGTGGACCACGGCAAGAAGATCGCCATCTTCTCGCTGGAGATGACGACGCGCGCGCTGGTGCTGCGGCTGCTCTCTTCGGAGGCGAAGATCGACTTCGCCGCGTTCCGCAAGGGACACATCGCCACCAACGACTACGCGCGACTCTCCCAGGCGGCAGGTCGCCTGGGCCAGGCGGACATCTGGATCGACGACGGAGGCGCAGCCACGATCCTGGAGATCAAGGCCAAGAGCCGCCGGCTCCAGTCGGAGCGCGGGCTGGACATGGTGATGGTGGACTATCTCCAGCTCGCCCACAGCGACGGCAGTGCCGAACGTCGCGAGCAGGAGATCAGCGAGATCAGCCGCGGCCTCAAGGCGCTGGCCAAGGAGCTGGACATCCCGGTGGTCGCCCTCTCCCAGCTCAACCGCGGCCCCGAGCTGCGCACCGGCGACGACAAGCGTCCCAAGCTCTCCGACCTGCGCGAGTCGGGCGCGATCGAGCAGGACGCCGACGTCATCGGCTTCATCTACCGCCCGGCCGTCTACGACGAGAACGCGGACCCGCGGGACGCCGAGCTGATCATCCGCAAGCAGCGCAACGGTCCCACGGGCACGGTCCACCTCGACTTCGAGGGCCGCTTCGCCCGCTTCGGCGAGCGCTCGGTGCGCACCGACGATCCCCACGGCGTGCCCGAGACCTTCGTGGGGCCGCCCCCGGGCGTCGACGACGACGACCCGATCTTCTAGGTGCCCCGGCTCCGCAAGCCGCGCGCGCTCCCGCAGGGCGGCACGATCGGCATCGCCGCCCCGGCCGGACCCGTCGATCCGGAGCGCCTCGCGGGGGGAGAGCGGCTGCTCCGGGAGGCCGGCTTCCGCGTCGTGCGCCGCGACGATCTGCTGGCCCGGCGCGGCTACCTGGCGGGCGACGACGCGCGCCGCGCGGAAGAGCTCGTCACCCTGTGGAACGACCCGGAGGTGGACGCGATCGTGTGCGCGCGCGGCGGATACGGCTGCCACCGGGTCGTGGCGCGCCTCGACCCCGAGCTGGCGCGCCACGCCGCGAAGCCGCTGGTCGGCTACAGCGACGTCACCACCCTCCTCCTCTGGCAGCGCCGCCGAGCCGGGCTGGTGGGCTTCCACGGACCCATGCTCGAGCGGGGCGACGGGGCGGACCCGGGTGCCCTGGCGACGCTGATCGACACCCTGACCGGGCGCGGCACAGTGCGCCGGGTGCTCGGCGGGCGCTCCGCCGTGGGGGGCCGAGCGCGCGGCCGCCTGGCGGGAGGCTCGCTCACGCTGGTGGCAGCGAGCCTGGGCTCTCCCTGGGAGATCGACACCCGCGGCGCGGTCCTGATGGTGGAGGAGGTCGGGGAGCAGCCCTATCGGATCGACCGCACCTTGGAGCAGCTGCGCGCCGCGGGCAAGCTGGACCGGCTGGCCGGAGTGGCGGTCGGAGCCCTCGTCGCCTGCCGCGATCCGCGCTATCCCGAGACGGACGCGCGCGAGGTGGTGCTGGAGGCGGTGAGCGGTCTGGGCGTGCCGGTGGTGACCGACCTGTCCTTCGGGCACGTGGCGGACAACCGGGTCTGGCCCATGGGAGCACGCGCCGAGATCGACGGCGACGGCGGCGAGCTGATCGTCCTGGAACGGGGGGTTTCGCGCCGGTGAGAAAGAGCGTCATCGCTCGCAAGCTGCGTCGGGTGGACACGGCCCTCGACAAGGCGATCGACAAGAACGAGACGGCGGGGGCCGTGATCCTGGCCCGGATGCCCCGCGAGGGCGAGGTGCTGGAGCACGCCGCGGTGCGCGGACTCGCCGCGGCCCGCCCGGAGCGCCTGCCGATGCGGCGCGACACGGTCTTCGACCTGGCCTCGCTGACCAAGCCGCTGGCCACGGCCACGGCCGTCATGCTGCTGGTGAGCGAGGGCCGCGTGGACCTCGACGATCCGGTGGCCAAGCACCTCCCGCACTTCGCCGAGCGCGAGAAGGAGGCGGTCACGATCCGGCACCTCCTCAGCCACTCTTCCGGGCTCAAGCCCTGGCGACCCTTCCACGAGGTCCTCCTCGAGCGCGAGAAGAAGACGGGGCAGCGCCTGCGTGCGACGCCCGAAGCGCGCGACATGGTGATCGACCGTGTCTGCCGCTCGAAGCTCGTGCACGAGCCGGGCGCGGCGGCAGTCTACGGCGATCTCGACTTCATCGTGCTGGGTGCGCTGGTGGAGGCCGTGGCCGGCGAGCCCCTCGACCACTTCTGCACGGCGCGCATCTTCGGGCCGCTCGGCATGCGCGACACCCGATTCCTGCACAACACCGCCACCGGAGGCCCGCTCTCCGAGGCCGAGCGACGGAGCTTTGCCGCCACCGAGAACTGCCCCTGGCGCGACCGCATCGTCTGGGGCGAGGTCCACGACCCGAATGCCTCCGTGATGGGCGGCGTGGCCGGGCACGCGGGCCTCTTCGCGCCGGCCGACGACGTGATGCGCTTCGCGCTGGCGCTCCTCGACGTCTGGCACGGACGCAGCGACGCCCTGCCCCGCGACACCCTGCGCGCCTTCAGCGAGCGACAGGCGATTCCCGACGGCAGCGACTGGGCGCTGGGCTGGGACACCCCCACCGAAGGCGCGTCGTCGTCCGGGAGCCACTTCTCGAAGCGGTCGATCGGCCACCTGGGCTTCACCGGAACCTCGCTCTGGATCGACCTCGAGCGTGAGGCGGTCGTGGTGATGCTCACCAACCGGATCCACCTGGTCGCCAAGAAGAGCCGCTTCGAGCTCCGGCCCGTCGTCCACGACCTGGTGCTCGAGGCCTTCCTGGCCGACGCGTGAGCACTGCGCTGCCGCGCCGCGTCCACTTCGTCGCCATCGGCGGAACGGGCATGGGATCGCTGGCCGGGCTGCTGCAGAGCCGCGGAGTCGCCGTCAGCGGCTCGGACGAGAAGCTCTACCCGCCGATGAGCACCCAGCTGGAGCGCTGGGGCATCCCGGTCCGCGAGGGCTTCCACCCCGACCACCTGAGCGAGGCGAAGCCCGACCTCGTCGTGATCGGAAACGTGGTGCGCAAGGACAACCCGGAGGCCCGCGCCGCGATCGACGGGGGGCTCCGCTACCTCTCGTTCTCGGACGCCCTCTACGAGCTGGCGATCGCGGGGCGCCACTCGGTGGTGGTCACCGGAACCCACGGCAAGACGACGACCACCGCGATGCTGGCGACGATCCTGCTCGAGTGCGGGCGCGACCCGGGCGTGCTGGTCGCGGGGGTGGCCGAGAACCTGGACGGGAGCTTCCGCGACGGGTCGGGCCCGGAGTTCGTCGTCGAGGGAGACGAGTACGACACCGCGTTCTTCGACAAGAGCCCGAAGTTCCTGCACTATCGCGCCGACACCGCGATCCTGACCTCGGTCGAGTTCGATCACGCCGACATCTACCGCGACCTCGCCCACGTGAAGGACACCTTTCGCAAGCTGGTGCAGCGCATGCCCGCGGAAGGCACCCTGGTGGCCGCCACCGGCAGCGCCGACGTGGCCGACGTCGTGCAGGGTGCCCCCTGCCGCGTCCTCGGCTACGCGGTCGAGGGCGAGCAGGCCGAGGCCGCGTGGTGGGCCCGCGAGCTCTCCGCCGACGAGGCGGGAACCCGCTTCGCGCTGGTACGCGACGGCGAGACGCTGGCCCGCGTCCTCCTGCCCCAGTGGGGTCGTCACAACGTCGCCAACGCGCTGGCGGCCCTGGTGGTCGCGCTGGAGCGGGGCGTGGACGCGGAGCGCGCGGCCGCGGCTCTGGCCCGCTTCCGCGGCGTGCGGCGCCGCCAGGAGGTGCGCGGAGAGGCGCGCGGCGTGACCGTGCTGGACGACTTCGCCCACCACCCGACGGCGGTACGCGAGACCCTCGCCGCGATGCGGGTGCGCTATCCCGGGCGCCGGGTGTGGGCGGTCTTCGAGCCTCGCACCAACACCAGTCGGCGCACCGTGTTCCAGCGCGACTACGCCGAGGCCCTGGCCGCCGCCGATCGGGTGCTGCTGTCGGTCGTCCCCGACACGCCCATCTACAGCATCACCGGCGAGGTCACCGAGCGACTCGACGCCGCCACCCTGGCCGCCGACGTGCGCAGCGCCGGAACCCCCGCCGAGGCCATCGACGGAGTCGACGCCATCGTCGCCCGCGTCGTCGCGGAGGCCGAGCCCGGCGACGTCGTCCTGGTCATGAGCAACGGCGCCTTCGACGGCATCTGGGACAAGCTCTTGGGGGAGTTGGCACCCTAGACCTCAAGGCCCACCTCGCGCATCAGGGCGAGGGCGTTGCTCTTCTCGACGACGCCTTCGCGCAGGGTGTAGTCGAAGGCGATGCGTCCGTCCTCCAGGTGGTCCACGAAGTGGACGTTCTTCGCGCGGGGCGCGAGCTCGTCGGCGATGCGGGCGAGCGCCAGGTCGTGGGTGGTCACCAGGCCGATGGCGCCGCGCTCCACCAGCCCGCGCACGACCGCGGCGGCCCCGATCTGGCGGTCGTGGGAGTTGGTGCCGTGGAGGATCTCGTCGAGCAGGAAGAGCGGGTGCGCCTCGTCGCGCGCCAGGTCCACCACCTGGCGCAGCCGCTTGATCTCGGCGTAGAAGCGCGACTCGCCGTCCTGCAGGGAGTCCTGCACCCGGATCGACGCACCCACGGCCAGGGTCGACAGCGAGAGGCTCCGCGCACGCACCACGCTGCCCGCGAGAGCCAGCACGGCGTTGGTGCCGACCGTGCGCAGCAGGGTGCTCTTGCCGGACATGTTGGATCCCGAGACGACCAGCACGGCGAGCGGGTCGTCGAAGACCACGTCGTTGCGCACCGCCCCATCCTCGGCGAGCAGGGGGTGGGCCAGCCCGTCGCCCCGGTAGACCGGACCCCGGGCGAGGACCTCCGGGAAGGGATCGTCCGGGTGCTCCCACGCATGGCTGGCCAGGGAGCCCAGCGCCTCGATCTCTCCCACCGCCTCGAGCCACTCCGCCACGTGGACCCCCGAACGAGCCCGCCAGACCTCGATGGCGAGCGCGAACTGCACGCCCCAGAGCAGCATGGCGGCCAGCGGCGCGAAGAACTGATTGCGACGCGCGTCGGCCAGCTCGATGAGGCGACGCAGGCGATCGATCTCGACGGAGGCGGGCACACCCTCGGTCTCCATCGCGCGGCGCAGCGCCACCAGCCTCGGCGACTCGAAGTGCTCGCGCTCGAGGCGCTGTAGCGTCTCGGACAGGAGTGCCAGATCGCGGCCCGGCTGGTCGGCGGCGTGGAGAGCGTGGGCCACCATCCCGCGAAAGCGGACGGCGACCATCCCCTCGAGCGCCAACGCGACGAGGAAGGGAAGTGGCCCCGCACCGAGGATCCATGCAGCGAGGCCGGCGACCGCAAGGAGCGCCAGGAGCGCAGCGACGACCCGCCAGCCGGACGCTCCGGGTACGGGCGGCTCGGCGCCCCAGGCGGACAGCGCGGCGGGATGCACGCTCGCCCGCACGTCCTCTCCGAGGAGCGCCAGATCCTCGCGCAGGTCGAGGCGGGGACGCAGCTCCGCAACGGCGGCCTGGCGCGCGCGCACCTCGTCGGGCCCCGCCGGCGCACACAGCCATGACGCCAGACGCGCCTCGCCGGCGGCGGTGCGCGCGGTGCAGAGCAGCTCGAAGAGAGACCCGGCACCGAAGAGGTCGAGATCGGCCGCGTAGGGATGCTGGGAGCCGGCGAAGCCGGTGGCGCAGTTGCCGCCCCCCGGCCAGCTGCCATCGAGCCGGGCGAGGCCGCGCGCGTAGAAGGCGGCTGCCCGGTCGGCGCGCTCGCGAGCGCGAATGACCCGATCGTGCCAGGCGACCAGGGCCACGAAGCCCAGCGTCGGCCACACGAGCGACAGCGGAGCGAACCAATCCAGCGCCACCACCCCGACGAGCACCGCCAGGCCCACCAGGAAGACCCCGAGGCGGAAGTTCGAGAGCAGGCGCTCCAGGGAGCCCAGCTCGGCGGCCTCGGCGCGCCGCGCCTCCAGGCACTCCCGGTAGACCTCGGCCGGGCTCTCCTGCGACGGGTCCGCCGGAGCTTCTCCAGCGCGATCGGCTGCGCTCACGAGAAGACCAGGAGGCGCGCCCCGGCGCCCCATCCCTCCGCGCGGGCGATCGCCTCGGCCACGAAGCGCCGCGCCGCCGCGACGGCCTCCTCCAGGGCGAGACGCGAGGCCAGGCCGGCGGTGACCGCGGCCGCCAGCGCGCATCCCGTCCCGTGCACCGGACCGCCCGCGATCCGCTCCCCGGCGAGCCAGCGCACGAGCGCGCCTTCCCGGTCGCCCACCACCAGGCAGTCGTGCGGCTCGCCCTCGGCGTGCCCCCCCTTCACCAGCGCGGCGCCCGCGCCGCACTCCAGGACCAGGGCGCGGCCTGCGGCCTCGACCCCGGCCCGAGTCGACACGTCCCTGTCCGTGAGAATGGCCGCCTCCTGCAGGTTGGGTGTGACCAGCGCCGCCCCCTCGCAGAGCCGCAGCAGGGCGGGAACCGCGCGGCGTTCGAGGAGGGGAGTACCGTCGCTCGCCGCCAGGACCGGATCGATGACGAGCGGTACGTCCGGCGCCACCCGTTCGAGCTCCTGCAGCCCGTGATGGACGGCGCGCGCCACGTCGTCGCTCGCCAGCATGCCGAGCTTCACGGCGTCGGGCGCGCAGTCGCGCAGGAGCGCGCGCATCTGCTGCGTCACCACGCTCGGGAAGACGGGGAGCACCTCGTGCACCTTCGTGGTGTCCTGCACCGTCAGGGCCGTGGCCACCCCGGCACCGTGAACGCCGTGCGCACGGAACACCTGGAGATCGGCCTGCAGGCCTGCACCGCCCGTCGGGTCGGAGCCCGCGATGGTGAGCGCGGTCTTCATCGGGACCGATGGTAAGATCCGCTCCGTTGCCGCGCATCCGCCCGGACATCTTCGTCTACGTGCTCCTGCTGGCGGCCTGCGGCGCCGCTGGCGGCGTGCGTGCCGACGACCACGGCGGCGCCGGCGGCGGGCGTGCCGACGACCACCGCGGCGCCGGCGGCGACCTGAGAGCCGACACTCGACGCGCGCCGGTGGAGACGGTGATCCTCTTGTCCTGGGACGGCACTCGGCCGGTCGACATCGCCTCGCCGCAGCTCCCCACCCTGGCTCGCCTGCGCAGGGAGGGTGCGAGCGCCTCGGCGCTGGTACCGGTCTTCCCCTCCAACACCTTCCCGAACCACGTCAGCCTGGTCACGGGGGTGCGCTCCCAGCATCACGGTGTCGTCAACAACGTCTTCCTCGATCCCGAGCGCGGCAAGCACTCCTACGCCAACGATCCCACCTGGCTGCAGGCCGAGCCCCTCTGGTCGCTTCTCGCGCGACACGGAATCGTTTCGGCTGCCTACTACTGGGTCGGCTCGGAGGGACCGTGGACCAGCGGACTCGGGCCGAAGCACTGGCATGCGTTCGACAGCAAGACGCCGAACCGCGAGAAGGTCGAGCAGATCCTCGCCTGGCTGGACCTGGAGGACCCGCGCGAGCGGCCGCGCTTCGTCAGCGCCTGGTTCCACGGGGCGGACGGACCGGGCCATCGCGATGGACCCGGATCGCCTGCGGCTCTGGAGAGCCTGCAGCGCCAGGACGTCCAGCTCGGACGCCTGGTCGCCGGGCTGGAGACGCGCGGACTCCTCGCCCGCACCATCCTGATCCTGGTCTCCGATCACGGCATGGCGCGCGTCGAGCGGGTGGTCGATCCGGCCGCCGCCCTCGACGACGCGGGGATCCGAGCCCGCCTGCTCGGCGCGGGCGGCTTCGCGATCGTCGCCCTGGAGGACCCGGCCGACGCGGCGCGCGCCGTCGAGCTGGCGCGCTCCCGGGGCATCTCCGCGTGGCGGCGCGAGGACGTGCCGCCCGAGCTGGGCGCCGCGAATCCCCGCTTCGGCGACGTGGTGTTGATGGCCCCGGTGGGCACGGCCATGGTTCGCGAGGGTCTGGGCGGAACCGTCCAGAAGCTGCTCAGGAAGACCGGCGTCTCGATGCGCGGGAGCCACGGACACGCCCCCGACCACCCGGAGATGGCGGGGATCTTCATCGCGTTCGGCGCCGACGTGCCAGCCGGCCTCGAGCTCGGAATGGTGAGCGCTCTCGACGTGGCACCGACGGTCCTGGCGCTCTTCGGTCTACCCATCCCCGAGACCATGACGGGACGCCCGCTCCTCGGCGGCCCGCACGCGGCGACGGGACGCCCGCTCCTCGGCGGCCCCGACGCGGCGACGGGACGCCCGCTCCTCGGCGGCCCCGACGCGGCGGGACGCCCGCTCCTCGGCGGCCCGCACGCGATTGCGGGACGCCCGGCCTCCGGCGGCGCGGTACCCTCAACGGCTCCAGAACGGGAGGCCCCCTGACGATGAGCTCGCGCCGATGGACCGTCTTCGCCTTCGGGTTCCTGCTCCTGGCTGCGCCCGCCGAGGCGCAGCAGGAGACCTGGTACGCCCAGGCTCTCTCCCAGGGCATGGCGGGGCCTTCGGCCACCCACTACTGGTCGGCCGGCCGCAGCCTGCGCGCCATGACGGTGATCGGAGGGCGGCCCATCGTGACGATCGTGCACCGCGACTGGTACTACGTCGTCGACGAGCTGGCCGGCCAGGGCGCCGCCATCCATCGCAGCAACCGCGCCCTCGCCGAAGACGCCCTGGGCCACCGCCCGTTCGCCCAGGAGGCGCGGCTCATGGTCGAGCAGGGCGCGGAGCGGGTGCGCACCGAGAAGGTGGCCGGAACCGACGTGGCCATCTACCGGCTGAGCGACGCGCAGGCGCGGCGCGAGGTGTGGATGCCAGCCGAGGGCGACCTGATCCCGCTGCGCGTGGAGATCTTCGACCGCCAGGTCAACGAGAAGCACATCATCTCCTACACGGACTGGAACAAGAACATCCAGGTCCCGATGAGCTTCTTCCGGCCCGACGCGCGCATCCAGCTCGAGCGGATGACCTACGAGGAGTACCTGCGCCGCACGTCGGACGAACCGCTGCCGCTCCCCGTTCTCTACGGCGGGCTGCTCCACGGCCTCGCCCGCGAGGACGAGTGAGTAGGCGGCGCGCGACCCGAGGCGACTAGCTCGGCCCGTCGGTCACCCAGGTGATGTTGGCGTCGGCGATGGGCGGCGTGCGCTCGGCCAGCACCGCCAGACGCCGCGCCACGAGACCGGCCAGCTCGGTGAAGGCCCGCGAGACTTCGATCTCCGGCTCGCTGGCCACGATGGGCTTGCCCGAATCCCCGCTCGCCACCACGCGGGGGTCGATCGGCAGCTCGGCGAGGAACTCCACACCCAGCTCCTGGGCGACGCGCCGGCCACCGCCCTCACCGAAGATGTAGTACTTGCGGTCGGGCAGGTCCGGGGGCGTGAAGTACGACATGTTCTCGACGATCCCGAGCACCGGGACGTCGACCTTCTGGAACATGGCCAGGCCCTTGCGTGCGTCGATGAGGGAGAGGTCGTTGGCGGTGGTCACGATCACGGCGCCGGAGAGAGGCGCCGACTGCGTGAGTGTGAGTGCCGCGTCACCGGTGCCCGGCGGCATATCGAGCATCAGGTAGTCCAGCTCGCCCCATTCGACGTCGGTCAGGAACTGGCGGATGAGCCCGTGCACCATGGGTCCGCGCCAGATGACCGGCGAGCCCTCGGTGAGGAAGAAACCCATCGACATCAGCTTCAGGCCCCAGCCCTCGTGAGGGAAGATGCGCTTCTCCTCGGCCCGCGGGCGGCCGTGCACGCCGGTGAGGAGCGGCAGCGAGGGGCCGTACACGTCGCAGTCCATCAGGCCGACCCGGGCCCCCGTGGCGCGCAGTGCCAGCGCCAGGTTGAGCGCCACCGTGCTCTTGCCGACGCCGCCCTTGCCCGACGCCACCGCCACGACGTTCCTCACGCCGGGCAGCACCTCGTCCTGGGGGGCTGGAGCGCGGCCGCGGGTCTGGGCGGTCATGGTCACGTCCACCTCCGCCACCCCGGGGAGCGCCGCCACGCGCTCCCGGGCCTGGCGCTCGAACTCCGCCTTCACGGGGCAGGCCGGGGTCGTGAGCTCGATGTCGAAGGCGACCCGGGCACCGTCGATCGAGAGGTTCTTCACGAACCCGAGGTCGACGATGCTCTTGCCGAAGTCGGGATCGACGATGGGTCGCAGGGCGTCGAGGACGTCGGTGTGGCTGAGGGTGGTGGGCATGGCCGCCGAGTCTAGCAACCCGGCTGCGCTCTACTCGGGGCCCGGCAGACGGCCCACGAGCTCGATGAAGAAGGCCTCCAGCCACCAGCCCAGGGCCTCGAACTGCCCGCGGGGAGGCGCCAGCACACCCACCCCCGAGTCCAGGTTGCGGGTGTTGCGCCGGTCCCGCCCGAAGCCGGGCCAGGGAAGCGCCGAGGATCGGGCGGGGGCCGGGGTGTCCCAGGCGAAGATCAGGCCTTCGCGGGTCGAGGCCACCACCTCCACGCGGCCGTCGCCGTCGATGTCGCCGACCGCGGGTGTCCCGATCAGCCAGCCGTGCGTGAACTTGGGCCAGCCCGGCACCAGCGAGCCGTCGCTGCGATAGGCGCGCACCTGATAGCCGCCGGAGGCCTGCACCACGTCGGCCAGTCCGTCGCCATCCACGTCCGCCAGGGCGGGCTCGGTCAGGAACTGCATGTCCTCCATGACGCGCGGAAAGCCGGGCAGCAGCGCGCCGTCGCCGGCGCTCCAAACGCTGACCTGGTGATCGCCGAACTCCTGGCTGGCGGGCGACGCCACGTCGATGAGCTGACGAAGGCCCCCGGTAGGGGCCGCCAGCTCGGGCTCCCCGTCACCCGTGACGTCGCCGAACGCGGGAGATCCCAGCGCTGCGAGGAAGGGCGCATCGTAGGAGAACGTCTCGGGCTGGATCACGTCGTCCGGGTCCGGGACGTCTGGGAAGCCCCCCGGGAAGTCCAGCGCCAGGGGGCGAGGCAGCCCGTCGCCGCCCAGGCCCAGGAACGGGGCGCCGGCCTCGTCGAAGAGCATGACCGGCCCCACCGCCGACGCGATCGCCGCCACCAGCCTCCCGTCGTCCCCCAGTGCGGCGAGCGCCGGCGATCCCGGCGTGCCCGTCGCCACCGTGGGCAGGAGGCCCGGGGCCAGCAACGGAACCGCGACCGGGAAGCCGGGACGCAGGTCCCCGCCGGCGCCGAGCGCGTAGAGGCGACCGGCCGTGTCGAAGGAGAAGTCGTCCACTCCGGGAAGGGCTCCGAGGCTCGCGAGCAGGGCCGAGCTCTCCGTGCTGAAGAGGCCCGCGGCTTCGACGTACTCCTCGTTGGTGCCGATCACGATCTCGTTCTCGCCGTCCCCGTCGAGATCACCCACGGCTGGAGAGGACACGATCTTGGCCAGGCGCTCGCGCACACCGCCGTCGCGGCGCAGCCACTTCCCGCTGCCCGGATCCTCGGCGAGTCGCGTGCGGTCACCGAGCCGCGCCGGGAAGCCGGGCACCGGGGTCCCGTCCGAACGCCAGGCGTAGACGTGACCGTCCAGCCCACCGATCACGATCTCCAGATCCGGATCTCCGTCGGGAGCATCCAGGTCCACCAGGGTGGGCGAGGCCGCGAAGCCCGGGTCGACGTCGTTCCAGCGGTCGCGGCGCTCGGCCGCCGAGAGGGCTGGATCGCTGGTCACGGGGAATCCCGGCCGGCGTCCGCCGTGGTCGGTGAAGACGTAGACCCGACCCTCGACCGAGGCCGCCACGATCTCGACCCGCCCGTCGCCGTCCAGGTCGTCCACGGCCAGCGACGCGACCAGCGCCTCGTGGGGCACCGGGACCTCGCCGTCGCGGTAGGCGCCCACGGCGTCGATGCGCTCCGGCGACACGATGGGATCGGTCCGCACCGGGAAGCCGGGCAGGCTCTCCCCGCTGTCGCCGCGGAGCACGTGTACGCGCCCGTCGGCGGTACCCACGACCACGTCGAGGACCGCGTCGCGATTCACGTCGGCCAGCTTGATCGAAGCCTCGCCGGACGCGCCCAGACGGCGCACCCACTGCTCGCCGGGATTGCTGTGGATGGCGACGGTGCGGCGGTCCTCGCCGAGGCGCCCCAGCGCATCGACGACCCGCAGGCGCAGCGTGACGGTGTGGGCGTCGGGCTGCAGGATGGGCTCGGCGGGGTCGAAGCCGCACATCGCAGCCGTCTCGGCCGGTCGCCATACGACGAGGCGCGCATCCTGCAGGGGAGCCGCGGCGGGGAAGCGGCGCAGGGGTTCGAAGGCGGCGGGCGCGACGCCGCAGCCCACCTCCACGGTCACCTCGTACATCCCCGCTGCGCGCACCGCTCCCACGCTGCCTCGCACCTCGACAACGTGCTGGCGCGTCGGGTCGACGAGGTCGAACCAGCGCGGCCGGGTGAAGGCGGCTTCGGGCGGAATGCCCGCGTCCACGATCTCGAGCATGCGCTTCGCGTCGGCGCGCCCGTAGCCGGTGAACTCGTCCCAGCCCTGGTGGCTGGGGAAGAGCCGCGACACGAACACGGTCTCCGGGAGCGGGCCGCTGAGGACCGCCTCGAGCAGGCCGCCCACCGGCAGCCCCGGGGAGATCGTGTCCCCGCTGCGGTCCACGTCCGAGGCGCCGGCCCGGAAGAGCTGGCGCACCTCCTCGGCGGAGAAGGCCCGCCCGCTGGCCGGATGGGGATCCTGGAGGCCGCGGTCGAGACGGTTCCGGCCGTGGGAGACGAGCAGGGCTGCGATCCCGGCGGCGCGTCCGGTGGCCTCCGAAGAGCACGAGGTCGACGGAACCGCCACCCACGCCTTGCCGCCGTGGTTGGTGCATCCGTTCAGGATCTCGAAGTCCTCGGTCTGCGCCACCAGGGTGCCGTCGCCGTTGCGGATCGAGTTGAACCAGATGGTGTTCGCCGCCACGGCCGGCCAGTTGTGGTGGAAGCTCTGCTCGTCGGCCGCGCTGGCGATCACCGGAACCCCGCGGTGGTACGCGTAGTCGATCGCGGCCTGGGTGAGGGCCGAGCCTCCGAGGGTGCCGAGCGCCTCGGAGACCACGTCGACGCCGAGGTCCACCGCGTAGACGACGCCCTGGGCGAAGTCGCTCTCCACGGCCACGAAGTGATCGCCCACGCGGATCGGCACGAACATCGCCGACGGCGCGACCCCGGGGAAGCCGGCGCCGTCGTCGGCCTCGGCGACCATGTCTTGGCCCTGGCCGGTGCCGTGGCCCGCCTCCACGTCGTCGAAGGGATCGTTGTCGCCCTGGGAGAAGTCCCAGCCGGCGATGTCGTCGACGTACCCGTTGGCGTCGTCGTCGTGACCATCCTGGCAGGCGATGATCAGATCCTGTCCGTCCAGGTGGCCGTTCCCGTTGTGATCCGAGACGAGCTGCGCGCCGCAGGACACCCCTGCCCAGTCGTCGGGGTTCACGACGCCGTTGCCGTCGCAGTCCCAGCCCGGGCAGGGAACGGGCAGCTCGCCCCGGTTCGGGGCCAGCTTGGCGGCGAGCTGACGTTCACGCCAGCGGATCCCCGAGTCCAGCACCGCGACCACCACGTCCGGACGCCCGGTGGTGATCCGCCAGGCCCCGGTCACGTCCATGCCGACGCCGGGCGCGTACTTCCAGCCGCTTCCCGAGGCCGGGTCCAGGGGGTCGAAGGCGTAGTCGTCGGGCAGGACGCCGGCCGGCAAGAAGAGGTAGGCGGCGTAGTCGAGGGGATCGGCGCAGCCCGGCGCGTTGCAGGCGGGGTACGGGACCTCTGCACGCGCCGCGAACGCCGTCGCCAGCGCCGCTGCCAGGATCCCCGTGAGCCGTCCCGAGCCCTGCATGGACGATCCAGCCTCCGCCTCCGTACGCCCCGGGTGGGGCGATCCTACCACGAAGTGGCGGCGGCCGGAGAGCGGAGCAGGGGCTCACGGCTCCCAGTTCTCCGCCGAGAAGGCGGAGTCGATCCGATGGGAGCGCCGGCGCAGGATCTCCTGCTGCTCGGGGTGGGTCAGGATGTAGAGCTGATCGCGCTCCATGGCGCGAACCACGCGGCGGGCCACGTCGCCGGCCTGCACGACCCCGCCGCGCATCGGCGGCGCCGCGTCGTTCGGAGGGGCCAGGTTGGCGAGCTTGCGGCGCTCCGGATCCGGGTGACGCGCCATGGTGTTACGGTTGATGTCGGTCTCCACGATCATCGGGCACAGCACCGACACCCCGATTCCCTGGGGTCGCACCTCCCTCGACAGGCTCTCGCTCAGCCCCACCACGGCGAACTTGGAGGCGCAGTACATGCCCAGGAAGCTCATGCCCGTGAGACCCGCCATCGAGGCGGTATTGACGATGTAGCCGCCCTCGCCGTGCTCGAGGATGCGCGGCACGAAGGCCTGCACCCCGTGGAGGACACCCCAGAAGTTGACGTCCATCGTGTAGTTCCAGTCGGCCATCGGCGCGCTCCACATCTCGCCGCCCAGCGCGACCCCGGCGTTGTTGCACACGATGTGCGCCTTGCCGAAGCGCTCGACCACGGCGTCCGCCAGGCGGAACACGTCGCTGCGGTCGGTCACGTCCACCGGGAAGGCCTCGGCCTGCGTGCCGCCGGCCACCAGCTCGTCGGCGACGCGTCGTGCCGCCTCGGGGTCCACATCGGCGAGCGCCAGCTTCGCGCCGCGCTCCGCGAAGGCGCGCGCAAGGGCGGAGCCGATCCCGCCGCCCCCGCCGGTGATGACGGCGGTGCGTCCGGAGAAGGGGTCCTGGGCCATGGGGTCCTCCGAGCCCGGATGCCGGGCGCCTTCCGGTGTGCCCGGATTCACCGGCCGGATGCCGGGTGCCTTCCGGTGTGCCCCGGATCACCGGGATGCGCAACTCCACAACTCAAGGCGGAACCCCGGAGCGACGAAACGGAAGATGACGCTTCCTCCCGAGGAATGGCCATGGAGCCCGCAACCCTCCTCCTCCTGCTCCTTCTCGCCGGCCCGGCCGGCTCCGACCGCGGCCCCGCGGTCTCGGACGCGGTGCGCGTCGAGACCGCCTTCGGCGCCGTCCTGGTGACCCCTCGGGTCCCGGCGGGCCACTACGGCGAGCGCTACGACGGCGAGTCCTACTGGCTTCCGGGCGTCGACGAGGGCTCCTCACTCGTGCGCAAGGTGATCAAGGCCGCTCACGCCTCCCGCCGGGAGGGCGAGCGCGTGACGCTCACCAGCTACCCCCAGGGTGCCCGGCGCGTCTACGTGACGGAGGAGCCGCCCTTCCCCGGCGTCTTCTGGATGCGGGTCGGGGAGCAGCACGCCTGGATCGCGGGCGTGGAGAAGCCCAAGCAGGCGGATGTGCAGGCGATCGAGCGGACCGCCGAGGCCGTCGCAGCGGCGTCCCGGTCCCCGAGCGTGGGCACGGCGCCGCGCTAGACGCCATCTATCTGGATCTGAACGGGAAACTCCCCACAAACCGATCTTGCATTCGGTTTTGCTCCCGGCGTAGACTGCCGGGCCATGACGCGCCGACCCCAGGCCCGCGGCATCGCCACCCGCGCACGGATCCTCGCCGGCGCAGAGGCCCTCTTCACCCGACGCGGCTACGACGGGACCTCGATGGCGGACGTGGCCGCGCGTGCCGACGTGGGCGTGGGGACCGTCTACCACCATTTCCCGGACAAGCATGCCCTGCTCCTCGATCTGGTGGACGCCTGGGGCGAGCGCGTCTCGGCTCGCGAGCGCACCGATCCGGACCGCGAGCGCTTCCTCGGCGAGGACCCGCGCTCCGCGATCGGAGCCTGGCTGCGCCGCGCCTACGACCGCCTGCGCAAGCGGCCCTCGATCTACCTGGTGGTGCTCTCGCTCGCCGACCGCGATCCGGAGGTGCGGGCGCGCTGGCAGCGCATCCAGGCCCTGGGCATCGAGCGCCTCGAAGCCCTGCTCGAGTTCGGGCGCCGGCGCGGACAGATGCGCGTCGACCTCGACACCGGCGCCGCCGCCTTCCTGATCCACCACGCGATCGACATGGCCGCCATGCAGCTCCTGGTGCTCGACCGGCCGCCGCTCGAGCCCGATCGCGTCCTGGCCGCCCTCACCGACATGATCTGTCGAACCGTCCTGGAGGAAGACCGATGAGCACCAACTGGGAGTCCGCGGACGTCCTCAAGTCGCCGATGGAGATCTGCTGGCAGTTCGACTACGACATCGACATCGACAAGCTGCGCAACCTCTACGCCAAGGCGAAGGAGGCGCAGTGGAACGGCGAGAAGGACCTGGACTGGTCCATCGAGATCGACCCCTCCAAGCCGCTCATCGACGAATCGAGCTTCGGCTTCGACCGCATCCCCTTCGTCAAGACGCTCTCGAACACCCAGCAGGAGAGCTTCCGCGCCAACGTGGGCGCACACCGCCTCTCCCAGTTCCTGCACGGCGAGCAGGGAGCGCTGATGACGGCCGCCGCTCTCACCCACGCCGTTCCCGACTACGAGGGCAAGCTCTACGCGGCCACGCAGACCATGGACGAGGCGCGCCACGTGGAGGTGTTCGAGAGGTACGTGCGCAAGCTGGCCAAGGTCTATCCCATGTCGCCCGGCCTCAAGCTGCTCATCGACGACACGCTCCAGGCCGACCACTGGGTGAAGATCGCCATCGGCATGAACATGGTGGTGGAGGGGCTGGCCCTCGGCGCGTTCCACAACATGCGCCGCGCCACCACCTGCGAGCTCCTCGGCCAGATCCTGGAGGGCGTCCTGCGCGACGAGTCCCGCCACGTCGCGTTCGGCAACGTCTACGTGGGCGAGACCATCCGCGACATGCACCCGGACGACCGCGAGGACGTCGCGGAGTTCGCCTACGGCGCGCTCAAGATGATGGTGGACGCCACCGGCGGACCCAAGGGGACCGGGCGCTCCATGCCCGACCCGGGCTTCCGTCAGGCCGTCGAGGAGGCGGGCATCGACCTGGGCGACTTCATCAAGGGCATGATGGAGGCCCGCGAGCAGGGCATCCGACCGGACCAGCAGCCCGGCGCGATCCACTCCTTCAAGGATCTGATGATGCCGGCGCTGGTGCGGGTCGGCGCGGTCACCGACCGCACCCGCAAGCTCTTCGAGGAGGCGGAGATCCCCGTCTACGAGGACACCGCCAAGCTCGAGAGCCTCGAGGACAGCGAGACCGGCGCCGCGGACTTCGACCGCGTGAGCTAGCCCGGAGGCTACAGCGCCGCTTCGAGGCCCCGGAGGGCGTTCTCGAAGAAGCGGGTAATGAAGCGCCGGAGGAGACCGCCGAGGCCGGGGATGCGCGACTCGAAGCGGCAGCGCCAGGTGATGCGGGTTCCCCCGCCGTCCGGCTCGAGGTCCACCTCGCCCAGGTGGTTCCCGATCGGCATGATCCCCGCGAAGACCGTGTAGGTCATGCGCTTCGGCGGCTCGAACGAGAGCACCTCCTCCCGCGTCCCGCCGGCGAAGGCGCGCACCGCGCCGACCCCGTTGCGATCGGGAGTCCCCTCCCTGACGAGCCTGGAGCCGGGCATCCCGCTCCACTCGCTCCAGCGGGCGTGATCGGTGTAGACGTCCCAGACCTTCTCGATGGGGGCGTCGTAGCGACGCGTGACCTCGACGTGCTCCATGGCCAGCTCCTATCGCTGCCCCATCCTACTACGCGCCGGCGCGCGCCTCGCTAGCCGTCGGCTGCCGGTGCTCGCTAGCCGTCGGCCGCCGGTGCTCGCTAGCCGTCGGCCGCCAGCTTCGAGAAGGCCTCGACCACCTCCGGCGGGGCCTGGACCAGCTCGATCAGCACGCCCTGGCCGCCGATCGGCGCATCGCCCCCGCCCTTCGGATGGATGAAGCAGACGTCGTAGCCGGCCGCGCCCTTGCGGATTCCGCCGGGGGTGAAGCGCACGCCCCTGCCTTCGAGCCACTTCACGGCCCCGGCGAGGTCGTCGATCCAGAGGCCGACGTGGTTCAACGCCGGGTCGTGCACCTTCGGGCGCTTCTCGGGATCGATCGGCTGCATGAGGTCGACCTCGACCTTGAAGGGGCCCGCGCCCGCCACGGCGATGTCCTCGTCGACGTTCTCGGACTCGCTGCGGAAGTTGCCGTGCGCCTCGAGACCCAGGAGGTCCACCCAGAGCTCGCGGAGCTTCCCCTTGTCGAGGCCGCCGACAGCGATCTGCTGGAGTCCGAGAACGCGGAACGGTCGCTCGCTCATGGCTACCAGCCCCCCAGCCGCGCTGCGCGCTCGCGGTGCTCGGCCGGCTGGCCGAGGAAGGCGCGATCGAACATCGCCCGCTTGAACCAGAACTGTACGTCGCACTCCCAGGTGAAGCCGATGCCGCCGTGCAGCTCGACGGCGTCGCGGGCGAGATCCATGAAGCGGTCGGCCAGATGCGCCTTGGCGTGGGCCGCCGCGCGCTCGGCCTCGTCCGGAAGCTCGTCCCAGGCATAGGCGGCGTACCAGTACAGGCCGCGCGCCGGCTCGATCTCCACGGCCATGTCGGCCAGCTTGTGCTTCACCGCCTGGAAGTGGGCGATGGTCTGGCCGAACTGCTCGCGCGTCTGGGCGTAGTCCACGGTCATCTGCAGGAGCTTCGAGGCTCCGCCGAAGGCGTCGGCCGCCAGCAGCACCAGCCCCGCGTCCCGCACGCGACGCGCCGCGGCGGCTCCGCCCGGGAGCTTCTCGCACGGCGCGTTCTCGAGCACCACGCCGTCGAAGCGGCGCGTGCGGTCCATGCTGTCCACCGGCTCGATCGAGACGCCGGAGGCAGTGGCCTCGACCAGCACCAGCTCGCCCCCGGCCACGCCGACGACGAGGAGATCCGCGTCGGCCGCGCCCGGCGCCCAGGCCTTGCGCGCGCTGACCGCATCGCCCGAGACGTCGCCGGTCCAGGCGGCGGGATCCCAGGCACCGGACTCCTCGCCCAGCGCCACCGCGCCGAGCGCGTCGCCGGCCGCCAGCCGCGGCAGCCACTTCGCCTTCTGGGCGTCGCTCCCTCCCTCGAGAAGGGCGATCACGGCGAGTGCGTGCCCCAGGAACGGCCCCGGGAAGGCCCCGGCGCCGAGCACCTCGGCGACCAGCGCCAGGTCCACCAGGCCCAGCTCCGCACCGCCGAACTCCTCCGGCACCATGAGGCCGGAGATGCCCAGCTCGCAGATCCCCTTCCAGGCGGCGGGATCGTAGGGTGCGTCCCCGTCGTAGAGCTCGCGCACGCGGGTCACGGGCGACTCGTTCTCGATGAACTGGGCGACGGTCTGCTGCAGGAGCTCCTGCTCTTCCGAGAGTCCGAAGTTCATGGCGCGCTCCTACTTGCTCGTCTGCGCCGCGGCGTCGCGGGGCAGGCCGTACCCGCGCTCGGCGATCACGTTGCGCTGGATGTTGGCGGTGCCCCCTGCGATCGCGATGCCCAGGGACCACATGTACTGGGTGATCCAGCCGGCCGACTCGCCGAGCCCCGAGTACATGTTGCCCTCGGTCGGGGTGGGTCCGAGCAGCGCCGCGTCGCCGGTGAGGTCCAGGGCGATGCGGGCCGAGCGGTGTCCGATGTTGGTCGAGTTCAACTTGTTCATCAGACCCACGGGGCCGGGCTGCTGGCCGCGCGCCGCGCAGGTGAGCTGCCGGTAGCCCGAGTACTGGTGGGCGAGCACGTAGCCCTCCAGCTCGGCCAGCTGCTGGCGCACGGCGGGGTCGTCGATCCTGCCCAGCTTCTTGGCCAGCCGCACCAGCCCCTTGAACATCAGCGAGCTCTGTCGCGAGTCGCCGATCATGCTGCGCTCGTGCTTCAGCGTGGAGCGCGAGACGACCCACCCCTGACCGCGCTCCCCGACGATGTGATCGGCGGGAGTGCGGGCGTCGCTCAGGAATACCTCGTTGAAGTCCGCACCGCCGTTCATCTGCTTCAGCGGTCGCACCTCGATCCCCTCCTGCTTCATCGGAATCAGGAGGTAGGAGATGCCCGCGTGCTTGGAGGCGTCGGGCTCGGTGCGGCAGAGACAGAACATCCAATCCGCCAGGTGGGCGCCGGTCGTCCAGATCTTCTGGCCGTTGATCACCCACTCGTCGCCCACCCGCTCGGCACGCGTCTTGAGCGACGCCAGGTCGCTCCCGCTGCCGGGCTCGCTGTAGCCCTGGCACCAGTGGATCTCGCCCTTCATGGTGGGCGCGACGAACTTCTCCTTCTGCCACTCCTCGCCGCACTCGAGCAGGGTCGGCACCAGCATCGACGGCCCGATGCCCCGCATCTCGGCCGGCGCCCGGACCCGCGCGAACTCCTCGCCGATGATGGTCGCCTTGAGGACGTCCGGCTCCTGCTCGGAGCCCCCGTACTTCCGGGGTATGCCCCGCGCCTGGTAGCCGGCCGCGATGGCGCGCTCGCGGAAGAGCGCGCCCTGTTCTTTCACGCCGAGCTGGGCCTCGTCCCCCTGCAGGGGCCAGTTGGCGGCGAGGAAGGCCTTTACCTCCTCGCGGAAGTCCTCGTATTCCTGGCTGTACTGGAGATCCATGGGGCATTCACCTGCCGACCGCGCCGGGGGCGGATTCTAACAGAGGGGCCGGGCGGCGCCCCCGGTGACGAGGCACACTCGGCGGCGGTGAGAAGCGTCCCCCGCACCCCCACAACCCGCCGAGCCGCACTGCTGGCCCTCCTGGCTGCCACCTTCCTGCCGGCGGCAAGCAGCGCGGCTCCGCCGGCAGGCAGCGCGGCTCCGCCCGCGGCAAGCAGCGCGGCTCCGCCGGAACCGCTCCGGGTGGCGGTGGACGAGGCGTACCCGCCGCACCAGTTCCTGGACCCGCACGGCCAGCCCACGGGCTTCGACGTCGATCTCTTCCGGGCCGTCGCCGAGGCGGTGGGCCTCCGCTACGTCCTCGAGGCGAGCCCCTGGCCGGAGATCCGCCAGCGCCTCGAGGCGGGCGACACCGACCTGAATCCGGGTGCGATGCGCACGGTCGGACGCGAGCGCCTGCTCGACTTCAGCACCAGCATCGCGACCCTCCAGTACGCCGTCTTCGTGCGCAACGAGTCCACCGATCACGTGCTGTCGGACCTCGAGGGCAAGCGCATCCTGGTGAACCGTTCGGGCTACCACGACGACCTCGCACACGAGGAGCACTTCCCGGTCGAGATCGTGCCCGCCGACGGCCACGAGGAGGCACTGCTCAGGCTGGCCGCGGGCGAGGCCGATGCCGCGGTGCTGCTCCACACCCAGGGTCTCTACTTCATGCGCAAGCACGGCCTCGAGAACGTGCGCTCCCTGGGCGAGCCGCTCCACAGCGTGGAGCTGCGCTTCGTGGTACCGGAGGGACACGACGATCTGATCGCGCTGCTCAACGAGGGTCTGGCGCGCGTGCGCCGCGATGGCACGTACGACCGTCTCTACGACGAGTGGTTCGGTGTGCTGAAGCCGCCGGGCATCCCCCTGACCCAGGTCCTCTGGGCCCTGGGAGCCGCGCTCCTGGCCGTGCTGGTGATCGGCGGGGGATCGGCCCTCTGGTCGCGATCGCTCCAGCGCGAGGTCAAGCGCCGCACCCAGGAGCTCTTCGAGAGCGACGCGCGCCTGCGCGCCACCCTCGCCGCCGCCCAGGACGTGGGCTTCGTGGTGACCGAGGCCCCGGGCGACGAAGCCGAGATCCTCGAGTTCAGCGAGGGGGCGGAGCGCCTCTTCGCCTTCTCGCGCGAAGAGGTGCTCGGACAGCGGGCCGGGATCCTGCGCAGCCGCGGCGACATCGAGCGCCACGGCAGCTCGCTGGGGGACAAGGACCCGGAGGGCCGCCGCACGCGCGAGGCCCAGCTCATGCGCAAGACCGGCGAGAGCTTTCCGGCCTTCGTCGTCTCGACGCGGCTGCCCGAGGACGGCGAGCACGGCTCCCGGCTGCTCTACGTGGTCATCGACCTGACCGAACGGGTACGCGCACAGGAGGAGCGCGACCGGCTGCGCGCGCGGGTGCACCGCTCCGAGACCATGCAGGCCCTCGGTCGCCTGGCGGGCGGCGTAGCGCACGACTTCAACAACGTCCTCACGGTGGTGATGGGAGCGGCCTCGGAGCTGCGCGGCGAGCTGGGCGACCGCCCCCACGCGCGGCGCGCCCTCGAGCAGATCCTCGAGTCCGGCCGCTCTGCAGCGGACCTGGTGCGGCAGCTTCTCGACTTCGGGCGTCGGGGCGATCTCTCGCCCCAGCCCACCACGTGGAACGAGGCGGTCGCATCCCTCGAAGCGCTGCTGGCCAGGCTCCTCCCTTCGCCCGTCCGCATGGAGGTGCGGCCGGTGCAGGGCGCCTGGCGATTCCGCATGGACCCCGCCCAGGCGAAGCAGGTCGTCATGAACCTGGTGCTGAACGCGCGCGACGCCATCGAGGGCCCGGGTCGCATCGAGGTGAAGACCGAGAACCGCCTCGTCGACGGGAGACCCGTCGCCGTCCTGGTCATACGCGACGACGGGCGCGGCATGGACGAGGAGACGGTCGACCACGCGTTCGAGCCGTTCTTCACCACCAAGGAGCCCGAGCACGGAACCGGACTCGGCCTGGCGACCGTGCACTCGATCGCCGACGCCGCGGGCGGCTGGGTCGAGGTGGAGAGCGCCATCGGCGACGGCACCGTCTTCCGCGTCTTCGTCCCGCGCGTCGAGATCCGCGGAGCCTGACCCGCCGGTCTACGTATGGTGCTGGCGCATGGCGCCGTAGAGGTCCGAGCGTCGCGCGACGCCGACCAGTCGGCCCGATTCCACAACGGGCCAGGACTGCACGCGGTGCGCGTCCATGCGCTCCAGGGCGTCGGTGAGGCTCTCGTCCGGCGCGAGGGGATCGTCGATCGGGATGGTCAGGTCGCCCGCGATGACCAGGCCCCGCAGCACGGGATCGTAGAGGGCGTTCTTCACCTCGTCGTACGAGATCACGCCGGCGAACCCGCCCTCGGGATCGACGACGGGCAGGACGTCCGCACCGCTCTCGCCCAGGGCGCGCATCACCCGCTGGAAGGAGGCCGACTCGTCGATGGTGCGCGGTCGCCTGCGCATGGCGTGGCGCACGGTCGGGCCGGCTCCGGGCGCGAGCGGATCACTCTTCACCAGCCCCATGCTGCGCCGCAGCTCCATCCACACCCAGCGAACCGCATCGAGACCGCTGGCCTCCGCCTGGGAGACGATGTTGGCGAGCTTCACCTCCCCGGCGCGCACCGCGGTGCGACGCACCAGCCAGGGGCCGATCAGCTCGAAGAAGACCACCGACGCCACCACCACGTTGCGCAGGTCCGCGCTCTCGGCGGGTGCAGCGGATTCGAGAGCGGCCACCAGGCCCAGAGCCACCCCGGCCTGGCACAGCAGGCCCGCTCCGAGCTGCGGAGAGAGGCCCTCCTCCCAGTGCGCCATGCGCATGCCCAGGCGCGCGCCCAGGAGCTTGCCCGCGCTGCGCGCCGCGATGAACAGCACGCCGAGGATCCCCGCGTGCGCGAGCGCCTCCACGTGCAGGTCGCGGCCCGCTCCCAGGAAGAAGAGGACGTAGAGGGGATAGACCGTGTTCTCGAGATAACGGAACAGGACGGCCGCGTGGGGCGAGGCGTTGGAGAGGGCGAGGCCCGCCGCGAAGCAGGCCAGCATGCCCAATCCCGTTGCCCCCGGCTGGTAGCCGTGCACCAGGCCGAGCACACCGAGGACGACCAACAGGCCGAGGATGACCATCTCGCGGCGACCCGAGATCGACTCCATCCAGATCGCTCCGGCCAGGCCCACCAGCAGGCCGCCCGCCAGGGCGGCCATGGCCAGCCCCGTGGCTGCGAACGGATCGCCACGGCCGAAGGCCAGCACCATCAGCAGCGGAAAGACGAGGAGCGCCGCCAGGTTGTTCTGCCCGACGCAGAGGATGAGGCTGCGCGTGGTCGGCCCCTCGGCCTCGACCTCTCGCAGTGTCACCAGGGTCGCGCTCGGCGCGCTCGCGATCGCGAGCGCCGGTGAGATCAGCGCCAGCCGCCAGTCGCCCGTTCCGAGCAGGACGGCGGTCGCGACCAGCAACGCGGTCAGGCCGATCTCGGAGCCGGAGATGGCGAGGATCTTGGGACCCACGCGGCGGAACACCTCGAAGCGGAACTCGGCGCCGATCCCGAACAGGATGAACCCGACCGCGAGCTCGCCGATCGCGTCGAGGGGCCCCTGGGTCGCGGGCCCGAGGAAGGCGCCGGTCAACGCCGTGTCCCCTTCCACGAAGCGCAGGAGCCCGTGCGGGCCCAGCGCCAGCCCGACGAGGATGTAGACCGTCACCCGAGGCACGCCCGCACGGCCCGCCGCACGCCCGAGCGCCAGACTCAGCAGCAGAGCGACGGCCAGGGGGAGAAGCGCCTCGAAGAATGTGTCCAGACCCTCTCTCCGGCGGGTTCGGCCCTATGCTAGCCTGCCGCGCGCACGCGGGCGCACGCGCACCGCGAACTTCGGAGGACCGATCCGTGATCCGAAGCCCCCGGGCCTGCCGCCATCTCGCCTCGTGCCTCATCCTGGTCGGGCTCGTCCTCGCACAGGCCGGCGCCGCTCGTGCAGACCTCGACGCCGAGGCGCGCGCCTTCCTCGCCGCCTTCCACGAGGGAGTGGACACCGTCGTCAGCGACGAGGACACCACCCCGGACCAGAAGCGCCAGCTCGTCATGGACGGGCTCGATCGTCATCTCGACTACGGGTTCCTCGCCTCCCGCGCACTCGGACCGCGCGGCAAGGACTTCACCCGCGAGCAGTTCGCGGACTTCGCCCGAGCCTATTCGCGCTTCCTCGCCGACTTCTTCACGGTGACCATCGCACGCAGCGAGCGCGAGCCGCTCGAGATCCTGGAGGTCGCCGTGGCCCAGGGCGGCGAGGGCGGCCCGGTGCGCGTGCGCGTGCAGGGCAAGCCCCGCAAGGGCTACATCCCCGGCTCGATGCGAGTACCGCGCCAGGGCGCGGAAGCCGGAGTCATGACCTACACGCTCCGCAAGCGCGGCGACCGCTGGCTCTTCCAGGGCGTCGCCTTCGGCGGAATCGACGTCA
>JANQFA010000079.1 GCA_028278065.1 Myxococcota bacterium
GCGCTCCACGGAGACCGCGAGGGGGACCTCCACCGCGGGCAGGGACACGCCGCCCTCTTCGAGTGCCGGAACCGGGATGGCCTGCTCGATCGAGACCGGAACGTCCAACGGGGGAATCGCCTCCGCCAGGAGATCGCGCGCCCCGCCCCCCAGGAAGTTCAGGGCGCCCCGTCCCAGCAGGCCCTCGAGCCCGGCCGCCTGCTCGACCGCCACGTGGTCGATGGCGATTCGCACCCGGAGGACGCCGGTCTCGGGGTCGAGCTCCACCTCGTCGAGGCCGCCCTGGATCCCCAGGGCCACGGGCGGCACCGGGAGGCCACGAAAGCGGATACCCCCGTCGATGCGGACCGTCCCGTACTTCTCGCGGAAGCGGAACGTCGCGCGATCGAGGTGCACGACGACGAGCCCGCGCACCACCTGCTCGAGCGGGAGCTGCGACTCGAAGAGATCGCGGGTGAGGCTCTCGTCGACGCCGACCATGAAGCGGTCCCGCGGAAGCAGGGAGCCCTGACGGGCTTCGGAGATCAGCTCCGCGAGCCCGCGGTTGCGGCGCTCGAGCTCGGCCTTGCGAGCCCGGTAGAGCCCTTCCTCGTCGGACGGGCCGCAAGCCGCCGCGAGCGCCGCAGCGAGCGCGAGCTGGAGCAGTGCGGGCCACCGGCCACGCATCACGGCGCCAGCCGGTAGATCTGGACGTCGCTCTCGTCGACGTCTCCCGGAACCGCCAGGGTCGCCACGTGCTCGAAGCCCTCCACCGGCCCGCCGGAGCGGAAGCTCTCCGCGAGGCCCACGTTCAGGGTGCGGTAGTACCACTTCGCGGAGGGATTCTTCGCCTCACCGCGGTGGGTCCAGGCGACCAGCGTCCAGCCCCCCTCGCGCATGAAGGTCACGAGGGAGGGGACGTCGCGCGCCTCGACCTTCGAGAAGTTCCGCAGCCGGTGCTTCTCGATCGGCCGCAGGTGCTGGATGTGCTTCTTGCCGAGCAGGATGATCCTGTCCTCGGGAGCGGCGTTCTCGTGGAGCCAGCCGGCCAGCAGCCAGCTTCCGTAGTTCGCATCGTGGATGTCCTTCAGTGCCGTCTTCTTGCGCGCCAGGCCGCTGGTGATGGTGGCGGACAGGAACGCCAGCAGCAGCGCGACGACGGCCAGCCGCGCAGCCGATCCGGCCAGGGGGCGCAGCGCGAGGGCGGCCAGCGCCACGCACCCGAGCGCGTAGGCCGCGTCCAGGGCGGGCGGGAAGAGGTGCGCGCGGGTCTGCATGAAGGCGAGGCCGGCGGCGAGACACGCGAGCCAGCCGGCGACGGCGACCACCGCGAGCCCCGTGGCCCGCGGCCGGCGGGCCTCCAGGCGCTGCGAGACGAGCTCGCAGAGCCGAACCAGACCGTGGCCGCAGAAGAGCAGGGGGATCCAGAAGGTCGGGTAGACGTAGCGCGGCTTGTTGACGCCGAAGACCACGACCACGCTGGCGGACACCACGAAGAAGGCCAGCATCAGGATCGACTCGCGTCGGAAGCGCCGCAGTCCGCTCGCGATGCCCAGCGCCAGCGGTACCGAGGTCGCCGTCAGCAGCGCGACGTTCAGGAGGGGATCGGGCGAGTAGAGGAAGGCGAAGTCCTCGCGCAGGAGACGCCAGTAGAAGCCGGGCGAGGGATGCCAGCCCATTCCCTCCATGAGCTCGAGATAGAAGCTCTGGCCGCTCCCGTACAGCGAGCCGAGCCCGGTCCAGACCAGGATCCCGCTCGCGGCGAGACCGGCGCGTACGCCGTGGTGCCAGAAGCGTCGATCCTCCTGCCAGTTCGCGAGGAAGAGGAGGGGGATCAGGGTGGCGGCCTCGGCGCGCCCGAGTCCCACGGCGAAGGCGGTCGCGTACTGCCAGGCCGATCGCCGCTGGTGCAGGACGAAGGTGAGGAGCACGAAGAAGCCGAGACTGGGCTCGACCAGGGGCTGCAGCCCCATCGCGTGGAACTGCACGGTGGTGGAGAGGAGCAGCGGGACCAGCACGGCCCCCGGAGCGAAGCAGCGCCGCGCGTAGACGAAGAGGAGGCCGAGTGCGCCGAGCCCGAAGGCCGCGTTCAGGAGCAGGGCGGCGTGCATCCACGGCGCCTGCCCCGGCACGGCGGGAGCGACGAGCGCCATCAGGGCCGGAAAGGCGGGCAGGCGCTTGAAGCTGCGCGGGAGCTCGAGGGATCCGAGGCTCTGGGCGGTCAGCTCGAAGGAGTAGTAGTCGTTGTTGGGAAGGAGGAACGGATGGTACTGGAGCCCCCAGTAGAGGGCGGTCAGGATCAGCAGGGCGAGCAGTGCGCGCGTCTCGCGCCGCCCGGCCTCGGCGAGCCTGCGCGGGTCCAGGCTCACGAGAACTCGAGCCCGCAGTCGGCGCAGGCGACCGCGTCGGCGTCGAGCGGCGTGCCGCACGCCGGACAGGCGTCCTCCTCCCCCTCCTCCAGGAGGGGGGCCTCCTCCGGGAGGAGGCGCGCGGCCATGGTGCCGTCCAGCTCGCGGGCGCCGGCCGCATCCTCTTCGCGGACGTACAGACCGAAGAGGGCCACCGCGCCGAACACGTCGGGTCGCTGGTCGCCGGGCGCGTCGTCGGCGCTGGCGGGCTCGATGCGGTGGGCCACGCCGTCCTGTTCGAGGGCCGCGGAGAGGGCCCGCATCCAGGCCAGGGGAGCCACCCGGATGCAGGTCAGCTCGGCCGCCGGCGGGAAGCTCTCGGCGGCTTCCGTGACCAGCGCATCCGGAGAGACGAGGTCCACGCGACAGTCGACGCAGCGGGTCGCGGTCAGGTTGTACTCGACCCGGCACTCCGGGCAGACCTGGTACTGGGACATCTCGGATCGCTCCTCCCTCAGGCCTGGATCCGGTAGTCGGAGATCTGGATCTCGTCCCCGTAGTCGGCGAAGTCGCCGGCAGAGCGCTGGTCGCGGAAGTGCGCCCACGAGATCGGCCGGTAGTGCGAGCCTTCGCCCGGTGCGAGGATCTCCGGAAGCGGCGCGTAGACCGCGTCGTAGCCGGGATTCAGGAAGAACGGAGCGCTGTAGCGCGACCGCTCGGCACTGGCCACGACCCGGTGGAGGGGCGCCACGAAGCGATCGTTGCTGCAGACCTGCAGCATGTCGCCCAGGTTGACGGTGAGGGCCCCCGGCACGGGTTCGATCAGCTCGAAGCGATCGCCGATCCATGCCTGCAGTCCGGCGACTTCGTCCTGCTGGACCAGGGTCAGCGCACCGGCGTCGGTGTGGTGGTGCACCCCGAGCGCGCCCTGCTCGGGGAAGAGGGGGGCGTCCCCGGGCGCCGCATCCGGACATGGCGCGTAGTGGTTGAGGCGCACGAAGCTCGTGTGTCGCGCGAAGGCAGGAGTCAGCGCGTCCGGATCGGCTCCCAGACTGGCGCAGAGCGCCCGGAGCAGGGCCAGGCCGATGCGCTCGCAGTGGTCGAAGTGGGCGAGGAGGATCTCGCGGAAGGCGGGATGCCCCAGCGGCCACTGGTTCAGACCGTCGCTGTGCCCGGTTCGAGGATCGCCGGGAGGATGGTCGGCGCCGTAGTCGTACACCTCCTTCCAGTCACGCCGGTTCTTGGTCAGCTCCTCGTCGTAGAAGCCTCGCGCGTTCGAGCGGGTGCGGACCACACGCTGCTTGACGGGCCGGGGCTGGCCGAAGAAGCTGCGCATCGCGCCGTCGAAGGCCTCGAGGTGCCGGCTCGGGATCCCGTGGCCGATCACGTGGAAGACCCCGGCCTCGCGGCAGGGGGCTTCCACCTCGCGGGCCACGCGTTCGAGCGCCCCCGGAGCGCGGTCGGCGAGGCCGGAGCAGTCGATCACTGCAGGCGCGTAGGACACGCGCGGACCTTAGCAGCCGGCCCCTGCGGGCCGCTGGCACCCCTTTTTCGGCGGCTCCGCGCAACCGATCGCCGCGGCCCGGGTTGGACCTCCCGAACGCGGCCGGAAGCGCCGCAGGGAGGATTCACAGATGCGCAAGTCGATGCGGATGATCCTGGGGGTGGGGCTGGCCGTCGCCGTGGCCGGCGCGGCGCCGGCGGCGCGTGCCGGCCAGCACGGCGCCTGTGCGGTGCTGGACTCGCCGTTCGCGCTCTCCGAGATCGTGGAGGCGGCCGTGGCCATCGAGCCGGGGACGCCGATCAAGGCGGGCTTCACCGTGCAGCCCACGGGTGCCGGGGAGCCGGAGACGCTCTTCAAGGTGAAGCTGCGCAAGGAGGACGGGGGCAAGGCGCTGCTCTTCTTCGACACGGACACGGCCCAGCAGGTGGTGCCCGTCGAGCCGCAGCTCTCGCTTCTCGAGGCCTACGGCCTGGCGCTGGATGCCGTGGAGGAGGCGGCAGGTGAGGAAGGTGCGGTCGTGCTGCGCGGCAGGCTGCGCCACCGGGTCTTCGTCCCCAACTGGTGGTTCGCCGTCGTCGCTCCCGACGCCAAGCTCGTCTTCGCGCGCGTGGACGCGGTGGACGGCGACGTGATCCTGCTGACCCCGAAGCAGGCCGCCCGGATCCTCGCGAAGCACAAGATCCACAAGAAGAAGCGGATCTACCGCCACGTGTCCGGCAAGCCCTTCCGCTGCGACGCCCTCGACGAGGACGACGACGTGGAGGACGACGACCTGATCTCGCTGGACTGAGCGCGCACGGCGCGGGGATGGGGCGGGGCGGCGGAAACGCCGTCCCGCCTCGACGTGCCGGCGCCAGCTTCCGGCGGCGGGTGACGACGTGCCGGGGCCAGCTTCCGGCGAGGCGGACGAGGACGTGCCGGGGCCAGCTTCCGGCGAGGCGGGCGACGCCGTGCCAGGGCTAGCTTCCGGCGAGGCGGGCGACGACCGGTGCGAAGGCGTCGATCGCGCTGTCCGGCACGGTGACGTAGGAGATGCCGTACAGCTCGCGTCGACGGCACAGCTCGTCGCTGACCGCGTCCACGCTCCCGAAGAGGCCGTGGGGATGCGCTCGCATCTCCGGCACCGAGAGCCCGAACGCGGCCGCCATGCCCTCGGCCGCCGCATCGCCCGCCGGTCCCACGAAGGTGAAGTACGCACCGATCTCGAGCTCGAGCTCGGCGAAGCGCGGGCCGGCTGCATGCCGGACCCAGCCGACCTTCTCCTGCGTCGCGTCGGCCGTGCCGCTCAGGATGCCATCCGCCCCGAGGACCCCGGAGCGGTTGTTGAAGTTGAAGCTCACGATGTCGGCCTCCCGTGCGGCCAGGCTGAGGACCCGGCGTCCGCCGCCTCCGATCATGAGGGGTGGACAGGGACGCTGTACGGGAAGGGGACGCCCCGCGTAGCCGTGCACCGAGACGTGCGGCCCCTCCCAGTCGAGGGGCTCGCCTGACATGTGCGCGCGGACGAACCCCACCACGTCCGCGAGGCGCTCGATCCGCTCGCCGGGGGAATCGAACTCCGCACCGATGGCGTCGTATTCGGCCCGCAGCCACCCCGCGCCGAGACCCAGCTCCAGGCGTCCCTCGGACAGCAGATCGAGGGTGGCGGCCTCCTTGGCCAGCAGCGCGGGGCGGCGGTAGTCGATGCAGAACACGCGACAGCCGACGCGCAGGGTGGTGGTCGCCTCCGCTGCCATCGCGATCGCGGGAACGGCAGCCAGGTCCTGCACGGGATGCTGGGTGGCGTCGGCCACCTCGCCGGGCCCCGCCAGATGGTCCGCGAGATGCAGAGCGGAGTAGCCGAGGTCCTCGACCCGACGGGCCCGCTCACGCCACTCCGCGGCAGAGGAGGCGGAGAAGGACTGGACCGCGAAGCGGAAGGCTCTCGGCATCGGCCGGCCTACGTGTCGAGCAGCCCGCGCGCCTCGAGGGCCTCGAGGAGGACGCCCTGGCGGAGGCCCCAGTCGCAGATGGTGAGCTCTTCCACGCCGAGCGCGTCGCACACGGTGGACAGGACGACGGCCCCGGTCGGCAGGAGGTCGGCCCGGCGTCGGCGCACACCGCGCATGCGGAGCCGCTCGTCATGGCTGGAGGCGACCAGGCGCTGGGTGAGCTCGTGCAGCTCGTCGCGCGACAGAACCGGGGCCTTCCCGTTGGCCACGGCGTCTCCGCGCGCCTCGGTGATCAGACGACCCAGCGCCCGTACCGTGCCGCCGGTCGCGATGGCGCGGTCGTTGGCCAGCCCGGCCCGGTGCGGCACCAGCTGCTCGAGGACGCGCGAGCGGATCGCCTCCACCTCGTATTGCTTCATGGGGTCGTGGGCCACGATTTCCCCGTGGAGACGCACCGCGCCCAGAGAGAGGGTGGTCTCGTGGGCCAGCTCGCGCGAGCAGCCGAGCGCCAGCTCCAGGCTTCCCCCGCCCAGGTCCATGCCCAGCACCGGGGAGTCGCCCAGGTCCAGGCGCCGGCGCAGGGCGCGGAAGAGCATGCGCGCCTCCTCTTCGCCGGAGAGCACGCGGACGGGCTCGCCCACGGCTTCGCCGATCTCGCTGGCCACGGACGCACCGTTGTCGGCCTCACGGACCGCTGCGGTCGCCACGGGGAGGAAGAGCTGCGCCTTCTCCTGAACGGCGAGGGCGTGGAGCTGCTTCGCCACGGAGACCGCGCGGCGGCGCACCTCCTTGGGGATCTTGGAGCGCGAGGCGATCACGGCACCCAGGCGCAGCATGACCTTCTCGCCCAGCACGGGCAGGATCTCGCCCTGCCACGTCACGTCGGCGATGAGCAGCGTGAACGAAGTGCTGCCCATGTCCAGGACGGCGACGCGCATGCTGAGCGGGCGCTCGAGCTGCTGCCCGGGGGAGTAGCGGACCGTGTCCTTGCGCCGGGCGCGGCGCACGGGCTCGAAGTAGCGCGCCCGGGTGGGCGTGAAGCCGCGCCCCTCGAGCACCCAGACCGATCCCTTGCGGCAGGGAACCGGTTCATCGCGCCCGGGCTCGACCAGCTCGAGCACCCTCAGCAGGTTCTCGACGACCGCGCCGTGCGTGCAGAGTAGGGTCGGGCGCTCCTCGCGCTTCGGGAGCAGCTCGAGGAGGCGCGCGACGTCCTCGCCCTCGGAGAGCCGTTCGTCCACCTCGACACCGACCCCGGCCGACACACCGGTGGGTTCGGCCGTCTGCTGACAGCGGACCGACGGAGCGCACAGGATGCGGCCGGGCGGGTCGTCGGCCAGGTGCTGTGCCAACGCGTCCGCCTCGACCGCGCCGCGCTCGGAGAGGGGACGGAGCAGGTCGTCACCGTCCCAGTCGCCCCGAGGTACGGCCCGGGCGTGCCGGACCAGGTACAGCTTCAACGCAGAGTCCTCCCCCGGACGCCGGGCGCACCGGGATCACAGCATTCGGGGGGTCCGCTCATCATACAGTATCCAACAGTCCCCGTTAGTCGTTTCGGACGCGCTTGCGCGCCAGTCGCTGCAGCTCTTCCTGCGAGCTGAGCCCCTTGGTGGACGGAACCTTCGTCCAAGTCCGATCGTCGAGCTCCCACGCCAGGGCATCGTCGGTCAGCAGCAGGGTCAGGACCTCCTCGACACGCGCCTGGATGCCGGGATCCTCGACGGGCGCCAGCAGCTCGACCCGCCGATCGAGGTTGCGCGGCATCATGTCCGCCGACCCGATCAGGTACTCGTGGCCCCGCTCCGGCGTGCCGAATCGGAATACCCGCGAGTGCTCCAGGAACGGGCCGACCACCGAGCGCACTCGGATGTTCTCCGACAGACCGGGCACGCCGGGGCGCAGGCAGCAGATGGAGCGCGTGATGAGGTCGACCCGGACGCCGGCCTGGGACGCCTCGTAGAGCGCGTCGATGAGGCGCGGGTCGGAGAGGTTGTTGACCTTCATCACGATGTGGCCGTCACCGGACTCGATCTCATCCCGGATGCGCTCCTCGAGCCCGCGGCGCAGTCCCACGGGCGCCACCAGAGCCTTGTTGTAGGTCTGCTCGTGGCTGAAGCCGGTGAGATGGTTGAAGAGCTCGGTGAGGTCGGTGCCCAGCTCGGGGTCCGCCGTGAAGATGCCCAGGTCCTCGTAGAGGCGCGCCGTCACCGGGTTGTAGTTCCCCGTGCCGATGTGGCAGTAGCGGCGGATCCCGTCGCGCTCCTGGCGCACGACCAGCACGATCTTGGCGTGGGTCTTGAGGCCCACGAGGCCATAGACCACGTGGACTCCGGCTTGCTCCAGCTTCTTCGCCCAGTCGATGTTGGTCTGCTCGTCGAAGCGCGCCTTCAGCTCGACCAGGGTCACGACCTGCTTGCCCGCCTCCGCGGCGCGCACCAGCGAGCGGCCGATGGGGTTCGCCGCAGGGCCCGAGGTGCGGTAGATGGTGTGCTTGATGGTCAGCACCGCCGGGTCGGCTGCGGCGTTGGCGAGGAAGCGCTCCACGGAGCTGTCGAAGGCGTCGTACGGGTGGTGAACGAGCACGTCGCCCTCGCGGATCATCGAGAAGACCGCGCCCGGCTCGGCATCGTCCGGGAGACTGGCGAAGTGGGGCTCGGGCCGCGGCTGCCACGAGGGGTCCTTGAGGTCGGGCCGGTCGAGGCGGTAGATCTCCCACAGATCGCCCAGGTCGAGCGGAGTCTCGCGGACGTACAGGTCCTCCTCGTCGAGCTCGAGCTCCTCGAGGAGGAGGTCGCGCGAGTGCCGGGACATGCCGGCGTCCACCTCGAGGCGGACGGCGTCCGAGAGGCGTCTCTGCCGCTGGAGCTCGGACTCGATGGCGACCATCAGGTCGTCCGCCTCGGTCTCCTCGATGTCGAGGTCGGCGTCCCGGGTCACCCGGAAGAAGGAGTGCGAGTCGATCTCCATGCCGGGGAAGAGGCGATCGAGGTGCGCCGCGATGACCTGCTCGACGGGAACCAGGCGCTCCCGGTCGGGGAGCGGCACGAAGCGGGCCTGGAACTGCGGGACCTTGATCCGCGCGAAGCGGATCACCGAGCTGTGGGGGTCCCGGACCATCACGCCCAGGTTGAAGGAGAGATTGGAGACGTACGGGAACGGATGCGCCGGATCGACGGCGAGGGGCGTCAGCACGGGGAAGATCTGCTCGTCGAAGAAGCTGCCCAGGCCGGCGCGGTCGGCCGGACCGAGCTCGTCCCAGCTGCACAGCACGATGCCGGCCTCGGCCAGCGCCGGGCACAGCTCCTTGCGGAAGAGGGACTGCTCGCGGGCGCTCAGGAAGAGCACGCGCTCGCGGATCGCTTCGAGCTGGGCCTCCGGGCTCTTGCCGTCCGGGGTGCGGCGGCCGAGGCCGGTCTCGAGCTCGGCGTGGAAGAGGGCCACCCGGACCTGGAAGAACTCGTCCAGATTCGTGTTGAAGATCGCCAGGAACTTGACGCGCTCGAGGAGGGCCCGGCCCGGATCCTCCGCCAGGGCGAGGACGCGGGCGTTGAAGTCGAGCCACGACAGGTCGCGGTTCAGATAGCGACCGGAGGGATCGGCGAGTCCCCCCGCGGGTGCGCGCGCGCTCGACACGGCCATACCGGATTCTAGCGGCTGCCTGGGAGGCCCCCTGAAGGCCGCGAGGCCGGACTGGGAAGATCGCGTGACGGTCCGATGGCGCCCGGCCAGGGGACGGCGGGCAGCGACCTGCCGGCCCTCGCGCCCGGCCCGGGGACGGCGGGCAGCGACCTGCCGGCCCTGGCGCCCGGCCCGGGCGACTCAGCGTGTCCAGAAGGGCCGGGCTTCGATGAAGCTCCGCGTGCGCTTGCGCGCCTCGGCGTCGGCCAGCTGGGCGCGATGGCCGGACCAGCCGGCGATGAAGCCGGCCGCCCGGTGGTGCTCGGGCCGGCACTCGGCACCCAGGTGCTCGAGCACGTCGGCCAGGACCTCTTCCGCCACGCGCTGGTCGTTGAGGCGCCCCAGGCGGTCCTGCAGCCGGGAGAGCCGGCGCAGCCAGCGTCCCGGCTTTCCGTCCGGATAGAGACCCGCGAAGAACTCCCCCACGTAGCGCAGCTTCTTCAGCTGGATGCGCAGCTCGTGGAGCTCGTCGATGGAGCGGTCCTCGATGTGTCGTCCCAGCCGGCGAACCGTACGCTGGCGCCGCGCGAGCACCCGTGCGGCCGTCTCGCGGGCGGGAGAGAAGAGCAGAGCCGACTCCGGGGAGAGCGGCTGCTCACGCCAGCGCCGGGCGGCGACGAAGGCCCCGAGTCGGAGCATCAGGGCCGGGTAGCGGGAGCCGTCGAGGGCCTCGGCGACCCGCCCGTACGCAACGGTGCGCAGATCGCGAGCGGCATCGCGCAGCCGCTTCAGGTCGGGGTCGCCGGGGAAGCGGCTGAGCACCGGCTCGGCGAACTCCTCGAGGAAGACGTCGAGATCGCGGGCCGGGCCGGTCTCGCCCGCCAGCCAGCGCAGCTCGCGTCGCAGGGGCTCGGCGTGGTGCTCGGGCAGGTAGCGCTTCAGGAGCTGCAGGGCCGAACGCACGCGCCGCACGCCGATCCTGAACTGGTGCACGCCCTCCGGATCGATGCCCAGCCGGGCGGGCTCCTCGTTGGCGCTGATCTGGTCGACGCCGGCGCCCAGGATCGCGGCGAGGGCGTCGTCGAGGGTCGAGCCCGCGCCGATCTCCGGACGGTGGGCGCGCTGCGGCGTGGGCGCCTCTCCGGTGAGCCGGTGGAAGCCCGCCTCGGCCTTGCCCACGCTTCCGGGCCGCAGATCGACACTCCGCTGCAGCTCGACGGCCAGATCGAAGAGCGCCGCGGGCGGGCCCTGGAGCAGCTCCAGCTCCAGCTCGCAGACGGGCAGCGTGGCGCCCCCGGCGCGAACCTCGCCCACGTCCAGATCGAACGCGATCTCGGCGCCGCCGCGGTGCAGGATGCGCCGCGAGCGCCGGATATCGGTCTCGACCACGGCGTGGAGAGACTGCGCGTGAACCGCACGCGCCACCTGGGCGCGGACGCCGGCCTCGGGAATCGCATCCGGGTCTGGCCGCGGGCCGGGGAGGCGGCACTCCCATTCGCCACGGGTGAAGAGACCCGCTCGGGTCGCCGCTTGCGTCTTCGCGGTCTGGATCCAGGCGCTGCCCTCGCGGCGAACGCGCAGCACGATTCCCGCCTTCCAGAGATCCAGGTCAGGGGTGTCGAAGTAGATCGAGAGAAGCGGGCGGGTGCGTGTGGGGCCGACGGCCGACTCGCGGATGACGGGACTGCGACGCAGCCGGTGCACGTCCCCTGGAGCGACGAGGAGCTTGAGCTCGATCTCCAGGGGGGGGGATTCCATCCGACCTAGACTACCCCAGGGCGCGCGGTCGCACGAAGCGAACGAGCCGTCCCGCGCCGTTTTGGAGCCAGTCGTCGACGGTGAAGCGGATCTCGACCCAGGTTCCCGTGGGTAGCTTGCGACGCAGGCGCGTCAGGGCGCCGGCGTCGTCGGAGCCGATGAGACCCAGCGCGAGCTGCTGCAGGCCCGGGTTGTGGCCGACCAGCAGGAGGGATTCCCCGTCGGGGGCCTGGCGGCGCAGGCGCGTGAGGAGCTCGCCCGCCGAGGCCATGTACAGCCCGGCTTCCAGGGAGACCGGGGGAGGCGGGCGCCAGGTCGCCAGGAACGCGGCCAGCGTCTCGCGGGCACGAGCCGCGCTGGAGCAGAGCACGATGTCCGGGCGGATTCCCGCCTCTGCGATGTGTCCGGCCATGCGTGACGCGGCGCGGCGTCCCCGCGGTGCGAGCGGGCGGTCATGATCGTCGAGGTCGGCGTCGTCCCAGGCCGACTTGGCGTGGCGGAGGATGTGGAGGCTTCTCACCGTTCGGCTCCGCCGCCGACCTCGGGGAGGGCGAAGGCCACCATCGAGTCCCCCTGAGTCGTGTCGAGCATGTAGTGGCCGCCCGCCGCGATCACCACGAACTGGCGTCCTTCGCGGCCCAGGCGGTAGGTCATGGGAGTCGCCTGGCCGCCGGCGGGGAGCCGCGCCCGCCACAGCTCCGTGCCGCTCTCGAGGTCGAAGGCCCGCAGGTAGTCGTCGAGCGAAGCCCCGATGAAGACGAGCCCGCCTGCCGTGACCAGCGGGCCACCCATGTTCGGCAGGCCCAGCTCGAGGGGCAGCGGGATCGGGAGCCGGTCCCGGGGTGTGCCCAGCGGCACCTCCCACACGGTCTCGCCCGTCTGGAGGGAGACGGCGAGGATCGTCCCCCAGGGCAGAGGGGAGCACGGGATGCCCAGCGGGGAGACGGGCACGCTGGCGCGCACGAGATACGGCGTCCCCTCCTGCGCTGCCGTCGAGCCGAAGTCGCCCTCTCGGAGGCGCCGGTGGGCCTCCACTGCACCCCGCGGGATGAGCTGGTGGACTCCCGCGATCCGGCTCTGGTTCAGCACGAGGAGCTTCCGCTCGGGATCCCAGCCTGCGCTGCCCCAGTTGAAGCCGCCGGGCACGCCCGGATAGACGATCGACCCCCCGAGGCTGGGGGGCGTGAAGATACCCTCGTTGCGGACGTTCTCGAGAATCGTGCGGCAGCGACCGCGGTCCCAGGGCGTGAGGCCGAAGGCATCGTCGGGGTCGAGGCGGGCGGGATGGAGCGGGGGCGGGAAGGTGGGGAACGGCTGGGTGGGCGAGGTGATCTCGCCCGGTACGTCGGTCTGCGGGACGGGGCGCTCCTCGACGGGGAAGAGGGGCTTCCCCCTCTCGCGGTGCAGGATGAAGACGTGGCCCATCTTCGTGGGCTGCACGAGGGCCGGCTCGTTGCGTCCCTCCACCTCGAGATCGATCAGGGTGGGCTGCGAGCCCACGTCGTAGTCCCAGAGGTCGTGATGCACCGCCTGGAAGTGCCAGACGACCCGACCCGAGTCGGCGTCCAGGGCCACCACGCTGCTCCCGTAGTGGTCGAAGCCGCGCCGGTGGCCGCCGAAGAAGTCGGGGCTCGGCCCTCCGAACGGGATGAACACGAGGCCGCGCTCCGGGTCGGCCGAGAGGATGGACCAGGCGTTCGGAGTCCCTCGGTGGTAGCGCGGCCGGCCCCCGGCGTCGGGCTCGAGCGGAGACGTGCCCGGCGGAACCGGGTCGAAGGCCCAGACCAGCGCGCCGGTTCGCGCATCGAACGCGCGGATCACCCCGCCCGGGCCGTCGACCCGGCGGTTGTCGCCGACGAGGGCGCCCACCACCACCCGGTCGCCGATCACCAGGGGAGGGGAGGTCACGGCGTACTCGCCGGGCTGGATGTCGCCGATGCCCTGCTCCAGATCGACGACTCCGCCGTCTCCGAAGTCCGGGCACGCCCGACCCGTGCCAGCGTCGACCCCGACGAGGCGGGCGTCCATCGTCCCCATGAAGATCCTGCGGGCGCAGGGGCCGGCGGTCGGCTCGGCACTGCGCCAGAGCGCGACGCCGCGGCAGGTGGCGCCCCACAGGCCCCCGAGGTCGGGCTCGGAGTCGAAAACCCAGCGCTCCTGTCCGGTCTCCGCGTCGATCGCGAAGATGCGGTTCAGCGGACTGCAGAAGTAGAGCGTCTCGTCGTCCAGGATCGGGGTCGCCTGATAGGAAGTCCGCGGGGGCGAGTCGCTGCGCTCCGATGCCCAGTCGCCGCTGCGATGGACCCAGGCCGGCTCCAGGAAACGGACGTTCTCGCGATTCACCTGGGTGAGCGGGCTGTAGCGCGTACCGCCCGCATCCCCGCCGTGGTGCGACCAGCCTGCTACGGGGCCGTCGAGGGCCGGTGCCGGCGGGGTCTCGCCACACGCGATCGAAAGCAGAGCGGCAAGGGTCAGCAGCGAACGAAACGGCCCCACGGCCGACGAGCCTATCCTAGACTGGCTCGCTCCGGAGTCCCGTCCTGAGCCCGCCCTCGTCTCACGCCTACCTGCCCTACGTGGGGCCCTACGTCCTCTTCCTCGTGCTCGTCGAGCTCGGGGGGCGCATCCCCGGCGCGGAGGGCGCGCTCCTCCCGCTCAAGGTGCTGCTCCCGGGGGCGTGGGTGGCGATCTGCGCCTGGCGCGGCGAGTACCCCGAGCTTCGGGTCCGGTCCGGCGGAGCGGCCGGGCAGATCGCCGACGTGGCGGTGGGGCTGGGCGTGGCGCTGCTCTGGGCCGGCCCCTACCTGGCCGGGTGGCTTCCGAAGCCCGAGGCCGGGGACGCCTTCGATCCGGCGCTCCTCGGCGACGAGCGGCGCGCGCTGGCCCTGACCCTGCGCGGCCTGGGCTTCGCCGCGGTCACGCCGTTCGTGGAGGAGATCTTCGTGCGCAGCTTCCTGATCCGCTGGGTCGAGACCCTGCGCCCGGGGGGCGCGCCTTCCGATACGGACTTCCGCGCGCTCCCGGTGGCGCGCTACGGCGCCTGGAGCTTCTGGCTGACGGTCGCCTGGTTCAGCGCCAGCCACGCCGGCTGGGAGCTTCCCGTCGCCTTCGCCACGGGCGTGATCTACAACCTCTGGCTCTATCGGCGCGGCCACCTCGGCGCCGTGATCCGCGCCCACGCCGTCACCAACGCCGCGCTCTTCGCGGGCGTGCTGCTGGCCGACGGGCGCGGCATGGACCTCTGGTACTTCCTCTAGGCGTCAGCCAGGCTCCAGCCGTCGGCCCGCTCCAGGCGGAAGCGGCCCCTCAACGCGCGGCGCCGCGGCGGCGGCCGCGCGGGATGGTGTGCGCGGCGTAGATCGCGATGCGCCGGCCGTCGCGGGTCTGCAGCACGAGGGACCGCTTCGAGAGCGGACCCAGGTTCCCCAGCATCCGGGCCTCGTCGCTGTGAGGCTCGAGAACCCGGATGTCGAGCGTGGCCCCCTTCAGGTCGAGGCTGCGGGTGGATTCGCCGCTTCCCAGCTCGAGGCGACCCGACTCGAACTGCAGCACGAAGCCTCGGTCCCTCCGCATGGCGTGCTCGAAGTCGCGCCGGGCGGTGTCGGGGCGGTCACGCGCCTCGTAGCGCAGGCGCCCGACCGCGCGCATCTCGGGCGCCTCCTCGCCCTGCTCGGTCTTGCAGGCGAGCACGGCGCCGAGCGGCTCGATCTCGAAGCGATGCCCCTCCTGCCGGCCGCGGGCGCGCCGGGGCGGACTGATGAGCACGGTGCGCGCCACCCGCTCGGGGCTCCCGCCGATCTCGCAGAGGATCGGGGAGATGTACTCGCCCGACGCCCAGCTCAGCACCAGATCGGGGAGGGCGACCAGCTCGTCGCCCTGTGCGAGGGCCGGCGCCGGCAGGGTCATGGCCGCCAGGACGGCGACGAGCGGGAGCCGGAGACGCGTCACGGGCGCCGAGGCTAACCGGTTTCGAGACGACCCGCCCCAGAGCGGGCCCGTCGTCGTTCGGAGCTGCGCCTTCCCGGTTGACACGCTCCCGCCGGGCCCGCACCGTCGGACGCATGCGCTGCCACGCCTGCGATGCGGAGGTTCCCCTCGCCACGGGCGAGCGCGTGGGCTTCCGCGACGAGTGCGAGCGCTGCGGGTCGGACCTCCACTGCTGCCGCAACTGCGCCCACCACGACCCGACCGCCTACAACGAGTGCCGGGAATCCCAGGCCGAGCGAGTCGACGACCGCGAGCGCGCGAACCGCTGCGACTGGTTCAGACCGGGCGGCGCGCGGGGCGGGGGCCTCGCCGAAGAGCGCGCACAGGCCAGGTCCGCCCTCGAAGGGCTCTTCAAGAAGGACGCCTAGCGGCGCTGGGCCAGCCCCACGCGGGCGATCTGGTCGGAGAGCAGCCCGACCGCCCAGAGCATCGCCGCTCCGAGCAGCCCCAGGAGCGCCATGTCCGAGATGTTCCCGGCGAAGAGGTCGTACACGAACTTGCCCAGCCCGATGGCGAAGAAGACCCCGCCGAGGGGCAGGAAGACCTTCAGGGGGTTGAAGTAGACGACGGTCCGCACGATGAGGAGCAGGAAGTCGAAGGCGTGGGTGGGCCGGATCTTCGAGTCGCCCTGGCGCCGGCGGTAGTCGATGGGGTGATAGTGGACCAGCACGTCGTTGCAGAGCGCGGCCAGGGTGATCGTGGTCGTGAAGGAGAAGCCGCTGGGCAGGAGGTGCCAGAAGCGCTCCACCAGCGGACGGCGGATCACCCGGAGGCCGGAGTTGAGATCCGGGATGTGCTGTCCGGCCAGGTAGCCCGCCAGGCGCGCCAGCACCCACTTGGCCGGGCGCCGTACCAGCGGGATGTGGACGTCCTCGCCGACCCGGGCGCCCACGACCATCTCGTAGTGCGGGGCATGCTCCAGCATGGCCGGGATCTCGGAGGCGGGGTAGGTGCCGTCGGCGTCGGTGATCACGACGCTGTCGTACTTGGCCCGGGAGATGCCTTCCTTGAGGGCGGCGCCGTAGCCTCGGTTGCGCGGCAGCCGGACCACCGAGGCGCCCGCGCGGGCAGCGATCTCGGCGGTGGCATCCCCGGAGCCGTCATCCACGACGATGAGCTCCCAGGCGACACCGATCCCCTCCATGGCGGCCCGCACCTCGCGCACCGACTCCGCGATCCCGCGCTCCTCCTCGTACGCGGGCATCACGATGCTGACGCCTTCGATGGGCATGCCGACGGGCTCGACGCTCATGCTCCCCTCCGGCGCCAACCATAGCCGCTGCGCCGCAGTGGGGTCGAATCGGCCCCATAGCCGCTGCGCCGCAGGGAGCCGAATCGGCCCCGCGTGGCGGGCGGTTCGGCGCTAGGCGGTGAGGGCGAGCTTGAAGGCGGTCTGGCCGATCACGATCTCGTCGCCATCGGCCAGGGAGCAGGAGCGCACGCGCTTTCCGTTCACCTTGGTCCCGTTGGTCGACTGCAGATCCTCGATCGTGTAGGCGCCGGTCGCGCCGTCGAACTCGATGATCGCGTGCTCCCGGCTGATGCCCTCGTCCAGCAAGGTGATGTCCGTGCTCGGGTTGCGTCCGATCACGGTGGGCTCGTCGGCGAGGTCGTAGATCGTGCCCTCGAAGCCGCCGTTCTGGATGGTGAGGGTTCCTCGGGCCATGTGCCTCTCCGGGTTCACACCCGTCGGCATATCGGCGGGTTCTCCTGGAGGCTTTAGCCCGGCTAGAGACGCCGGTGGCGCAGGGCAGGGAGGTCGCGGCGGATGCGCTCCTGCTCGTCCAGATCGCACGTCGCCAGCAGCACGCAGGGGCTGTCTCCGGCCTCCTCGAGGACCTGGCCCCAGGGATCGACGATCATCGAGTGGCCGTAGCTCGCCCGCTCCGGGTTGTGGACGCCGCACTGGGCCGGCGCCAGGACGAAGGCCTGGTTCTCGATGGCCCGGGCCCGCAGGAGGACCTCCCAGTGGTCCTTGCCCGTCTCGCGGGCGAAGGCGGAGGGAACCGCCAGGAAGCGCGCCCCTCGGGCCGCATGGGCCCGGTAGAGCTCGGGGAAGCGCACGTCGTAGCAGACCGACATGCCCAGGGCGCCGAAGGGCGTCGCGGCCACGACCACGTCCTTTCCGGGCGCGACGGTCGCCGACTCGGCGAAGGCGTCGCCCCCGGCCGCTCGGAGGTCCACGTCGAAGAGGTGGATCTTGCGGTAGATGGCCGCGATCTCGCCATCCGGCCGCAGCAGCACGCTGGTGTTGTGCACGCGGCCGCGCTCGACGGCCTCCGGGAAGGTCCCGCCCAGGATCCAGGCGTCGTGGGCGCGCGCGCGCTCGCGCAGGAAGCCCACGATGGGACCGTCCAGGTCCTGGGCACAGGGGACGGGCAGGCCTTCGCGACGCAGGTAGGCGAAGTTCTCCGGGAGGGCGATCAGCTCCGCGCCGCGCTCCGCGGCCTCGTCGACCAGCTCGCGGGCGGCCACGAGGTTCCGCTCGACGTCGTCCACGGACGTCATCTGCACCACGCCGACGCGCATCGCGCGACAGTAGCTCGGCGCGGACTAGTTGCGGAACTCCTGGGGATCGACCCCGGTGCGGCGGATCACGTCGTAGAAGTCCTTGCGGTCCTTCTTGGCCAGCCGCGCGGCGCGGCTGATGTTGCCCCCGCAGCGACGCAGCAGACCCTCGACGTAGCGCGTCTCGAAGGCCCGCTTGGCCTCCTTGAACGACGGGACGTCCGCACCCTCGGCCGACAGCAGCAGGGCCTCCGCGCTGATGGCGGTGCCACCGGCGAGGCGCACCGCCTGACGCACGCGCTCGCGCAGCTCGCGCAGGTTGCCCGACCAGGTCTCGACGAGGAGCGCCTCGCGCCCGTCCTCGGTGAAGCCCACGGGTGCGATCCCGTTCTCCTCCGCGTACTCGGCCAGGAAGTGGGCCGCGAGGGGCAGGACGTCCTCGCTGCGCTCCTCGAGCCCGCGCAGGCTGATGCGGTGGTGGGGAAGGTCCCCGAAGAAGCCGCCGTCGTGAGCCGTGGTCACGATCACGCGCGCGCGCAGGGGGCGCGCCGTGTCCTCGCCCTCGCGCCGGTAGCTTCCCTCGGCGAGAGCCGCCAGCAGATCGCGGGTCGCCGCGTCGTAGAGCGTGTCGGCGTTGCTCAGGAGGAGCGTGCCGCTGCCCGCCTCGGCCAGGCCCCCGTCGTACTCGCCGGGAACCATGCTGTGCGTGCCGGCCGCGCAGCCGAAGATCTCGCGTCCGTGTAGCGAGGTCGGAATCGCCGAGCAGCTGAGCTCGACGAAGGGACCCTCGCGATCCCCCCAGGCGTGGACGGCGCGGGCCAGGAAGCGCTTGCCGACACCGGGCGGTCCCGACACCAGGACCGGCAGATCCGAGCGCGCTGCGGCCACGGCCTGGTCGATCGCGAGGCGAGCGTGGCTGCTCGCGCCTACGACCCGATCGCCGTGCCGACGCCCGATCCGCCTGCTCGTCGGGCTGCCGGATGCGCCCGTCGTTGCGTTTTGCCCACCTTCGTGCGTTGTCGTCGCGCTCATTCCACAGCCCCCCCCAAGACCCGTACTCGTGAAAACTATTGAGAAGTCAGCGTGCTTGTCAATGGAATTGCGGGTAGCCTTGGGTTCTGGGGGTGGCGGCGCCGCGCGCGAGTCCGCCTGTCAGGGTGAAAAAACCCACAATTTCGCTGAATTGCGGATTTCGTACGAGATCCCGCCGAGGAGGCTGCATGAGCGCAGATTCCGGGCCCGCTCGGAGAATCCGCCGCCTCGATCCGACCCTGATCGACCAGATCGCCGCCGGGGAGGTGGTGGAGCGTCCGGCCTCGGTGGTGAAGGAGCTGGTGGAGAACGCGCTCGATGCGGGCGCCTGCCGCGTTCGCGTCGAGATCCGGGACGGCGGGGCGACCCTGGTCTCAGTGAGCGACGACGGCTGTGGCATGTCCCCGGAGCAGGCCGCGCTGGCCCTGGAACGCCACGCCACCAGCAAGCTGGCCAGCGCCGACGATCTGAGACGGATCGCCACCTTCGGCTTCCGGGGCGAGGCGCTCCCGGCGATCGCCTCGGTGTCCCGGCTGCGCCTGCGCACGCGCAGCGCGGACGCCGAGGAGGGCATCGAGATCCGCGTCGAGGCGGGCCGGGTGGTCGACCGGCGGCCGGCGAGCGGAGCGCCCGGGACGCGCATCGAGGTGGCCGACCTCTTCGCGGCGGTGCCCGCGCGCCGCAAGTTCCTGAAGAGCCCCACCACCGAGTGGGGGCACGTGGTCTCCTGGCTGGGTCGCGCGGCGCTGGCGCTGCCGGGGGTGCACTTCGATGTGCGCCGGGACGGCAAGGACGTGCTGGCCTGGCCCGCGGTCGTGGAGCCCCTGGAGCGGATCGCGGCCGTGCTGTCCGAGGCCGACGCCGCTGCGCTGGTGCCCGTGGAGCGCCGCGAAGGACCCCACGCCGTCTGGGGCTACACCTCGCGCCCCGATCGCCACCGCGCCACCGGGGCCGGGATCCACCTCTTCGTCAATGGGCGCCCGATTCGCGACCAGACGCTGCGGCACGCAGTCGTGGACGTGTATCGCGATCTCCTGCCGCGGGGCCGTTTCCCGACGGTAGTGCTCCACGTCGACGTGCCCGCCGACGCCGTGGACGTGAACGTCCATCCGGCCAAGTGGGAGGTCCGCTTCAGCGAGCCGCGCGCCCTGCATCGTCTGGTGTCGCACGCACTGCGCGCCGCGCTCGAGGAGCGCCGCTGGCTCGGCGGGAACGAAGGCGCGCCCGTGAGCGCGACGCCCGCGCCCGCGCTGGGAGCGACCTCGACCTGGAGCACTGCGGGTGCGGCCCCGCCTGGCGAGCCGGCCGGCGACTGGCTCTTCGCCCGGCCAGCGGCGGTGGCCCACGCGGTGGCCGACGCGGAGGCCTCGACCGAGTCGGCCTCGGAGGGCGAGGTCGCGCCGTTCCGCTTCGGCGACCTGGCCCTGGTGGGGCAGATCCTCTCCACCTACCTGGTCGTCGAGGGCAAGGACGCGCTCCTCCTCGTGGACCAGCACGCCGCACACGAGCGGGTCCTCTACGAGCGGCTGCGGGCGGCGTGGCTCGAGGGTGGCGTCGAGCGTCAGGGCCTGCTGGCCCCGGCCACCGTGGAGCTCGAGCCGGCGGCGGTCGCTGCCCTCGGCGAGCACGCCGAGGCCACCCTGCGGCTCGGCTTCGAGATCGAGCCGTTCGACGCGGGCACCGTCGCGGTGCGCGCCGTGCCGGCCCTGCTGGCCGGCCGCAGTCCCGCCGAGCTGGTGCGGGGGCTGGCCGACGAGCTGCGCGGGGCCGGCGACGCCGACGCCGGGCTCTCCGCCGGGCCGCGCATCCTGCCCGAGGCGGACCGCGCACTCGCCACCCTGGCGTGTCACTCGGCGCGACGCGCGGCCGAGCCGCTGGTTCCGGCGGAGCAGCGGGCGCTCCTGGAGGCGCTCGACACGATCCCGTGGGCGGCCACCTGCCCGCACGGACGTCCGGTGGTGGTACCCATCGACCGCCACGAGATCGAGCGTCGCTTCGGCCGGCACTAGCACCCGGCTCACCGGCCGGCACTAGCACCCGGCTCACCGGCCGGCACTAGCGATCCGGCTCAGCGGCCGGCACTAGCGATCCGGCTCTCCAGCCGGCTCTAGCGGTAGGGCGTTCCGGCCGGCGCTAGCTTCCCGCGCCATGGTGAACGGGAGTCAGGCGCGGCCGCCGGTGGTGGTGGTGACGGGTCCGACCGCCACCGGCAAGTCGGCTCTGGCGATCGAGCTGGCCGAGCGCTTCGGCGGCGAGATCGTGAACGCCGATTCGATGCAGGTCTATCGCTACCTGGACATCGGGACGGCGAAGCCCGGCCTCGAGGAGCGCGCACGGGTGCCGCACCATCTCTTCGACGTCGTGACCCCGGACATCGAGTACAGCGCCGGACGCTACCTGCAGGACGCGCGGGCGGCGGCGGCGATCATCCACGGCCGCGGCGCGCCGCTCTTCCTGGTGGGCGGAACGGGCCTCTACATCCGGGCCTTCCTGCACGGACTGGTGGGGGAAGGGGGCGCCGCCGACACCGCGCTGCGCGAGCGCCTCGAAGCGGAGCACGCCCGGGCGCTGGCCGAGGGCGACCCCTCCCGACTACACCGGCGCCTTGAGGAGGAGGACCCGGACTCGGCGCGCACGATCCACCCGAACGACGTGCGGCGCATCGTGCGCGCCCTCGAGATCCTCGATCACACCGGAGAGGCGCCGTCGCGGGTGCGCGCGCGCCAGGCGTTCGACGACTCGCCGTACCGCTCACTCCACCTGGTGCTGGATCTCGAGGTCGAGGAGCTGGATGTACGCATCGACGCGCGCTGCCGCGCGATGGTGGAGGGCGGCCTGCTCCAGGAGGTGCGCGACCTGGTGGATCGCGGCTACGGCCCGGAGCTGCGCCCGCTGCAGGCGATCGGCTATCGGCACATGTGGCCCGTCGTGGACGGCTCGGACACCCTGGCGCATGCGCTCGCGCAGATGCAACGCGACACACGACGCTTCGCGCGACGTCAGCGCACCTGGCTGCGCCGCGTCCCCGAGGCCATCTGGGTGGATCCCCGCGACCCGCCGGGCATCGCGAAGCGGGTGGAGGCGTTCTCGGACGGAGTCGGCTAGAAGGGTGCCGCCGTGTAGTCGACCCCGAGCTTGAAATCGAAGACCGTGGTCGGGTAGTCCCAGATGACGGCTTCGCTCTTCTCGGACGGGGCGAAGAGCGGATCCATCTCCGCGTCGGTGAAGAGCAGGACCAGGCCTGGGAGAAGCTCGAAGACCCCGGCGAGGGTGCGCAGCACCGACGCGCCCAGGTGCAGACCGAGGAGCCAGATGTACCCGGGCACGACCCAGAAGACGCGGACCGCGGTCGTGTCGTCGATGTTCTTGAGATTGCGGTACTCGACGATTCCGGCCGTGATGGGCGCCAGCACCAGGTCGATCGGCCCCTGGATCATGTTCCCGAAGGAACGCTTGAGCGTCTCCGGTCCGGCCAGGGCCGACGTCGGGGTCAGCAAGAACGAGAAGACCACCCCGATGGCGGCGAGGCGGCGAAGCGGATGATTGGCGCGCAAGACGGTTCCCCCGTGCGGGCCCGAAAACCCCCTTCGGAACCCGCCCGCAAAGCTAATTGCGACGACGGCCTCCTGTCAAGCAAAGCCGCGCGTCGACGAGAGGTTGTCTGCGTTCTTGCAGCCCGAGGGCTCCGGGGTAATCTGCCACACCCCTCCCGAGCCCCGTGATGCCTTCCCCGCGCGCGCTCCCCATCGTGGCCATCGTCGGCCGCCCGAACGTCGGGAAGTCCACCCTGTTCAACCGCTACGCCGGCACCAGGAGGGCGCTCGTCGAGGACACCCCCGGCCTGACCCGCGACCGGATCGTCGAGGAGGTCGAGGTCGCGGGACGCCGCATCCTGGTGGCCGACACCGCGGGCTTCGATCCGGACGCCGAGCGCGGGCTCCCGGGCGCAGTCCAGGCGCAGGCGCGCGCTGCGGTGGCGGAGGCGGACGCGATCCTGCTGGTGGTCGACGGCGCGGCGGGGCTCCTCCCCGAGGACGAGCGCATCGGCGCAGAGCTCCGCCGCACCGACAAGCCGGTCGCCCTCGCCGTCAACAAGATCGACCACCCCAAGCATGCGGAGCGGGTGCACGAGTTCCACGCCCTGGGCTTCGAGCCGATCGAGGCGGTCTCGGCCGCCCACGGCATCCACGTCTTCGACGTGCTCGAGGCGCTGGTGGAGCGCCTCCCCCCGGACGAGGCCGCGCCCGAGGAGCCCGGCGACGCCGCGGCGCTACGCGTGGCCGTGGTGGGCCGGCCCAACGTCGGGAAGAGCTCGCTGGTCAACCGGCTGGTGGGGAGCGAGCGCATGGTCGTGGCCGACGAGCCGGGCACGACCCGCGACTCGGTGGACCTGCACCTCGAGCGGGATGGCGAGCGCTACGTCCTCGTCGACACCGCGGGGCTCCGCCGCACGGCGCGCCGCGCGACGGGAGGCGAGAAGGGCGGGGCGCTGATGGCGATCCGCGCCCTGGAGCGCGCCGACGTGGCGCTGCTGCTGGTCGACGCAGAAGAGGGCGCCACGGAGCAGGACGCACGCGTGGCCGGCATGGTGATGGACCGCTACCGGCCCGCCGTGATCGTCGCGAACAAGTGGGACCGCGTCGGCGGTGAGGCGGGGCCCGACCCGGAGCGGGTGCGGGAGGGCATCGCGCGGCGCCTGCGCTTCCTGCAGGACGCGCCGGTCGTTCCCGTGTCGGCGCGGACGGGCGCCGGCGTGGGCCGTCTTCTCGGGGAGGCGCGCCGCCTCCACGAAGCCTCGACCCGCAGCGTGCCCACCGCCGACCTGAACCGCTGGCTGGAGGACGCGACCGGGCGACACCAGCCTGCCCTGGGCCAGCGCGGCACCACCCGGCGACCGATCCGCTTCTTCTACGCCACCCAGACCGGAGTGTCGCCGCCCACCTTCGTGCTCTTCTGCACCGACCCCAGGGCGGTCAAGGAAGACTACCGGCGCTACCTGGAGAACCGGCTGCGCGAGGCCTTCGGGTTCACCGGGATCCCCGTGCGGCTGCGCCTGCGCGCCCGGCGCGACGGCGCATAGTCGGATCCGTCGAGTCCAGTACAATCCGCGCCTCGTACTGGGAGGACCCCGTGGCTCGACGCAGCCTGGAAGACAACCCCACCGCCCATACCCTCGAGGAGATCCAGAACTTCGGGGACAAGGTGGTGGAGCGGATCTCCGCGAACCCGGTCCCCGTGCTGGCGATCATCGGGGGGGTCCTGCTGGTCGCGGCGATCGTCGGGGGAACCGCCCAGTACCGCCGCAGCGCCGGCGACGACGCCACGGCAGCCCTGGAGAGCGCTCGTCTGGAGTACATCGAGTCGATGGGCGGGACGTACGCCAGCCCGGAGGTTCCCGAGCCCGCCAACCCGGAGACGGCGCGCCGCATCCGGGCGGAGTACGCCGAGACCTTCCTGGCCGTGGCGGCCGAGCATCCGGGGACGCCGGCGGCCACCCTGGCGCGGCTCGAGGCCGGAGACCTGCGCCAGGAGATGGGCGATGCCGAGGCCGCCGTCGAGCTGTGGCGGAGCGCAGCCGCCGAGGCCGCGGGCCCGTTGAAGGCGCTCCTCCTGCAGCGCATCGCCCACGCGGAGGAGGCGGCCGGCCGTTTCTCCGAGGCCGGCGAGGCCTACGTCCAGGTGGGCGAGATCGCCGACTATCCGCTCCGCTACGAGGCGCTGGGCGACGCCGCACGCTGCTTCGCCGAGGCCGGCGACCCCGAGCGGGCGGTGGCGCTCTACCGGCGCATCACCGCCGAGTCGCCGGAGACGCGCCTGACACCCCACGTGGCTGCCCGCCTGCGCGAGCTCGAGGCCGCGCAGCGCTAGAGCCGGTCTGGCTGGCACCGGAACCGGCTCACGCTGGCGCCGCTCTTGGGCGCCTGGCACCGGAGGGCGGCTCCAGCTGGCGCGGCTCTCGGGCGCCCCTCCCCCAATACGTCCGATAAGATATATTATGTCAAATAGCATCCGGAGCCCTCGGAGGTGGTCTCGCGGCCACCCGGGCGCATGCGGCCCGACCCCGCCCTGCCCGCGGGCCCTGGAGGGGCTGGAAGGCCGTGGCGGGGCGGCTTCGCCGTCTCCGCGCGATCCGCTTCCCCCCGCGGCCTCTCTGTGCTACAGCGCGCGACGAATCGGGGGGTACGAATCGGACGATGGCGCCCGCGCGCAAAGCCAAGAAGAAGCCCGCCTCCAAGAAGGCGGCCAGCCGCAAGAAGACCGGCACCTCCAAGGCGAAGAAGGCGGCCTCCAAGAAGAAGCCCGCCTCCAAGGCCGCGACGAAGAAGACCGCCAAGAAGAAGGCGCCGGCCAAGAAGACCGCCCGCAAGGCGGCCGCGAAGAAGCCCGCCGCCGGGAAGAAGGAGGCGGCGGCGAGCAAGAAGGCCGGGGCCCGCAAGGCGGAGCCCCGCCGCGCGCGGCGAGCTCCGGCCATCCGCAGCCGCAAGGCCGCGGAGACCTCCGGGATGCACGCCGCCCTCGGCGGCGACAGCGTCCGCAAGAGCAAGCACGGCCAGAAGTGGACCTGCTTCGCCTGCGGCAAGAAGTTCTACGACCTGAACGCGCCCGAGCCGATCTGTCCCAGCTGCGGCGCGAACCAGCTCGACAAGCCCAAGGAGACGGCGCCGGCCGCCCCCAAGCCCGCCAAGAAGGCCTCGGGACGCTCGCGCGATGCCCGCTCGCTGGCGCCCTACCTGGACGACGACGACGGGTCGACCCGCAAGGAGTCCCTGAGCAGCGAGGAGATGGAGCTCGAGTTCGGTGGGGTCGCGGGCGACGACGACCTCGGCGAGGCCTTCGACGACGACTCGGTGGTCCTCGACACGGTCGAGGAGGACTGAGGCCCCGCCGCCGAGGACGGCCGTCGCCGCCGAGCCGTCGAGCTCTGGCGAAGACGCTCAGTAGTCGAGGGTGGTGAGCCGGCGCAGATGCAGGGCCCAGCGGTCGGCCTCTGCGGCGCGCAGGCGCTGCTCCTCGTCGAGCTCGGCCAGGACCACCTCGCGCTCGGCGAGCCCGCTCTTGAGATCGCGGACCTTCCTGCCCTGGGCATAGACGCGGTCGAACTCCCGGGCACGGTCATCGACGTGGCCGGTCCCGGCGGCGCTGGCGCGCTGCGTCCGCGCCTGCTCCCAGGCCTTCGAGTACTGCTTCACCTCGGAGCGATAGGCCTCCGCCATCGAGTGGAGATCGGCGTCCGAGTAGCCTCGCCAGGGGCGCGGGATCGTCGCCTCCTTCTCCAGATTCCGCTGGTAGTTCCAGGCGCCGGCGCCGCCGACGATCGCCAGCAGCACGAGCAGCAAGAGCAGGGTCTTCCCCGCGCCTCCCGAACCGGTCATCGCCCTTCCCCCTCAGGCGTCGGGGTCGCGCCAGGGCTCCCGTTCCGAGTCCGCCTCGAAGGCCAGCAGCCCCGCGCGGTCCGGAAGTCCTCCCTGGGCACCCAGCGCCCTGCAGTTCATGGCCGCCATGGCGGCCGCAGCCTCCAGCACCCCCGCGGCGGGCCGGCCCTCCAGGAGGCCCCAGATCAGGCCCGCCATGAACGCGTCGCCGGCGCCGGTGGTGTCCAGCGCCGCGACCCGGAAGGCCGGAACGCGGAGCTCGCCCTCTCGGGTGAGCGCCAACGCCCCGTCCCGGCCGAGCGTGACGACAGCCATCCGCGCGCCCCCGGCGACGAGTCCTGCGAGGGCCTCCCCCATCGAGGAGGTCCTGAAGAACGTTTCGGCAAACGCCCCGGAGACAACAGGAAAATCGACCGCTCCGACCAGGGACTCGAGGTCTGGAGCCGGGCTGTCGACGTCCAGCACCACGGGCACGCCGGCGGCGCGCGCCGCGCGCGCCGCTTCGCGTGCGGCCTCGGGATCGCCGGTATCGAGGTGCAGGACGCGCGCAGCCCGGACCGCATCGAGCGGGACCTCCTGCGGTCTCAGCGTCAGGGCGGGATCGCGGTGGCCCAGGATGGCGCGCCCCCCACCCTCTTCCAGCCAGATCTGCGCAGTGCGGCTCGGCAGTCCGGGACGCACCACGACGGAGGAGACGTCGACGCCGGCGGCGGCCAGCGGAGCCAGGGCCTCGCGTCCCTCCGCGTCGTCGCCCACCGCCGAGACGAAGCGCGCTCGCAGGCCCAGTCGCGCGCAGCCGAGCAGGGCCGTGGCCACCTGCCCGCCCGGACAGCGGGCCACCTCGCTGGCCTCGCCCTTGCCGCCCGGGGCTGGGATCGCCCGCGTCCGGCAGACCACGTCGAGCGACACCTGGCCCACGCCGACGACGTCGACCCCGCCCGCGGCCGCGCGCGGCGTCCACAGGGGACCGCTCAATAGAGCACCCGGTAGGCGTGCTTGCTGCGCAGGACGCGCTTCACGTAGCGGCGGGTCTGGCTGTACGGGATCGCCTCGACCCATTCGTCGTCGGCCAGATCGGGCCGCTCCTCCAGCCAGCGCTCGACCGCCTCCGGCCCGGCGTTGTAGCTCCCGATCGCGGCCGAGGGACGTCCCGCGAAGCGCCGCGAGAGCTGATCCAGGTAGAAGGCGCCGAGCCGGATGTTGACGGACGGCAGCAGGAGATCCTGGGTCGCGAAGGCGGCCAGCCCGGCGTCGCGCGCCAGCCGCTCCCCGGTGGTCGGCATGATCTGGAGCAGCCCCATCGCTCCCGCGGTGGAGTGCACGGCCGGTCGATAGCCGCTCTCCTCCCGCATGATCGCCCAGACCAGCTCGGGCTCGACCACCCCGTCCGAAGCCGCGCTCCAGCGGTGCACCAGGCCGTCCCAGGCGAGGGGCCACGCCAGCCACCAGGCCTCCTCGTGGCCGGGAACCGGCCCGCGCGCGAGCTCCCAGCTCAGGGAGCGGAGCACGAGACCCTCGGCTGCGAAGTGGTCTCCCGCCTCGCTGTAGAGCGTCGCCAGCTGCAGCCGGTCGCTGCGGGATGCCGCGCGCCCCTCCAGGCGAGCCAGCTCGTCGCGCGCCGCCTCGTCCAGCCCGGCCGCCACCAGGATCGTCGGACGCGCCAGCTCCGCCGGGCGCAGGGCCGCGGGCGTGTCCGGCTCGAGGCGGCGGGGCCTGGCCGGGGCCGCGTAGGCCGGCACCCGGCGGGCGGCTCGCCAGCCGTAGTAGCTGAGCGGATAGGAGGCGGCGAGCTCTGCCAGGGCGCGTCGCCCCGCCGCAGGGTCCGAGGGCTCCAGGGCACGGGCGAACCAGTACTCCCCACGCAGCTGCGAGATGGGGTCGCGCTCCGCCTGCGCGAGGGCCTGGAAGTGGCCGCGCGCTTCCTCCAGGCGTCCGGCTCGATAGGCCACCCAGCCGAGGTTCCAGCGCGCCGAGATCGAGATCTCCGAGCTTCCCCGGGTGAGCTTCCGGAAGTGCTCGCGGGCGCGCTCCGGGTGGTCGTCCTCGAGGAGGAGCGCGGCGAGATAGCGGCTGCGGCTGCGCAGCGAGCGCGGCCCGCTCTGGGCCAGTCGCTCGAGCTGCTCCACCGCGCCGTCCACGTCTCCGGCTCGGGCCGTGGCGCGCGCCAGCCAGATGCGGGCCTCCGGATCGCGCGGGGCCAGCTCCTCGAAGGCCGCGACGGCCTCGGGGTAGCGGCGCAGCCGGAACAGGCACTGCGCGCGCTTCTCTCGGGCGCGCCGGCGATCCGAGCCCGAGAGGGACATGGCGAGGGCCTGGTCGAAGGCGTCGAGCGCCTCCTGGGTGCGCGCCAGCTTCAGGAACCCGTCCCCGCGTCGGCGCCAGTCCCGCCCGCTGCGGAAGCTGCGACCGGCCTTCTTCTCCAGCGCTGCGAGGCGCTCGCCCGCCTGCGGCGCGCCCTCCTCGCCCGGGGCGGTCGACCAGACCCGCCGGTAGAGGTCTGCCGCGTCGGCGATGCGCCCGGCGGCCTCGTAGGAGCGCGCCAGCTCCATGGCGATGCCCGCGCGCAGGGGCAGGTGCCGGGTCGAGGCGCGCGCCTGGCTGAGCGCCGCCCTCCCCGCTTCCCCGTTGCCGGCCTCGAGGAAGGCCCGGCCCTCCGCCCGATGCAGCTGGGGACGCAGCGGCGTGTCGGGCCGCTCGCGCAGCGCGCGGCGCGCCGCGCGAATCGCCGACTCCCAGTCGCCGGACGCGAGCCACAGCTCGCTCTCCAGGAGCCCCGCGTGGTCCGCGATCTCCGGGTGGCGGCGCGCGGTCTCCGCGAAGCGGCGCCCGGCCTCCTGCGAGTCGCCGTCCGCACGCGCGCGAAGCGCGGCGCGCAGGCCGGCAGCGGCTTCGTGCACGGACGGCGCCAGCGAAGCCCGCGCCGCGGGAGCGACCGTGCCGCCCGCCGTGGGCGTCATGCTGCCGCCCACCGTGAGCGTGATCCAGCCGAGCGCCAGCACCGTGGCCAAGATCGTCACCCGAGGCGGACCGCGAATCGAAACCTCCCCGATGTCAGGTCGCGGACTGATGGGATCCGGACCTGCTGCTGATGTCAGGTCGCGGACTGATGAGATCCGGACCTGCTGTTGATGTCAGGTCGCGGATTGATGGGATCCGGACCTGCTGCTGATGTCAGGTCACGGGCCGATGGGACCCGGACCCTCTGCCTAGTGTGCGAGAGCCGCGCGGGCCCTGCTAGCTTGGATCGCGTTGCGAACCCGTCGATTCACCGCAGCCTGGGCGTGCCTCGCCTGGCTCGCCGCAGCCTGCGAAGGCGAGCCGCCCCCGGCTCCGCCGCCGGAGTCCGCGCTCGCGCCCGCAGAAGCGACGCCAGAGCCCGCCCCGCGCGCCGCGATGTGGGTCCTCTGCGAGGGCTCGCAGCGCGTGCTCGAGAACCCGGAGCGCGTACCCACCCTGCTGGCCGACGCCCACGCCCTCGGCGTGAGCGATCTCTTCGTCCAGGTCTACCGCGGGGGGCGCGCCTGGTTCGACTCGAGCCTCGCCGACTCCGGCCCCTGGCAGGCGGCGGTGGCCGCACAGCAGGTCGACCCGCTCGCCCAGCTCCTCGCGGCGGCCCACGCCGAAGGGCTGCGCGTGCACGCGTGGGTGAACGTCCTCTCCCTGGCGGGCAACCGGGAGGCACCGATCCTGCGCGATCTGGGCCGCGAGGCCGTGCACGTCGACCGGCGCGGGCGCTCCATGCTCGACTTCCCGGACCTCGAGATCCCCTACCCCGACCGCGCCACCGTGCGCATGGGCACGCCCGCCGTCTGGCTCGATCCCGGGGCTCCCGGGGTCTCGGAGCGTCTGGTCGCCACGGTCGCCGAGCTGATGCAGCGCTACCCGGAGCTCGACGGCGTGCACCTCGACTACATCCGCTACCCGGATGTGCTGCCCTTCTCGCCGGGCTCGCGCTTCCGGGTGGGCGTCGACTTCGGATACGGCGCGGCGACGCGCGAGCGCTTCGCGGCGGAGACCGGGCTGCGCGCTCCCGCTGCTTCGCGGGCCGGGGACGACGAGGCGTGGGACCAGTGGCGCCGGGGCCGGGTGACGAACCTGGTGGCGGGGATCGGCGCCGCGATGCGCGCGGTGCGACCCGACGCCGAGCTCTCGGCCGCGGTGTCGGCGTATCCCGAGCGAGCCTATCTCTCGCTCTTCCAGGACTGGCGCAGCTGGGTCGAGGACGGACTCCTCGACTTCGCGGTGACCATGCTCTACTCGCGCGACGACCGACTCTTCCGTCACGAGGCGACCGCCTACACGCGCGGCGTCGGAGGTCGACGCATCTGGATCGGGCTGGGCTCGTGGCTCTTCGCGCGCAACCCCGAGCGCGCTGCGGCCCAGCGAGCCGTGGTCGAGGATCTCGGCGCCTCGCTCTCGCTCTTCTCCTGGGACTCGATCAGCGACGCACCCCCCCTGCGAGCAGCCCTGGCCGCCGCACCCCCGCAGCCCGCAGAAGATGCTTCGGACCCGCCGGGGCCCCCCGCTCCGGACCCGCCGGCGGAGCCGGACCCCGACGTCGATGGATGAGCTCGACGCGATCGACTACGTCCTGCCGCCCGACCGCATCGCCCAGGAGCCGGCAGGGAGGCGGGACGACGCGCGGCTCCTGGTGCTGGAGCGCGGCTCCGAGCGGCGCCGCCACCAGCGTGTGCACGAGCTGCCGGACCTGCTGCGGGCCGGGGACCTCCTCATCACGAACGCGACCCGGGTCGTGCCGGCGCGTCTGCGCGGCGCCAAGGAGAGCGGCGGCCGGGCCGAGGCGCTCCTGCTCGGGACCGCGGGAGAGGGCCGCTTCCGCGCGCTGGTGAAGTGCCGGGGGCGTCTGCGCGCGGGACAGCGCCTCGTGCTCGGCGGGCTCGCTGCCGAGGTGGTCGCCTGTCGCGACGGGGGCGAGGTGCTGCTCGCCTTCGAGGGCGGCGCGGATCCCTACGCCGCGGGCGAGGCTCCCCTCCCCCCCTACATCCGCCGGCCCGAGCCGCGTGACAGCGACCGCGAGCGCTACCAGACCGTGTTCGCCCGCGAGGCCGGGTCCGTCGCAGCACCGACCGCCGGACTGCACTTCACCCCCGAACTCCTCGCCGCGCTGGAGCGGCGTGGCGTGGAGCACGCCGAGGTGGTGCTCCACGTCGGGGCCGGCACCTTCCGTCCGGTACGCCACCAGGACCTGGTGCAGGGTGAGCTCCACGCCGAGCCGTTCGTGCTGCCGGAGGCCACCGCACGCGCGGTGGCGCGAGCTCGCGCGCGCGGCGGCCGGGTGGTCGCGGTCGGAACCACGACCACCCGGGTGCTGGAGAGCCGGGTCGACGCGGAGCGCGGCGTGCGCGCGGGCAGCGGCGAGACCCGTCTCTTCCTGCGGCCCGATCCGGGTGACGACGCCCCGCGCCCCTTCGGCGTGGTGGACGCGCTCCTGACCAACTTCCACCTGCCCCGCTCCTCCCTCCTCCTGCTCGTCGCCGCCTTCGCCGGGCGCCGACCCGTGCTGGATGCCTACGCCGAGGCGATTCGCGAGGGCTATCGCTTCTACTCGTACGGCGACGCGATGCTGATCCTGTGAAGGCGCGGGGGTTCTCCTTCGAGCCCGGCGCCCGCGACGGCGAAGCGCGCCGCGGCCGACTCACGACACCCCACGGCGTGGTCGAGACCCCGGCCTTCATGCCGGTGGCGACCTACGGGGCCGTGCGAGGCCTCTCGGGCGGCGACCTGCGGGAGCTCGGTGCCCAGATCCTGCTCTCGAACACCTATCACCTGCACGAGCGACCCGGCGAGGACGTGATCGCAGAGCTGGGCGGGCTCCACGGATTCACCGACTGGAGCGGCCCCTGGCTCACCGACAGCGGCGGCTTCCAGGTGACGTCGCTCGGCGACCGGGTGCGCGTCGACGAGGACGGCGTCTCGTTCGCTTCGACCCTCGACGGCCGCCGGCATCGGCTGCGCCCGGAGGACGCCGTGGCCATCCAGGAACGGCTCGGCTCGGACGTAGCCATGGTGCTCGACGAGTGCCTGCCCCTCGAGTCGCGTCTCGAGGGCGCGGAGACCCTCGGCGACCCCGGGCGCGCGCGGGCCGCGATGGAGCGCACCCTGCGCTGGGCCGCGCGCAGCCGCGCGGCCCGCAAGCGCGAGGACCAGGCCCTCTTCGGCATCGTGCAGGGCGGGAACCGCTCCGAGCTTCGCCGAGAGAGCGCGGACGCCACCGCCGCCCTCGGGTTCGACGGCTACGCCCACGGCGGCCTCGGCCTGGGCGAGGCGCCCGACGCGCGCGTCGACCTGGTGCGGGCCGCCCACGCGGGACTGCCCGCGGAGGCGCCTCGCTACCTCATGGGGATCGGTCGTCCCGAGGACATCCTCGCGGCGGTGGCGGCGGGCGTCGACCTCTTCGACTGCGTCGTCCCCACGCGCCACGCGCGGCACGGCCTTCTCTACACCCAGCACGGTCTCCTGCCCATCAAGAACAGCCGCTTCCGCGGCGATCCGGACCCGGTCGACGCGGACTGCGATTGCCCGGCCTGCCGAGCCCACTCTCGCGCCTACCTGGCCCACCTGGTGCACTCCGGAGAGGCCCTGGGAGCGCGCCTCGCCTCGCTGCACAACCTGCGCTTCTACCTGCGCCTGATGGCCCGCGCCCGCGAAGCCATCGCCGCCGGGGGCCTGGCCGGGCTCGTCTCCGAGGTGGCCCGACTGGCCGACGTCCGCGTGTAGGCCGGCTGCGCCCGGGCGGCCCAGGTGCGCGCCGGCGCACGGCTTTCTGGCTCAAGACCGGGCGCCGTCGTGTCGATCTCCGAGCCGTCTCGAACCCGTGTCTGGAGGGGCTGCGATGGGTGCGACGGAGAGCCGGGTCGCGAGCGACCTGCGCCGCAACCTGGTCGTCTCGATCATGGGCGGAATCGTCCTGTCGGCGGGGATCGCCATCCTCACCCTGGCGATCGCCGCCAACGGCCTGCTCCACGACGAGCTGTCCGAGCGCACCAGCGCAGACGCTCGCGCGCTGGCCCTCTCCCTCTCGGGCCCCCTGTCGCGGGGTCACATGCGCACCGCCGCCCAGGCCGTGCAGGAGATCTCCGAGACACCCGACCTGATCGAAGCCACCGTCGTCGACGAGATGGGTCGGGTGGTGGTCTCCACCGACACCCCGACCGTGGGCGGCGCGGCCGCCTCCTACCATGCCGGGGTGGTCGTGCCCACCCGCTTCGAGGCCGGGAGTCCCGAGGCCGGCGAGGGCGCCCTCCTCTGGGTGCTGCCCATCCACGGCGAGCACGATCCGGAGACGGGCGATACGCCCCTCGTCGGCACCGTGGCCATGCGCTTCTCGACGGCGCGGGTGGGGGCGGCTCTGGTGCGCAGCGTGAGCCTGGCCGCCGTGGTCGTGCTGCTCGGGGCGGGACTCATCGGCGGCGCCCTCTACTGGGTGCTGAGACGGAACGCGCTCAAGCCGATCGCCGCCCTGCTGGCCGGGGTGGAGCGCATGGGCGAGGGGGACCTCGGCGCCCGCGTGCGCACACAGGATCTCGGCGCCCTCGACAGCCTGGGGAAGGCCCTGAACGGCATGTGGGAGGGCTTCGCCAGCCTGGCCGGGCGCGTCACGGGCATCACCGAGCGCATCCAGGCGGTCGCGGGGCGCCTCGGCCTGGCGATGGGTGACGTCGAGGACGGCAGTCACCTGCAGGAGGAGTCGGCCGAGGAGACCGCGGCCATGCTCGCGCGGGTCAACACCTCGATCCGCGACGTGAACGGACAGATCGAGACGCTCTCGCGCTCCACCGAGGAGGCCTCCTCCTCGACCCTCGAGCTGGCGGCATCGGTGGACGAGGTGGCGCGCAGCGTCACCTCGCTGAACGACGCCGTGGAGTCGGCCAGCTCTTCGAGCCAGGAGATGGGGGCCAGCATCCGGCAGGTCGCCGACAGCGCCGACGAGGTGCAGCGCATGGCCGAGGAGACCGCCGCCTCGATGACCCAGATGGACCGCGCCATCCAGGAGGTGAGCGACCACGTGAACCAGGCCTCGGAGCTCACCGAGAAGGTCTCCCAAGGCGCCGAGGAAGGCACCGGCGCCGTCGCCTCGACGATCGAGGGCATCGAGGAGATCCGCTCCCTCACCGGCGAGTCACGCGCGGTGGTGGGACGCCTGGTCGAGCGCATCGGCGAGATCGACGAGATCCTCACGGTGATCGGCGGAATCAACGACGAGACCAACCTGCTCTCGCTGAACGCCGCGATCATCGCCGCCCAGGCCGGCGAGCAGGGGAAGGCCTTCGCGGTGGTGGCCAACCACGTGAAGACGCTCGCCCAGCGTACGGCCATGAGCACCCAGGAAATCGAGCGCCTGATCCGCTCGGTCCAGGACGAGTCGGGCAACGCCATGTCCGCCATGGAGGCCGGGATCCAGGCGGTGGAGACCGGCGTCGAGCGCTCGCGCAGGGCCGGAGACGCCCTCGAGAAGATCCGCGAGCTGGCCGGCGACGCGAACGCCCGCGTCAGCGAGATCGCGCGCGCCGCCCAGGAGCAGGGTCGCAACTCCCAGCACGTGGCCGACGCCGCCAACCGCACCTCCGCGATGGTCCAGAAGATCTCGGGCGCCATGGCCGAGCAGAGCGCCGCCAGCGAGCAGATGCTGCAGACGTCGGAGGCGGCCCTGGTCGTCTGCCGTCAGGTGCAGCGCTCCACCGAGGAGCAGCGCGAGTCCACCGCCTTCATCACGGAGAGCATCACCGCGATCGGCGAGATGATGCGCAGCATCCAGGAGAACATGGCCAGCCACCAGCAGGCCGGCGAAGGCGTCTCCGAGGTCGTGGAGCGCGTGCTCGAGACCGCGCGCAAGACCGGCGGCCGGGTCCCGGAGATCGTCGCCATCGTCGGCGACCTCTGCCGGGACGCCGAAGCGCTGCACGACGAGCTGGCCCGCTTCGACGCGGGCGCGAAGGCGGCTCAGGCCGGCGTGGAGGCGGAGCCCTCGGCTCCGGTCAGGGCCGCGCAGAGCCCCGCGTAGTAGGGCAGCTGCTCGCCCAGGGTCGCGGCGCGGAGCTCGAGACCCCCACCGATGCGCGGCCACGTGCGCGCCCGCACGGCCTCGCGCACCGGACCGAGGACCAGCTCCTCGCCGGCTGCCGCGACGATCGTGCCGAGCACGACCGCCTCCGGGTCGAGGGTGAAGGCGAGGTTCACCAGCAGGTGGGTCAGGTAGCGGTTGAAGCGCTCGATCTCGGCCAGGGCGAAGGCGTCGCCCTCGCGGGCGGCCTCCACCACGTGGACGGGCGTGGCCTGGGCACTCCCCCCCGCCAGCTCCGCCACGCGTCCGTCGTCCGGCGCCACGCGCGCCAGACGCTTCTGCCAGGCCGCACCACCGATGTAGGCCTCCGCGCAGCCGCGCAGGCCGCAGTTGCAGAGCTCCCCATCCCACTCGAGGGTGGTGTGGCCGATCTCGCCGGCGCTCCAGCTGCGGCCTCGCCAGAGCCGTCCGTCGAGGACGATCCCACCGCCCACCCCGGTGCTCATCGTGGCGTAGAGGACGCTTGCAAAGCCCCGGCCCGCGCCGAAGCGCGCCTCGGCGACCGCGGCCGCATTGGCATCGTTCTCGAGGTGGATCGCCTCCAGCCCGAGGCTCTCGCTCAGCAGATCACCGACGGGCACCTCCCCCCAGCCCGGCAGGTTGGGCGGATTCAGGACGCGCCGACCCTCGGGATCGAGGGGGCCCGGGAGCGATACGCCCACGGCCTCCACATCCGCGAGCTGCAGCCCGGCCTGGGCGATCACCTGGCGCGCATCCTCGGCCAGACGCGCGACGTCGGCGGCCGGATCGCCCGACGGCTCGGTCGCGCGACGCAGCGTCGCCTGCAGCTCCCCTCCCGGGGCTCCCACGCAGAGCGCCACCTTGGTTCCGCCGACGTCGATCCCCACCAGTGCGCCCACGCTCGAGGCCTCCCGGGCCCGTCTGGAGTGGGCCGAAAAGTACTTCTGAAACGCGGCCTTGCGCCGCGCGGCGCGAGTCTAACACAGGAACGCTCAGGCCAGGCGCCCTCCGCGCCGATAGGGAAAGGGTCGGATCCACGCCGCTCTGTGCCGGTTGCCTGCCGGCGGGTGAGCGTGGTTCGGGGGGGGATTCGATGCTCAAGACCATCCGAGGCGGGCTGCTCGCCGCTGCGCTCGTCGCCTGCATGGGCGTGTCGCCGTGCGCCACCATGGACCTCGACTGGGCCGGCCACAAGAAGAACCTGGAGGACACGCAGCTCAAGTACGTGCACTTCCTGCGCTGGGGTGAGTACGAGGCCGCCAGCATGCTCGTCGAGCAGGAACACCGCGACGCGTTCCGCGCGAACATCCCGGCCTTCGAGAACGTGCGCCTCTCGGACTACGAGATCCTGGAGACGAACTTCAACGAGCTCGAGACCGAGGCCACGAGCACCGTCACGTTCCGCGCCTACCACCTGGCCCGCATGATCGAGGAGAAGTGGCTCGAGGAGCAGGTGTGGGTGCGGGACGAGCACACCAAGAAGTGGAGCGTGAAGCCCGACATGGAGAAGATCCGCACCGCGCTCGCCAAGCTGCAGCCCAAGTAGCCGCCCCACCCGGCCGCTGCAGCATTCGTCCGGAGGGAACGGATGTCCGATCGCGCAACCATCCTGCTGGTCGACGACGCCCCGATCTTCCTGGAGATCGAGTGTCTCTTCCTCGCTCGCACGGCACGCATCCTGACCGCCACGAGTGGTGTCGAAGCCATGGAGCTGGCGCGCCGCGAGCACCCGGCGCTGATGCTGGTGGACGCGATCATGCCCGGGATGGACGGCCTCGACGTGTGCCGGGCCGTCCGCGACGACACGACCCTCGAGAACACCCGGGTGTTGATCGTCTCCTCGAGCGACGCTGCCGAGGACCGGGCCGCGGCGATCCGGGCCGGCGCCGACGACGTGCTGCGAAAGCCCGTGAGCCGGGTCGAGCTGATCCAGGCGGTCACCCGCTTCATCAAGTACGCGCAGGTGCGCGGCCTGCCTCGGGTGCCGTTCCGCGGACGGGTCCGCGTCGACGACGGTCACACCGACTGGACCGGCCAGGCCCGCAACCTGTCGCGCGGCGGGATCTTCGTCGAGGGCGCCAAGGAGATCAATCCGCAGAGCGAGGTGACCCTCGAGTTCGATCTGCCCGACGCCCGGCAGGGCATCCGCCCCACCGCCGAGGTGGTGTGGGTGGAGCGCGAGCAAGGCGAGCCGCAGGGCATGGGCCTCCGCTTCGTGGGGCTGGACGGAGTCAGCTCGAGACTGATCGACACCTGGGTGCACGAACGGACGTGCCTCCCCAGTGCGAGGGGGACGATGTGAGGCGTCTGCAGCTTGTTCTTTGCGCGGGGATCCTGGCGGGTGCGCTCTCTGCAGCGGCCCCGACCGCGGCTCAGCCCGCCGCCCTGGAAGGCGCGCCCGGTGCGGTCCCGGAGGCCGAGCAGGAGGCCTACTGGCGCGCGCGCGCCGACGAGGCACGCCAGCGCGTCGCCATGGCCCGGGAGCGGGTCGCCGAGGCCGAGGAGAGCTACGGGAAGATGCGCCACCGGAACCGGCAGCGCGGGGAGCCCCGAGCGATCGTCAGCGACGAGCGGGCCGCGGCACACGCGGAGCTGGAAGCGGCTCTCAAGTACCTCGAGGAGGAGCTCCCCGAGGAGGCGCGGCGCGCGGGCGCCCTACCCGGCTGGCTGCGCGAGTAGGGCACCCCGAGAGGCCTGGGCCTCAGTAGCGCTCGCCGGCTTCGATCTCCGACTCGGTCTTGAAGGTCGGCTTGCGCGTGTGCAGCGGGCGCACCACCGCGATCACCTCGTCACCCTGGCGGATGACGGTGTTGCGGCGCGTGTTCGAGGCCCCCTCCGGCTTGGCCAGGACGTCTTCGACGATCACCGGCCCCCCGCTGTTCCGCCCGCCTCCGGACGGCACGTCGATGATCGGCTGCCCGCGGCTGTCGAGCCGCACGGTCACGCCCGGCGCTCCGGCCGCGACCTGACTGGCCGCGAGGGTCTCGGCGAGGCGCTGGTTGCGCTTGCGCAGCGAGTCCAGGCGGCGCTCCATCTCCGCGGCGTGGCGCGCGATGGCCTCGTCGTCCTGCGGCGTATAGCGCGCGTGCTCGGAGAGGTTGCCGCTCTGCCGGGTCTCCACCCGATCCCGGTAGCGCTCGGGCACCCGCCGCAGATCGTCGGCGAACGCGTAGCCGCCGTCGTCCGTGCGCCAGGCGTAGATGGTTCCGGCACCTGCAGGAGCCGCCAGGGCCACCGAGAGCGCCGCTCCCGCGATCGTCCGTCCAAGAATGCTGATCCGCTTCATCTCTGCTCTACCTCCGGAAGCCCCGTCGGGTCCCACGTGAGGAGAGTGCCGGGGCCGCCCGGGGAGGTGACGATCGCCAGCTCCCGGAGGCGGGGAGCGCCCCAGCAGGCGAGCGGCAGCCTCCCGGCAGCCCCGCTTGACAGCGCGGCGCGAGCCAATAGATTTTCGGGCCTACCGGATTTGATGCGGGGTAGAGCAGTCTGGTAGCTCGTCGGGCTCATAACCCGGAGGTCGTCGGTTCGAATCCGGCCCCCGCTACCACACGGACTGGCAGCTCTGAGGGACGCCTCGGAGCTGCCAGTCGCATTTCGGGCTCCAGGTGCGCGGTGCACTCCCGGCGGGCGGCTTCGGCGTCTCCCGCTTTCGCGACGCTAGCGCCCCGTGACCGCCGCCACGATGTCGCCAGCGCTGTCGATTGCATAGAACGAGACGCGGGCGTTCTTCTTCCCCCCCTTCGTCACGGTCACGACGCAGAAGCGCGCCGTCGAGTTGGTGGTGTTGTTGTCCCTGGTTGTCCTGGGCGCGAGACTGAAGCTGATCGCGTCTATGACCGTGCCGGCGACGTTGAGAAGCTCGATCGTCCCGACGAGAGTCTTCTTGGCCGATGCATTGACGACGCGGCACTCGAGAGCACCGGAGTCGGGGGTCTCCAGTCCCGCTGTCACGATCTCCGCTGCTGCGCGGGCGGTACCGGACAGCCCGAACACGACGCACCCGATGACGATGAGCCTGGTCACCACTGCTCTTCTCCTTCCAACGCAACGGGCTGGGAGTGCACACAGCCCCGATGCTTCGCAGCTTGGTCCAGGAGCGCGCTCGAAGTCAATCGAGCCGCTCGTCCCGGTTGGAAGGACCGTCAGCCTGGCCGTCGGAACGTGGGGCAATTCGTCTCAAGGCGCTCGCGGGTTGCTCGACGGGTTCCGCGGGCGCTGGCGGGGCGCGTTCGTGATGCTTGGGGGACCCAACGAACTGGGGGTTCCCGTGAAACGTCTCGCCGCCCTTGTCTCTCTTCTCTCCGTCCTCGCCCTCGCCAGCGACGCCGCGGCCGGGCCGCGGATCGTGACGTCGAGGCTGACTCCGCCGCCCGACGGAAGCCTGGTCTGCGCGGCGCTCAACGCCTCGACCAGGAAGGAGGTGCAGGTATCCATCGTGATCTACACGTTCGATGGAGAAGTCGCCAACGGGCCGTATGCCGTGGCCATCCCGCCGAATCAGAGCGTCGCGTATCCAACGAGCAACGACAACGCCCGGCACTGCGTGGTCGATGTCTTGAAGGGCGGCAAGAAGAACGTCCGTGTCACGGTGGAAGCCCGAGACGTCAGCGGGACCCTCATCGCAGCGTTGCAGAGTCCGTAGCCTCGCACTCGATCACTCCAACCCTGTCGTGGCGGGGCCTGTCCGAGCCCGCGGACAGCCGGGCCGAGCTCGTGTCATGCTTGGGGAAACTCAGCAGGAGGTTCCCGTGACGCGACTCGCGACCACTCTCTCGGCTCTGGTCATTCTCTTCGCGGCTGCGCCCAGCAGCGCGGGGATGAACGAGGCACAAGTGCGGAAGCTCTGGGCGAAGGTCGCGAAGGCGCTCGGGGAGAAGCCGAAGCTCGTGTGCGTCTGTCTCGCGGACGACCCGGACGAGTACAAGATGGGCTTCGTCTACCGCTGGCAGAACGACCCCTCGAAGGCGGGGTGCTTCCTTCCCGAGTTCCTGGACGGTGAGATCGACTCCCACGGTCTCTGCAACGGGCCATTCGAGGTGCTCAGGAAGTAGCCCTCCGCTCGTCACCCCCCGATCGAAGCCGCGCTGCTTCACGGTCCCGGATCCGTCCCGCGCGGCGCGCGCTTCGCCACGAACTGCCCCCTACCCCGCCGATCGGCCGGGATGCCCCGGTCGCGGACGACGGTGCCTCCGAAGACGGTCCACACGACGTCGTTTCCGAGCTCGATCTCGACCCGGAGCGAGCCCTGCTCGGGCTCGTCGAGGGTGAAGCCCAGACCCTCCCCGCGGCAGCCGACCTGGAGCTTGCCTGCGAAGAGCTGCGCGCTGTTGCACGGACCGTGCGAACGGTCGCGGTCCCGGTAGGAGTACCTCTGGGTGCCGGCCTGCCCCCGGAGACTCCAGCCCGCGGGAGGAAGCGCCACCCTTGCCGTCTCCCCCGTGGTGGGGCTCCCCACCTCGACGACCATCCCGGCCTGGCGAGGATCGCCCGCGCTGCCCGGAAGCGGCGCCCGGATCGCCGGATCCCGGGATGCGAACGAGAGGCTGCGACGCGCGGGATCCAGCCCGTCGCGCAGCAGCAGCCTGTCGCCCGAGACCGGCGTGCGGACAGGACGTCCGGCGAGAAGCGCGTCGCGCACCGCGAAGTACGCCGGCTTGGGCTCGAAGGCGGAGTCGAAGAGCAGCGGCGCCGGGTCCACATAGGGGAGCGGGAACCAGAACGGGCCGTCCTCGATGCCCCAGACGAGGATGTCGCTGCACCTCGGCACCGCCAGGCACACCTCGACGGCGCGGCGGTAGTTGCCCGCCTGGTACTCGAAGCGGCCGGGACGCGCCGGGTCGACCGGGTTGTCGAGCTCGGAGATCCAGACATCGACGCCCAGGTCGGCGACGCGACGCAGGGTCGCCTGGTAGAGGTCCCAGTCGGGCTCCCGGCCGGCGATCTCCGTCAGCATCAGGTGGGTCTGGAAGCCCACCGAGTCGATCGGGATCCCTCGCTGGACCAGGTCGGCGACGAGCGCGACGAGGCCCTCCGCCTTCTCGGGGAAGTACTCCACGAAGTTCTCGTTGAGCACGAGCCTCACGTGGTCGGGGGCGGCGGCGTCGACGATCTCGAAGAGCTCCGCGATGTAGTCCGGCCCCAGCACCTGGAAGAAGTGGTTCTCGTAGGGCTCGGAGCTCCCTCCCAGCGTCGGAAGCGGCTCGTTGATCACGTTGATCCGGTCGAGGTCGGGATAGCGCTCGAAGATCACCTCGGCCCGCTCGCGCAGGAGCGCGCGAAGCTCGTCGGGGTCCTCGACCGCCCGCACCCAGTCGGGCAGATCGTCGAGGAAGAGCTGCTCCCACGCGAAGTGGAAGGCCATCGATCGCAGGCCGCTCTCGCGGTGGAACGCGTGGATCGCGTCGGCCTGCTCGAACGACCAGCGATCCCGCTCGGGCCAGATGGTCTGCCACGAGAACGCGTGGTTGACCCCGATGTTCGCCTCTGCGAGAAGCAGCTCGCGAGGGCGCCCTCCGGGCCGCCCGCTCGCGAGCCCCACCCCGACGCCGGCGATCTGCCCGGCCTCCCGGAGCCTGCAATCGTCGGGGTCCGCGCACACGTCTGCCGGCGTGAGTGTCCCGCCCGCCCCGGCTGCGACGGACGCCCCGATCCCGGCCAGGACCGCGGCCACGATGGCGAGAAGCCGTCTGATGTCGCCAGCTGAACTACTCATCGGGGACGCGTGCGGCGCCGGCTCGACGGCCCTGTGGCCGTCTGCCCTCGGGCGTCCCCATTAGAGACGATCGCTCCCCTGCGGTCAACCGCGCTCCGCGGGGAGCGGGAACTCGCTCCTCAAACTCGCTCCTCAGGTAGGGGAGCGGAGTGGTCGATACGGCGAGCCGGCACGGCTCCCCGCAATCGCATCCCCCGCGGAGCAGGTATGGGCATCGAAGCGCTGCAGGCGGTCTCGGGCACGATCTACCTTCTGACCATCACCGCCGTCGGTCTGCGCATGCTGCAGCTCTCGCGCCGCACCGGGAAGCGTCCGGAGCTCCTCATCGGCCTCTCGCTCCTGCTCGGTGGAACCGTGGGCGCAACGCTCGAGGCGGCCGGGATGGGAGCCGGACAGGGCGAGCTCGGCCCGGCCGCCGCGGGAAGGCTGCTCTTCGCAGGCAAGCTCTTCGTCGCCGCATCGCTCGTCTGTCAGTGCCTCTTCATCCGCACCGTGTTCCGGCCCGGCGAAGCCTGGTCGGCGGCACTGGTGTCCGGCATCCTGGCGATCCCCGCGGTCGCCTTCGCCGGCTTCGCCGCGAGCGGCACCTTCGCGACGGGCGAGCTCCCCCTGACGTGGTTCTCGGTCGAGCTGGTGGGGCGCGTCGCCGCATCGATCTGGCTCGTCGCCGAGGCTCTCCGCTACTACGCGATGATGAAGAAGCGGCTGGCACTCGGGCTCGCGGACCCGGTCGTGACCAACCGCTTCCTGCTCTGGGCGTTCGCTGGCCTCGGCGGGATCGTCCTCATGCTCACCTCGGTCCCGCCGGCACTCTTCCCCGGAAACCAGTCGCTCCTGATGTCGCTGGATCTCCTGGTCTTCGCGTGCTTCGGCTGCGCGATCTCGATCGCCTACGGCCTGGCCTTCTTCCCGCCCGCCCGCTACCTGGACTGGCTCGACGGCGGGAGCGAGGCCCCGGGTCACGCCGACCGCGGACTGCGAGGCGCCTAGGAGCCCACCCTTCCCGCCGCGGCGCGGCCGCGGCTCAGGGCGTGTACCAGATCGGCGACGTGTAGGCGCGCTCCTGGGTGGAGACGGGTGCACCCTCCGGAATGGGCACGCCGAAGCGGAAGGCGTCGTAGGTGGACCAGCGGGGCGTCGGGATCTCGATGACCCGCGCGTAGTAGAAGGCCTTCTGCGCGGCATCGAAGTCGGGATCCGTCCACACGGCCCCCAGCTCGGGGGAGCCGATCGTGTTGGTGTAGTTGGCGCGCGCGGCGTCGACGGTGTTTCCGACCGGCGGGAGCTTCCCGTCCGCGCGCGGCTTGCGGTCGCCGGACCAGGCCACGTCGTACACCTTCTCGTGGGTCTCGCCGTCGGCCGCCAGCCAGCCCTTCACCATCTGGATGCGGTCGAGGTTGCCCCCGATCGGATCCCGGATCGCGTACACCATGAAGCTCGGGGCGGCGGCACCCGCCTGCGCCGGAAGGTCGCCGCCCATGGGCACGCCCTTCTTGTAGCCGGCCAGGGCCGGGGTGCGGCTGTCCAGGTCCTTCTCCGTGAAGCCCCAGCCGCCGAAGAGGCGCACCACCATGCGACTGCCGGTGGTCGCATAGGTCTCGCGCCGCTCCATCGCGTCGAAGATGGCCTCGCGGGTGTTGCCGGTGGCCCAGACCGCGGCCAGACCGGAGGCGACCTGCTGCCATCCCATGATCGTTCCGTTCTCGTTCTCCATGAACGGGTGGGCCATGCGATCGGGCTTCGGCTCGGCGCCGCTGTGCTTGCCGAAGAAGTTGTCCTCCTGGGCCGTGGCCAGGGCCGTGTGGCTGTCGGTCGAGCCGATCTGTCCGAACTTGTAGGGATTGGTGCCGAGCCGTGCCTCCAGGGCCAGCCCGCGCTTCAGCGCCTCGCGCGCGTACTCGCCCGCCAGCATGTCGTTCGTCTTCGCCTCCGAGACGTCCAGGTTGCCGATGGCCCAGGTCTCGTAGTCGGCGAACTCGTCGTTCGGCGAGAGGAAGGGATGCGTCTCGCCGTCACCCTTGATCTGGGTGGTCTCGTAGAGGGGCTCCCACTTGCGGCGCTGGGTGACGTAGGTCTCGTCCAGCGCCGTCCCGTCCCACTGGGCCTCCAGCGGGAACATGATCCCGTTGGCGAGGTTGCCATTGTGGGCGATGGCGAGGACTTCTCCGCCCGTGGTCTCCTCGTAGCGGGTGAGCCACTTCCAGAGATCGCGGGGGTTGGTGCTGCCGAGGGGCGGCACCGTCGTGTAGGCGACCATCTGCGCGGCCTTGTCCGCGCCGTCCCGGTAGATCACCACGCGGTGCATGTTGTTGCCCTTCACGAGGGACGTCCACTCGAAGCCGATGAAGGCGGTGAAGTTGCCGGGGTCGTTGAAGCGCTCCGCCGCGTCGATCGTCTCCTGCCAGGCCGCCTTGTAGGGCTTGGAGTCGGGCGTGTACATGAGCCCGTCCGGGAACTGGCCCTGGGAGAACATCCCGATCAGCTCGAGGGCCACGCCGACGCCCTCGCCGGCCTGGATGCGGTCGTACCACTCCTTGCCCTTGGGCACGGCCATGATGTGCGGCGCGGCCGCATAGAGATCGGGGAAGAAGCCCATGTTGTCGGAGTGATCTGCGACCACCAGGAAGTCGAGCGGTCTCGAGAGCCGCACGGGCATCCCGGTGCTCGAGACGAGCTCCTCGCCTCGCGCGAAGCGATAGGCGTCCTCGAGCCCGAGGCGGTTGCCGAAGGCGCCGGCATCCATGGACATGCCGGTGTGCAGATGGGTATCCCCCCAGAGGACCCGGCTCGGCGCGTCGCCGTCGCCCACCTCGCGTGCGGCGTAGGGCGAGTAGCTGGTTCCCTCGTAGTCGTCCGACAGGACGCGGCTCGCGTCCGGCGGCATCGGCATCTGCGCCGCGGCCGGAGCCGCCCCCAGTCCGAGCACCAGTGCGATCGACATGCTGACGGAACCCGTGAAGACCATCCCTTCCCTCCTCGCTGGCGCTCGCGAGTCTAGCCGCGACCGAGGCCGCCGGCAGCGCGGATCCGCCTCGATCGGCGGGTCCACGGACTCGAATGCGTCGGGTGACCTCGCTCGGGGAGCTCGCACCACGACCTTGCCGCGCTCACGCCGATGCGAAGCCGGCCGCGGTCACGGCGATGCGAAGCCGGCCGCGGTCACGGCGATGCGAAGCCGGCCTCGCTCCGCGCGGCGAAGACGTCGCGCAGCATCGCGGGGGCCCACTCGGCGAGCGACAGGACCTGCCAGTCGTCCGCTCCCACCCAGCGCAACGCCGAGAGCTCTTCGTCGTCGGGCTGCTCGGCACCGCCCGTGGCTCGCGCCTCGAAGAGGGTGGCCACGAAGGCGATCGCGTCGCCGTTGGCGTAGGTCACCCTGCACAGAGGCCCGCCGTACACGCCGACGAGACGCACGATCTCGACCTCGAGCCCCGTCTCTTCGCGCGCCTCGCGTACCGCGGCGGCCGCCGGCTCCTCCAGCGGCTCCACTGCGCCGCCCGGCAGGAGCCAGCGTCCGTCCTCGTGATTCAGGCCGAGGAGCACGCGCCCGTCGCGGTCGCGGACCGCCAGCGCGACCGACGGAATCTCGATGAGATCGCGGCCTATCCGCGCGCGCAGCGAGCGGTAGTATTCGGACATCGGCATGGAGGCGCGCATGGTACCTGGAATCCGCCGAGTCGCTCTCGGCTGCTGCCTGCTGTTGGCGACGGCCGGGGCTGCCCGCGCCCAGATCTCCGCACCGGGCCTGGGACTCGACCGGCCGGATCTCGGCGAGGCCTTCGTGTTCCGCTCCTCTCCGGACCTGCCGGGCTATCTGGGCTGGGCGATCCCCGGCCAGTTCCAGAGCCTGGGCCCGGCGTCCCCGGGCTACAGTCCCAGCGGTACGGTGCTCCTCGCCTTCCAGGGGGGCGCGGCCCCGGTCGGCGTCCCGCTGTCCGGTGTGCTGCCGGTCTTTCCCATCCCGCCGCGGTCACCGTCGTCGGCCTCGTACCTGAACACCCTGCTGCCCCCGTTCGCCAGCGGCGCGTGGGTCCTCTTCGGCTACCCCGACGCGCTGATCGTGAGCGCCTACCTCTACGAGCCGGACCAGGTGAAGCGCAAGCAGACCGCGCAGGGTCCGAGGTCGCTCCTCAAGCAGAAGGACTACGTCGCCTTGCGGGTCGGATCGTTCAGCCCGTCCTCCTACGTGCTGCAGCCCGCGACGACCGTCCTGGGGCCGATTCAGGGCTGCAAGGCGAGCGCCGACGTCAGGGGGAGCAGCTTCGGTGGCCCGACCCCGACGGTCAAGATGCAGGTGACCTGCCGGGGCGAGCTGGGCAGGAACCTGAAGCGCTTCGCAAAGGGGGCATTCGGCCTCCCCAAGCTGCAGATCAAGGGCGAGGTGGGGCCGATTCCGTAGCCCCTAGCGCGCGGCGTTCGAGCTTCCCGCGCCGGCGCGCCCCTTCCAGGCGGCGCCCTCGGCGCGGGCGTGACGCCGGGCGGAGTCGAAGGTCATGGCGGCGTAGAGCGCGCCCGCCAGCGGCAGCGCGAAGCCCATCCACGCCGGACGACCGTAGAGCGACAGGGTCGGGACGAACGAGATCGCCATCGCGATCCAGGCCGCGGCGCCCAGGGATGCGGCGACGGGAGACACACCGAAGAGCCCCCCCAGCACGAGCGCGGGCGGTGCCAGGTAGAGAAGCGCCAGCCCGACCAGGGTCCCCGCGACCAGGAGGTTCGAGTGGCGCAGCTGGGTGAACGCGCTGCGCGCCACCATGTGCCAGACGCCGGCGAGCCCGCCGTAGGCGCGGATCGAGCGCTCGCTGTCGCTCAGGCCCAGCCAGATGGGACCGCCGCGCTTGATCGCCCTGCCCAGCGCGCAGTCGTCGATGATCTCGCCGCGCAGCGGCTCGATGCCGCCGATCCGCTGGAGGGCGGTGCTCCGCACCAGCATGCAGCCCCCGGCCGCGCCCGCCGTTCGCGCCCGGGGCCGGTTCACGCGGGGGAACGGATAGAGCTTCTGGAAGAAGTAGACGAAGGCGGGAACGACGAGCTTCTCCCAGGCCGTTTCGGCATGCAGGAGGACCATCAGCGACACGAGGTCCAGGTCCTCCCGCTCGGCCTTGGCGACGAGACGACGCAGGTTGCCCGGGCTGTGCTCCACGTCGGCGTCGGTGAGCAGGAGGTAGTCCGCGTGGGGCGCCTCCTTGCCTGCGCGCAGCACGCCCGTGTGCACCGCCCACATCTTGCCGACCCAGCCCTCCGGGCGCGGTCCCGTTCGCTCCACGACCAGGCGCTCACCGCGCAGGTGACCACGGGCCAGGGCTGCGGCGACCTCGCCGGTACCGTCGTCGCTCTCGTCGTCGGCGAGCACGATGCGCAGCGAGCCCGGGTAGTCCTGTCCCAGCAGGGATCCGAGGGTGCGCTCGATCACGTCGGCCTCGTTGCGCGCGGGAACCACCGCGACCACCGCGGGCCAGGCGGCCGGCGCGGGCGGATCGCCGAGTCGCACCTCGCCCGTCCAGAAGCGCCCATGGGCGAAGGTCAGGTAGATCCAGGCCAGCAGCGAGCCCAGTCCCAGTGCGAGATCGAAGGGCATGGCCCGGCACTCTAGCGCCCTTCGCCCGGCGGGCGGGCGCCCGGCGCCGCGCGGCTCAGGACGGCGAGACGCCCTCGACCACCGCGCGCCGGATCGCCTTGCGGAAGACCAGGAGGGGAGCCAGCAGGGTCGTCGCGGCACCGACGGCGGCGACGGCGCCGCCCGGCCCCAGGATCGGCGTGAGCATGGCCGAGAGGCCGGCGGCGATCGGGAACGATCCCACCATGGTGAGGATCATGATGCCCATCACCCGTCCCATCATGATGGGCGGGGTCCGCGCCTGCACCAGACTGCGCTGGGTGGTCATGGCGGCCCCGCCGAAGAGGCCCCAGATCGCCATCAAACCCAGCGTGATCCCGTAGGACACGGATGCGCCGACCAGCACGGCGCCCGGTCCCAGGCCGACACCGAGCGCGATGGCGAAGATCAAGCCGGGTCGCGCCAGCTCGCGGCGCGATGCGATGTAGAGCGAGGAGAGGAGCGTCCCCGGAGCGAAGGCGCCGATCAGGACCGACGCCTCCAGAGCGCTCTTGTCCATCACCTCCTTGGCGATCACCGGGAGGTTGATCTGCATCACACCCCAGGTGACCCCGACGATCGACCCGGCCGCCATCAGGCTGCGCAGCGGCTCGGTGCGCCAGACGAAGGCGAGGCCCTCGCGCGCCTCGTGCAACATGCCGCGTCGCTCGGCGCCACCGTCGCGCACGTCGGGGATGTGCACGCGGCGCATGGCGAGAGCCGAGACGACGCACAGCCCGGCCAGCACGCCGAACGCCGGGGCCACCCCCAGCGTCCGGATCGCCACCCCGTTGACCAGCGCCCCGGCGAAGAACGCGATCTGCATGCTGAACGTCTGCAGGCCGACCGCCGTGGTGAGTCGCGACGGGGCGACCATGCTGGGAACGACGGCCTGCTGGGCGGGTGTCATGCTCGCGTGCGCCGCCGAGACCCCCGCCGCCAGCAGGGCGGCGCTCCACAGGGTCATGCGGCCACTCGCGACACCGAGAGCGGTGAGGGCGAGCACGCTCCCCATCGCGAGCGTCCCCGCCACGATCAGTCTGCGGCGATCGACGCGATCCGACCAGGCGCCGGCGGGGAGCGAGAGGACGAGCGCTGGAAGCCCGGCCGCCAGCGACACCAGGCCGGCCGCGCGCGGCCAGTCGGAGAGCTCGAGGGCCAGCCACACGAAGGCGAAGCGCAGGCTCCCGCCCACCAGCTGTGCGATGAACTGCGCGCTCCAGAACGCGCGAAAGGACTCGTCGGCCAGGACCTCGCGGATCGGACTGCGTCGGCTCGCGCCCTGCGGCGCCTCCGCTCGCTGCGCCGCGGGCTCGGCCACGCCCCCTACTTGCCCTTGAAGACCGGCGGGCGCTTCTCGAGGAAGGCGCGCGGCCCCTCGGCCGCGTCCTCGGACATCATCACGGCCATGCCGTGCTTCTGCTCGATGGCGAAGGCTTCCTCCTCGGCGAGGGTCTCCGTCTCGCGGAGGGTCGCGAGGATCCCCTTCACCGCGAGCGGGCCGTTGGCCGCGATGCGCGCGGCGATCTCGCGCGCCTTGGCGAGCGCCTGCCCGTCGGGCACGACGTGGTTCACCAGCCCCAGGGCCCAGGCCCGCGAGGCCGGGAGATCCTCGCCCGCCAGGAGCATCTCGGCGGCGACGGCGTAGCCGATCTGGCGGCGCAGCCGCACCGCGGATCCCGCCATCGGAAAGAGGCCCCGCTGCACTTCCGTGACACCGAACATGGCGCTCTCCCCTGCGACCCGGATGTCGGTGCCCTGCAGGATCTCGGTGCCTCCTGCGCGGGCGAAGCCCTCCGCGGCGAGGATCACCGGCTTGGTGGGGCGATAGGTCTTGAGCCAGGCGCCGAAGATCACGTGCGGCTCCTTCTGGACGCGCTCGATCCACTCGTTGTCCGCCTGCCCCGAGCGGAGCTTGCCGATCTCGGCCAGGTCCATTCCGGCGCAGAAGGTATCTCCGGTCCCGGTGAGGATCGCCACGCGCAGGTCTTCGTCCTCGTCGAGCCGCACCCAGGCGTCGTAGAGGCGACACATCACCTCGCAGTTCACGGCGTTCTTCTTCTGCGGGCGGTTCAGCGTGACGACCAGGACGTGCTCGTCCTGCTCGACCAGCACCAGGGGCTCGGACATGGGGATCTCCTCGAGGCGACCGACGGGAACGGGGTCGGCAAGGATTAGAACACGTTTCAGCCTGTCACAAGCGCCGCACGGGGCTTCCCCGCCGCGGCTCTCAATCCGCCGCGGGCAGCGAGAGGCCATAGAGCTCCGCCGCGTTACGGGAATGGGATGCTAGCTCGACCCGTTCGCTGGACCGCCCGGGAACTCGCGACGCGCGCGCTCGTACTCCTCGGGCGTTCCGACGTCGATCCAGCGCCCGGCGAGCGGAACCCCGCGCACCGGTCGACGCGCCACCCACCACGCCGCCAGGTGACCGAGGTTGTCGGGATGCCCTCCATCTCCGAGGAACTGGTGCACCTCCGGGAGTGCCTCCCGGGGCAGCCCGTACAGGGCCGGCGCCGCCAGGTGGGTGCTCGGCGACGGGTCCTTCTCGACGAGACGTACGACGCGTGACGAGGCATCGAGCTCGACGCTCGCGAGCTGCCGGACCCGCTCGGCGCTGGCCACGTCGTGCACCGCCACGGCCAGCTCCTCGTGCGCAGCGCGGGCGAGCGGCGCCAGGCTGCCGTCGAAGACCATGTCGGCCCCGCAGACGAGGAGGGGGCACTCGGGGCGCGCATGTCGCAGCCAGGCGGCCAGGTCCGCGACCGCGCCGCGCCGGGCATCGGCCCGCACCACGCCGTTGCTCCAGAGCCGGAGCGAGCCTGCAGCCAGGCGGGCGGATGCATGGCTCTCGAAGGCGGGACGGTGGTGCTCGTTCACGACCACGTCGATGGCATCCAGCGACAGGGCGTCGAGCGCGGCCAGCACGAAGTCGAGGGGCGTGCCCTCCCCCACCGGGAGGAGGGGCTTCGCTGTCTCCTCGGTGTGGGAGCCCAGCCGCACCCCCCAGCCGGCGGCGAGGACGACCGCACGCATCCCGGCCCGGCGGTCCGCTGCCGGAGCTTCGCTCAACCCGCGTGCCGCGATGCGGAGAGCGCGGCCTCGACGGTCGCGACCAGCGCTTCGGGCTCGAAGGGCTTGCGCAGGAAGGCCGCGCGGGCCGTACACGAGGCCCGCTGGTCCAGGCTGGCTTCGCTGAAGCCGCTCGTCAGCACGACCGGCAGGTCCGGGCGCAGCCGCTTGAGCTCGGCCAGCGTCTCGGCGCCGTCCATCCCCTGCATGCTCAGGTCCACGAGCGCCACGTCGAAGCCGCGGGGATCGGCCTCGACGCGCGCGACGGCGTCGCGTCCGCTGCAGCAGGTCGTGACCGAGAAGCCGGAGCGCTCCAGGAAGGCCGCGGCCACCTCGCGCGCGCCTTCGTCGTCGTCCGCCACGAGGACCGCTGCGGCCGGCACCTCCGCCGCCTGCGTGGGTGACTGCGGTGAGGGAGCCGGGCCCTCGCTCGCCGCCGGAGCCACCGGCAGGAGGACCCGGAAGACCGTGCCCTCCCCCGGCCGGCTCCGCACCGTGATCCCGCCGCCGTGCGAGCGTACGATGCCATGCACGACGGCCAGGCCGAGCCCGCGACCGGCGGCGCGCGTCGTGTAGAACGGATCGAAGATGCGCGAGCGCGTCTCGTCGTCCATTCCGGCGCCGGCGTCGGCGACCTCGAGCACGACGTACTCGGCATGAGCGTGCTCGGGCTGCACCGCCAGGTCGGCCGCCGGGACTTCCGTGGCGCGCAGGCTGCGCGTGGAGACCCGCACCGGCGTCGTCGCCTCCCCGCTCGCCTCACAGGCGTTTCCGACCAGGTTCATCACCACCTGCCGCACCTGCGTCCCATCTCCCAGGACCGCTGGCAGATCCCGCCGCAGGTCGAAGCTCACGGGGTGCCGTCCGGCGCCGGCGGCCTCCACCAGATCGCGCATGTCGTCGATCACCCGCGAGAGGTCGAGGCTCTCGAGCTTGGGAGTGGCGCGCCCCGCGTAGGTGAGCATCTGGTCCACGAGCTGAGCGGCGTAGCTCCCCGCGCTGCGTATACGCTCGACCCGCCGCGCGACCTCGGCGCGATCGCGGACGGCTTCGAGCACCAGGGCGCTGTTGCCGAGAACGACCGAGAGGAGGTTGTTGAAGTCGTGCGCGATGCCTCCGGTCAGGACACCCAGGCTCTCCAGGCGCTGGGATTCCTGGACGCGCTGCTCGAGGCGGCGCCGCTCGGTGACGTCCCGCGCCGATCCGATCACCCGGATGCAGCCGTCCTCGGTCTGGTCGATCACCGCGGCGTGGAGCTCCACGAAGTGCGTCTCACCATCCCGGTGACGGATGCGGATCGTGGCATCGAGGGGCGGACCCTCGCCCCGGGCCAGCGGTCGCAGCAGCTCCGTGATGCGTACGAGGTCGTCCCGGTCGGTGAGCGCATCCCAGCCCATCGCCTCGAGCTCTTCGCGGGAGTAGCCGGTCATCTCCCAGGTGGCGTCGGTCAGCCACTCCGGCACCACGCGGCCGTCCGCCTGGCGGCGGAACGCGAAGCTCGCGTCCGTCGAGAGCTGGGAGACCGCCCGCCAGCGGGCCTCGCTCTGGGCCAGCTCGGCCGTGCGCTCCGCGACCCGCGCCTCGAGGGCCTCCTGGTCGCGCTTCAGGGCGGCGTTGGCGCGCTCGAGATCGGTGACGTCGGTGAGACGCACCGCAACGGCGGCCACCCGGTTGCGGCGGTCGGGAACCGCCACCGCGCGGAGGCGGAGCCAGGTCTCGCTCCCCGAGAGCCGGACGAGGGCGGGGGCCGCCAGAGTCCGGAGCTGCTCGTCCACCAGGGTCGCGCTCTGGATGGGGCCTCCTTCGGGCGTGCGCAAGCTGCCGTCGAGGATCTCGAAGAGGCGCCGGGCGGGCCGATCGTCCGGCGCCAGCGCGAGGAGCGCACAGGCGCTCGGGTTGGCCCCCAGCAGCCGGCCCTGGGGACTGGCGAGGAGCAGCGCGTGGGGGTCGTGGGCGATGATCTCGTGGGCGGCCACGGGCTGCAGCTCGAACAGCCGCGTGCGAATCACCCCGTAGAGGAAGGTCAGGATCGTGGCGGTGAGGCCCACGACGGTGAGGTCGATACCGGGCCGCGGCGCGTAGACCGCGGCGAAGTTCGTCACCACCGCGAACCCGATCCCTACCGCCATGATCAGGGCATTGCGCCGCACCCTCGGATCCTCGGTACGCACGGCGAGAGCGCCGAACACGACCACCGATGCGAAGGCCAGTGCCCAGCCGAGGCTGACGCAGGGCAGCCAGAGCGCCCCCTTGTCGTTGTTCGCTCCGATGACCGGCGTGAGGAAGAGGCCGTGCCACGGATTCGTCATCGCGAAGAGCCAGACGACGAAGACCAGGGCGGCGGGAAGGCGGACCGCCGGCTTCCCGGCCCAGCGGAAGGGCTCCGCCTGGGCGTCGGCGTAGCGCAACGTGAGCCACCAGCAGGAGAGCGCCGCCCAGAAGCTCCCGGTGTAGAAGAGGGCGATGCCGATCTCCTCGACCAGCATGGTCGTGGACAGGAGGGTCACGGCGTCGCCGATGACGTAGAGGAGCACGAAGGCGAGAAACGCCTTGAGCGGGCGGTCCAGACGGGTGCGTCTGCGAAGCCGCAGGACGGCGATCGCCAGGAGACCCGCGATGAGTCCCACGGCGACGGCATTGATCAGAACCGGGTGAAGGGGGGTCACACTCCGGCCTCCGTGCCGCCGCAGTGTATCCCAGGTGCGTACCTGCCCCGCACGGTATTTCGCCGCATTTTCGTATCCGCAAGATCCACTACGTGGCGAAATCCGTGGATCACGTAGGATGGAGCGCGAGGAGGGGGAATGAACCGCAACGCATCGACCCTGGTGATCGGCCTGGCCGTCGCCGCGCTCCTGGCCTGCGCGCGGGGTGGCGAGCCGCCGCCGCCCGCTCAGCGACTGTTCGACGGGCTCGGCGATCACCACCACGCGATCACCACCGCGTCGCCGCTCGCCCAGCGCTACTTCGATCAGGGCCTCATCCTGACCTACGGCTTCAATCACGATGCGGCGATTCGTTCGTTCGAGGAGGCCGCGCGAATCGATCCCGAGTGCGCGATGTGCTTCTGGGGAATCGCCTACGCGCTGGGTCCCAACATCAACGCTCCGATGGGTCCGGAGGCGGGCCGCAGGGCCTGGGCCGCCTTGCAGGAAGCGCGCCGCCTGGCTCCGGGCGTCAGCGCGAAGGAGCAGGCCTACATCGACGCGCTCACGCCGCGCTACGCGGCCGACGTCCCGGGCGAACGAACCGTCCTCGACCGCGCCTACGCCGACGCGATGGCGGAGCTGCACGCGGCCTGGCCGGACGATGTCGATGCCGCAGCACTGTACGCCGAGGCCCTGATGGACCTGCGACCGTGGCGGCTCTACGACCTGGAGGGCAACCCGGCGCCCGGGACCACCCGCATCGAGGAGGTCCTCGAATCGGTGATGGAGCGGGACCCGAAGCATCCCGGTGCCAACCACTACTACATCCACGCCGTCGAGGCCTCGCACACACCGGATCGCGCCCTCCCCGCCGCCGAACGGCTGGAGAACGTGGCCCCGGACGCCGGCCATCTCGTACACATGCCCTCGCACATCTACTGGCGCGTCGGGATGTACGACCGGGCCGCGGAGATCAACAAGCGCGCCGCCGCCGCCGACGAGGCCTTCTTCGCCTGGTGCGGCGCGCGCGGGATCTACGCCGCCGCCTACTATCCGCACAACGTGCACTTCCTGTGGGCCGCGGCGACAGAGGAGGGTCGCAGCGCCCTCGCCCTCTCCACGGCGCGCAAGCTCGCCGCCCAGATTCCGGACGAGATGGTCGCCACCCTCCCCTTCACCGAGCAGTTCCGGCCGATCCCGATCCAGACGCTGGCGCGCTTCGGCCAGTGGGATGCGGTGCTGGGCGAGCCCGCGCCGCCGGCGACCCATCGCTACTCGACCGGGGTCTGGCACTACGCGCGCGGCCTCGCGAAGCTGCGCACCGGGGATGCGGACGGGGCGCGCGAGGAGCTGACGGCCCTGCGCGCGATCGCGGAGTCGCCCGAGATCGCGGCCCAGGACCTGACCGGCGAGCCCGCATCGCGCTACCTGGCGCTCGCAGTCGCCCAGCTGGCCGGCGAGCTGGCGGCTGCCAGCGGCGACGTCGACGGCGCTGTCCGCGAGCTGGAGGCGGGCCTGGCGGTTCAGGACACGCTCGTCTACACGGAGCCCCCCCGCTGGCACATGTCGCTGCGACAGAATCTGGGTGCGATCCTGCTGGAGTTCGGTCGCGCCGAGGCGGCCGAGGCGGTCTTCCGCGAGGACCTGCGGCGCTTCCCGAACACGGGCTGGTCCCTCTACGGACTCAGCGCCGCACTGGAGGCCCAGGGCGACCGGGCCGCGGCCGAGCTCGCCGGCCAGGGCTTCGACACCGCCTGGGCGCGGGCCGACGTCGAGCTGGCCTCGTCCCGTTTCTGATCGAAAGGAGTCGAAGAATGGCCGAAGAGCTGGTGCGCTACGAGCTGCGTGAGGGAGTCGCCTGGATCCGCCTCGACGACGGGAAGGCGAACGCCCTCTCTCCGACCGCCCTCTCCGCCCTGGACGAGGCATTCGACCGGGCCGAGGGTGAGGCGGACGCCGCCGTGCTCGGAGGCCGACCCGGTCGCTTCTCCGCCGGCTTCGACCTGGCGGTGATGGGCGCTGGGCTGGACCCGATGCGCGCGCTGGTGCTGCAGGGTGCCGAGCTCTGCGCGCGCCTCCTCGAGTTCCCGCGCCCCGTCGTGGCCGCCTGTACGGGTCACGCCCTGGCAGCCGGAGCCCTCACCCTGCTCTCCACGGACTACCGGGTGGGGGCGCGGGGCGCATTCAAGATCGGGCTCAACGAGACGGCGATCGGAATGACCCTCCCTCACTTCGCGATCGACCTGGCGCGCGGGCGCCTCTCCAAGCGCCACTTCGCACGGGCCACCGCCCAGGCGGAGATCTACACGCCGGACACGGCCGTGGATGCGGGCTTCCTGGACGACGTAGCGGACCCGGAGGATCTGGAGGAGGTGGCGCACGACGCGGCCCTGCGGCTGATGGCCGTGGACCGCCAGGCCTTCGCGGCCACCAAGGGTCGTGGCGATGGGGATCTGGCCAAGGCCGTCCGTTCCAGCGGCCAGGCCGAGTTCGGCTGAGGACGCCCTGCCTAGCCGCCGGACGCCGCCTTCCGCCACCGCTCCAGCTCACGACTCAGACGTTCCAGCACGTCCGGCGCACGAGCGGCCAGATTGCGCCGCTCGAAGGGGTCCTCGACGCGATCGTAGAGCTCGTACTCGGCGACCTCGCCCGAGCGCGGCTCGTTGTGGATGAGCTTCCAGCGGGCGGTGTGGACGGCCGTCGCGTCCACGCCCGCCCGGTCCTGCCGCCGCGAGCCCGCCTTCTCGCTGAAGGCGAGGCGCGCGGGCGGGCGCTGCACACCCGGCCGCAGGTGCTCGACGAGGCTCACGCCGTGCAGCCGCGGCGGTGCGGACAGGCGCGAGAGCTCGACCAGCGTGGGCAGCACGTCGACCCCCTGGACGACCGCGTCGACGCGCACGCCCGCCGGCACCCGCCCGGGTCCCCAGAAGATCAGCGGGACCTCCAGGAGCTCGGCGTAGAGGGAGTGTCCGTGCAGCATGTGGCCGTGCTCGTGAAACTCCTCCCCGTGATCCGCGGTGAAGACCACCAGGCTCCGCTCGGCCAGTCCCAGGCCTTCCAGGCGCTCGAAGAGGCGCACGAGCTCGGCGTCGAGCCCCCGGATCGAGCCGTCGTACCAGTCCACCACGTGCTCGATCCAGGTGCGTGCGTCCAACCCCGCCTCTTCGAGCTCCGCCTCGCTCGGAAGAGCCAGGCGGCGTCGCGTCGCATCCCCGATCCGCGCGCGGACCTCGTCGCGCTCGCGCCGGTGCCTCTCGTCGAGCCGGTCGTCGGCCCACAGCGTGGCGTAGGGGGCGCGCGGCTCGTAGGGATGCTGGGGATCGAGGACGTGGAGCAGGGCGAAGAAGGGCACGTCGCGGTGCGCCTCCACGAACTCGAGCAGCCGGTCGACCTGGCTCCGGGCTGTCTTGGACGGATGCTCCAGGTCCTCCGGCAGGGACTCCCGTTCGTGGAAGATGTCGAAACCCTGCTGGAGGTTTCCGGCCCGGCCGAGCGCGCGCGCGGACGAGAACCCCACGGTGGTGTAGCCCGCGGCGCGGTAGACCTCGGCGGCGGTGAGCGCATCGTCGTCGAGCTCCGCGCCGGGCCGGAGCATGTCCAGCGACCGCGGGTGCAGACCCGTCAGCAGGCTCGCCATCGAGGGGCGCGTACGCGAGGCCTGGGAGATGGCGTCGGCGAAGAGCGCGCCCTCCGCGGCCACGGCAGCCAGGTTCGGCGCCGTGGCCCGCCGGTAGCCCCAGGCCTCCAGGTGATCGCGGCGCAGGCCGTCGGCCACGATGAGGATCACCACCTGGGGGCGTTCGTCTGCAGGCGACCCCCCGTGCAGCACCGGCGTACCGAACAGGCCCGTGGCGGAGGGCTCGGATCCCGCGACCGACAGCGAGACGTCGACCCGCCGGCCGGCGAGATCCGCCAGCTCGACGGATGCCGGAACCCACTCGTCGGGCCGCGTGAGCGTGCGCTGCAGGACATCGATCGGGGTGCTGCCTTCGGGCGTGACGCGCACGCGAAAGGTGAGCGCTCCCTCCTGCCGGGTGCCGAGGGCGAGCTGGAGGCGGGGCGACGGCGGCAGCGTCAGCGAGAAGTCCGCGCCGTGCCCGGCTCGCAGGCTCACCGCGTCGCGCCAGACACCGGCGAGGCCCTCGCGGCTGCGCTCCGCGCCGCTCGCCGCGGCGAGCTCGGCGAGGCGGACGGGCTCCACGGGTGCGGGGGCGGTCCGCTCGCAGCCGCCCGTCGCGACGAGTGCCGCCAGGACGAGCGGCGCCATCACGAGTGAGAGCGCACCGCGGCGCGGGTGACGGGTCACGCGCCGTTTCTACGGACGCCGCGCTCCGCCGTCAAGCCTCGTTCCCGCACGACCGCTCCGCCGTCAAGGCTCGTTCCCGCACGACCGCTCGACCACGCGTCGCCAACGCCCGCGCAGCGCGCCGCGCTGCGCGGCATCGAGCGCGGGCTCCACGCGCTCCCCCTCGCCGACGGCGGCAAAGCCCTCGAGCGGGCCGCCGACGCCCTGGCCGACCGCCGCGAGCCACGCCGCACCGAGCGCGGTCGTCTCCCTCTCACGGGCACCGACCAGGGTCCGGCCGCTCGTGTCCGCCAGGGCCTGCAGCAGCAGGCGGCTGGCGGCGAGCCCGCCATCGACCGGAAGCGGGCCGGGCCGGTGCAGCAACGCCTCGCAGAGGTCGGCGCAGCGCTGTGCCAGCCCCTCGATCAGGGCGCGGGCCAGGTGGGCCCGGGTGGTTCCGCGCGTGAGGCCGCCGATGAAGCCGCGCGCTGCCGCGTTGGCCCAGGGCGTGCCGAGTCCCTGGAAGGCCGGAACGACCGCGACTCCTTCCGCCGAAGGGACGCTCGCTGCCAGGCGATCGAGGTCGGCGGGGCACTCGAGAAGCCCCACCGCTACCAGCCACTCCACCGCTGCGCCGGCCGTCGCCACATGGCCCTCCAGGCACCACTGCGTCGTCTCTCCGGGGAGACGCCAGAGGGCGATCGGCAGCGTGCCCGAGGGCGGCACGGGAAAGCTCGACCCGGCGTGCACGTCGAGCATGGCGGCCGTGCCCAGGGTCAGCTTGGCATCTCCGGGGCGGCGCAGGCGCTGCGCGAAGGCCGAGGCCTGCTGGTCCCCCGCTCGCGCGGCGATCGGCACCGGCGCACCGAGGAGCGAGCGGCGGGTCTCGCCCGCGGGCTCGGCCGTCCTCACGACCTTGGGCAGGATCTCCGGATCGACCCGGACCCGCTCGGCGAGAACGGGAGACCAGTCATCGCGCCCCGGATCGTAGAGGCCCGTGCAGGACGCCTGGCCGGGGTCGGTCACCGCCTCTCCCGACAGACTCTCCTGCAGCCACGCGTCGGGCGTGCCCAGCCGCAGGGTGCCCGCGCGAGCGGCGGCGGCGATCTCCGGAGCGCGCTCCAGCCACCAGGCGAACTTCGCCGCCGCCGGCTGGGTACCGAGGGGCAGGCCGCGCTCGCGCAGCAGAGCGGCGATCTCGAGCGGGCGCTGGTCCTGCCAGCCGAGCGCCGGTGCGAGCGGCGCGCCGCTCTGCGCATCCCATGCCAGGGCCGTCGCCCGCTGAGTGGCGATCCCCAACGCAGCGAGGTCACGCGCCTCGGCCGCGGCCTCCGCGAGGGCTGCGCGCAGGACGTCGCGCGACCTCTCGACGAACGCCATCGGATCCTGCTCCACCCGTCCCGGGCCGGGAAAGCGCGCGCCCAGGGCCAGCCCGGCCCGACCGAGCACACGGCCGTCCGGCTCGACCACCAGGGCCGTGACCCGCGTGGAGCCCAGATCCAGGGCGAGGAGAAGCTCGCCGGGCACCCGAAGCGCCTCAGTCTGCGTCCGGAAGGAGCACGCCCGGGTTGAGCAGATCGTCCGGGTCCAGGGCCCGCTTCACGCTGCGCAGCAGCGCGACCCCACCTTCGCCGATCTCGGCGGCCAGCCAGTCGCGCCGCACCCGCCCGATGCCGTGGTGGTGGGCGATGCCGCCCCCCGCGGCGAGCGTGGCCTCCATGGTCCGCCGCCAGCACTCCCGATAGGTGTCGGCCATGCGGGCGGGCTCCGGGCGCGCGGCAAAGGTGAAGTACAGGTTGGTCCCGGATCGGTAGCTGTGGCTCGAGTGCGCGGAGGCGACCAGGATGCCCTCCACTTCTTCGAGGCTCGCCACCACCGACTCGTAGAGGGCGGGGATCCGGCTCCAGGTCGCGGCCACCTCGATCGTGTCCACGACGATGCCCTTCTCGAGGAGCTCGCGGAAGGTGGGCACGTGGTTGCGGTTCTCGAGCCAGTGGTCGGCAGCCGCCGCGTCCACCGGGGCGCCCTTCCCCGCCTCGCAGAGTGCCGCCACCTCGCGGAGCTGCAGCTCGACGGCCGCCCCCGGGCCCTCGTGGATCAGGAGCAGGAGGCAGCGATCCTGCGGACACCAGTCGGCGAACTGGCGGCCCGACTCCTTGGTGTCATAGAGGCGCACGACCGGGGGCGTCCAGCCCGCCTGCACGAAGCGTCGCATCGCGTCGAGGCCGGAGCCCAGGTCGGGAAAGTGGAAGCACTGTCCGCGAGTCGCCTCGGGGAGGGGACGCAGCGAGAAGGCCACCTGGGTGATCACGCCCAGAGTCCCTTCGCTGCCGAGGAAGAGCTGGCGCAGGTCGGGTCCGGCGGAGGCGCGCGGCGTGGGCCGCGTGTGGAGCACGCTCCCGTCGGGCAACACGGCCTCCAGATCGAGCACCAGATCTTCCACGTTGCCGTATCCCGTCGAGAACTGGCCCGCGGAGCGGGTGGCGACCAGACCACCCACCGTCGCGAGCTCGATCGACTGGGGCCAGTGACCGATCGTGAAGCCGTGCTCCTGGACCGTTCGCTCCGCGACCATTCCGTTGGTGCCCGCGCCGAAGCGCGCGACCCCGTCGTTCGGGTCGAGCGCCGCGAGTCCGTCGAGGCGTCGTGTCGAGAGCACCACTTCGCCACCGCCGGTCCGCACCCCGCCGACCACCCCGGAGCCACCGCCGTACGTGACCACGGGCACCCGCGCCGTGCGACAGACGCGCAGTGCCTCCGCCACGCCCGCCGTATCGGCCGGCTCGACGACCGCGAGCGGTCGCGGACCGTCGGCGCCCTGTAGATCCTCGAGCTCCCCCAGCATCCACGTGTCGCGCCGGTGCGCGTCGAGGACGTCCTCGTCGGCGCGCACGGCCTCGCCCAGACGCGCGCGCAGCTTCTCCACAACGTCGCTCACCTGTCGTCCTCCCGGCGGAACTCCAGGTCCGCCTGCAGTCGTTCACGCACCTGCTCTGCCTCTCGCACGCGGCGCGTCTCGTCCCAGTCCAGCAGCCGCGCCATGCGCGCGGCGGCCGGCGCCACGGCCGCCTCGCGGGCGCGCGGATCGTACAGCGCGGTGCGCAGGCGGCGGTAGAGGGCGTCCTCGAGGCGCACGGCGCCCTCTCGGGTGACCGCCCAGTCGATCTCGCCGCTCAGGACCGCCGGCTCCTCGGGACAGAGCGGCTCGCGACCGAGCGCCGTCACCTCGCCGGCTTCCGAGCCGTAGAGGCGCACGAGGCGCTCCGCGCAGTCGGAGCCCGTCCCGTGCTCCGCGCAGAGCGCCGCAGCCAGGCGCGCCAGGTCGCCGCTGAAGTCCCCGCCCGGAAGCACGGGATCTTCGGCCGGTGCGGGGGCCAGCCGGATTCCGGCCTCGTCCGCGGCCCGCTCGACGGTGGCGCGGGCCATGGGCCGGTAGCCGGTCAGCTTCCCCCCGGCGATCGTCACGACCCCGCCGGGGCCGCTCCACACCTCGTCCTTGCGCGGGATCTCGCTGGGTGCCTTGCCCGGCGCCGCGATCAGCGGGCGCAGGCCGGCCCAGGCCGCGAGCACGTCCGACGCGCCGACATCCACGGTGAAGTAGCGACGCACGGGGTCGATGAGATACTCGACGTCCTCGGGTGTGACGGGCGGCCACCAGTCGCAGCCACCCTCCCAGCCGGTATCCGTGGTGCCCAGGTAGACGACCCCGCCGCGCGGCAGAGCGAAGATCGAGCGCCGGTCGGCCGCGTTCAGGATCGCGATGTTGCGCAGCGGCAGCCGCTCGCGCGACACCACGATGTGGACACCCTTCGAGAGGTGGAGGCGACGGGGCGCGTCCGCTGCCTCCAGGGCGCACACGCGGTCGACCCAGGGACCCGCGGCGTTGATGAGCGAGCGTCCCCGTATGCGCACGGTCCGCCCGGTCTCGGCGCAGCGCGCGACGACCGCCTCGGCACGCCCGCCGCTCTTCTCGATCGCCTCCGCGGGCAGGTGGTTCAGCGCGACGGCTCCGTCGGCCGCCGCCGCGCGCAGGTTGGCGACGACCAGCCGCGCGTCGTCGGTGAGATATTCGCGGTAGCGGCAGGCCCACGGATAGCGCTCCCGGTCGAGCGCCGGCTCGCCTCGCTCCAGGTCCTCGCTCGACCAGTTGTGGTGCCGGTCCCGCTCCTCGACCGAGCCGAGCTTCTCGTAGGTGGCGAGCCCTACCCGCATCTTGGCGAGCCCCGCGCGCGAACGCGCCGGGACCAGCATCCAGCACGGCTCGGCCAGGTGAGGGGCCAGCCGATGGATCACCTTCCGCTCCAGCGCGGTCTGGCGCACGGTGGCCACGTCGCCGAGTGCCAGGTAGCGGAGCCCGCCGTGGATCAGCTTGGAGGAGCGGCTCGAGGTCCCGGCGGCGAAGTCGTCGGCCTCGACCAGCGCCACCGAGAGCCCGCGCAGGCCCGCCTCGCGCGCGATTCCGGCCCCGGTGATTCCGCCTCCGATCACGACGCAGTCGAAGCGCTCCGACTCGAGTCGGTCGAGGGCGGCGGCGCGCGACACGGCCCCGAGGGCGGGCGCGCTCACCGCGCCTTCCGGGACGGCGGCGGAGTGACCATGGGGAGCCCAGCGTAGCGCTAACCCAGTGCGAGCCCCGACGAGCTGGCGCCGCGCTCGAGCTCCTCCTGCAGCTCGCGGGCCGTGCGCGTGGTGCCGTCCGGGCTCCAGCCGGGCGGCCTGACCAGGAAGGCGAGCGCCTGGCGCGGACTGGCGGCCCGGGCGGCATCGCCCAGCATCGCCACCCACTCGTGGAAAGCGATCCAGAACGGGTTGTACGAGTCGAGGTTCTTCGTCAGCCCGAAGTCGACCCGCTCATCCTCCTCCTGGAACGTCCCGAACAGGCGATCCCAGACGATCAGGATGCCTCCGTGGTTCCGGTCCAGGTAGCGGACATTGCGCCCGTGGTGGACCCGGTGGTGGGAGGGCGTGTTCAGCACCCACTCGAGGGGACCGAGCCGCCCGATCAGCTCCGTGTGGATCCAGAACTGGTAGATGAGGTTCAGCGAGTGCGTGGTCACGATGACGAGCGGGTGGATTCCCAGCAGCGCGAGCGGCAGGTAGAAGAGCGGGCTCGCGAAGGTCGTCCAGGACTGGCGGAGTGCCGTCGAGAGGTTGTAGTGGGTGCTCGAGTGGTGGTTGACGTGGCCCGCCCACAGGATGCGCACCTCGTGGCTCAGGCGGTGGAACCAGTAGTAGCAGAAGTCGTCCGCAACGAGAGCCACCGCGAAGAGCGCCGCGGTCGTCTCCGGCTCGAAGAGCCGCGCCTGGTAGACGAGCGCGTACAGCGCGATGCCCCAGCCCCGCTGGAGCACGTTCGACACGAGCGAGCCCACACCCATCGCGAGACTCGCCGCGGTGTCGCGGGGGGTGAATCCGCGCCCGGCCGGCTCGCCGCGGGCACGACGCCACGCCGCCAGGGCGGACTCGAGCACGATGGCGGCGAGGAAGAAGGGAATCGCGTACGGGATCAGGTCCACGCTTCGTTCCTTTCGAGCACGCGCCGGGCCAGGGTCTCGAGGAAGGCGAGGCGGCGGCGGGCGTTGGGGTCGGGCTGGCTGAGGGCGCCCAGCGAGGCCCCCTGCATGGCAGAGACGATGACGTCGATGACGGCCTCGAAGCCCTCCGGATCGCCCTCGCCGGCTTCGGGGAAGAGATCGAGCGCGGCGCGACGCAGGTTCACGCCGTGCTCGACCTGGACGGGCTCGAGCGCCGATCGCAGCTCCGGGTCGGTGCGCGCCGCGACCATCAGCTCGTAGGCGGCGTGCAACGCCGGGCGATTGAACGTGTCCCAGAGCAGGCGAACGGCCGCACCGATCCGGTCGTCGCTCGCCGCCGCCTCGGCGAACTCCCGGCGGTAGTCGTCGACGAGTCCCGCGAACAGGTGCTCCACGGTGGCTGCGAGCAGCGCCGCCTTGGCCGGGAAGTGCTTGAAGAGCGCCCCCTGTGACACCCCGGCGCGGCGGCAGACCTCGGTGGTGGTGGTGCCCGCGTATCCCTCCTCGACGAGGCAGGCGACGCTGGCCTCCAGGAGCTTCCGGCGGGTCGCGCGGGCGCGGGCCTGCTGGGGCACGGCCGGCGTGGCGTGGGCGCGGGCCTGCTGAGGCACGGCCGACGTGGCGCGGACGGGTTCGCTCATGGCGCCGGAGGCTATCGCGAAGAAAAGAAAGTGACAAGTCGCTTTCTTTAGAATCTCGGGCCCCACGAGGGGACGGCCCGCTCGCTCAGACCTCTTCGTCCGGATCCAGCTCCCTCAGGATCACGGGATGGGGTGCGTACTCGTGCCCTGAATCCCACCCCGGTATCCCGGCGGCCTGCTCCAGCCAGGAGAGCGCCAGCGATTCCTCGAGCACCACGTCGTTGTTGTCGAAGGCCTCGGCGATGCTGTCCCACAGCTCCCGGCCCCCGCCCTCCCACCACTGCGGCGCGGGGTTCTCGAAGTCGATCGCCAGCCGGACCATCTTCACACCGTCATCCTAGCCCCTGCTGCGAGTGGAGTGGCGCCCGCTCAGGGCTCGCGGCAGGTGAGCGAGAGGGGGGTCGCGCGCTCGCAGGCGAGGGTCGCGGTGACCCCATTCACGAGAATCCCGCAGGCGTGGGAGACGGCGCGGGCGCGCGCCTCGTCGCGGGTGGGAGCCGCGACCGTCCCGCACGCGGTGCGACCGCCCGCCGCCATGCAGGCTTCGCACTCGACGGCCGCCTCGGCGGCGAGCACGCGCCACATGGCCAGGCCGAAGAGCGCGATGGCGACGCTGATCGCGAGACCCTTCCTCACCAGTCCGCTCCCACCAGGGCCACCACCCGGGCGAGCTGGTCCGGGTCGGCGATCACCACGACCTCGGCCTCCGGCTCGAGCACCACGTGGGGCTCGGGGTCGAAGATGAAGTCGCCCGGGGCCGCGGCGGGCGCGCGCACCGCCACCGGCCGCACGCCCGTCGCCGCCCAGAAGTCGAGGTCGCCGAGCTTGCGGCCCGCCGCCGGGGCACCCAGCTCGACACGCGCGCTCTCGACGCGGACACCCGCCGGATCGCCGAGCATGCGGTCGAGGAATCCGGTGAGCTGGGGCCGGATCATCTCGGCGGCCATCCGGCGCCCGCCGATGCGGCCCTTCGAGACCACGCGCACGCCGGCGCGGCGCAGGCGACGCTCGGAGGCGGCATCGTGTGCGAGGCTGGCGGCGCGCAGATCGGGGTTGGCCTGCAGGGCGGTGACGACGGCCAGCAGGTTGATGCGGTCGTCGTGCACCGTCGCGGCCAGACCCGCGGCGCGCTCGACGCCGGCTTCGACGAGCGCTCCCGGATCCTGGGCGTCGCCCTGGACCACGATCAGATCGGGGATCTCGGCGCGCAGCTCGTCGGCTACGCCGGGGAGGATCTCGATGAGCACGAAGGGGCGTCGCGTGGCGTGGAGCTCGCGGCAGATCCAGCGACCCGTCTCGCCGCCCCCGACCACGATGAAGTGCCGTGCCAGGGCGCCCGTGGTGGCGGCGGGAGCGAAGGGGCCACCCGCGTGAGGCGCGTCGAGGAGCTCCAGGTCGAGCGGGACCTCGATGCTGTTCGGGTCGCCGGGCGAGGCCACCAAGCCGCGCAGCTCCCGCATCTGGGTGGGCGTCCCGATCACGGTGAGCAGATCGCCGGTGCGGAAGATCTGGTTGTCGTCCGGGTTGTAGACGACGCAGCCGTCCGCCGCACGACGCAGCGCCAGAGGCACCACGCCGACGCTGTCGGACTCGGCGAGCCGGTGCCCGGCGAACTCCTGGCCCACCAGCACGTCCTCCAGGCGCAGACCGTCCTCGCGGGTCGCGACGAGCACCTGGTCCAGGAAGTCGACGGCCGTCGGCCGCACCACCTCGCTGGCCAGGCGCATTCCGGCCAGCCGGCCGGAGACCACCACGGAGCAGCCTGCACCGGCCAGACGCCGGGCCGACACGCGGCCGAAGCCCCGGCTCACGCAGCGGATCCCCGCGTGGAGCTGGCGCGCGGTGACGGCCGCCACCACGTTCATGCCGTCTTCTCCGAGGACCGTGGCGACGCCGCGCGCCCGGGCCAGGCCGGCCTCGACCAGGGCCTCCTCCTCGGTGGCATCGGCGCGCAGCACCGGGGCCTGCGGCTCGGTCGTGCGGATCGCGGCGACCGCGATGTCGTCGTGGTCGACGACGGCACACGGGACGTGGGACTCGTGCAGAGCGCGCACCAGATGGCGACCGTGCTCCCCGGCGCCGCACACGATCACGTGGTTCGACAGCTTGGAGAGCCGGCGGCGCGCCCGGCGCAGGTTCTGAAGCTCCTGGTAGGCGCCTTCGACGAAGAAGGACGTGATCTGGGCGATCACGTAGAGGAAGAACGCGATTCCGACGATCGAGAGGAGCGCGCTGATGATCCGCGTGGCCGCCGACCAGTCCCTGTGCAGGGTCGCGCTGCGCTCGTCGAAGCCCGGATCCTCGTGGGCGTCGGTGATGCTGACCCAGCGATGGCGCCCTGCCCCGTCGCGCCAGATCTCCAGACGATCGGTGCCGAGGATGTCCGTGTAGCCGACCGTGGTGAGGGTGATCGCCGCCGCGTACACGCACTCCGAGATCTCCCAGCGATCGTCCTCGAGCGAGAAGAGGCGCTTCCCGTAGCCGGCATTCATGCCCGAGAGACACCCGATCGCGTAGTAGATCAGGGTCGCGCCGGCCAGGACGCTCACTCCGAGGATGAAGGCAGAGCGGCCTCGGCGGCCCAGTTCGCTCTGGAATCGGTCGGGCATGGGGCGCGGCTAGCGAACCTCGAGAATGGTGCTGCGGAGCCCGGCGATCATGAATCCAGTGTAGCCGAGGCCGGCTCCCGTCCGTCGTCCCGCCCGATCCACATGAGGCCCGCACACACGGCCGCATTGATCGCGAGGCCGATCACCCCCACGTGCACGCCGGCCAGGCGCGACGCGCCCGAAAGCGAGAAGCCGGCCGCGAAGCAGGTCCCCACCACGAGCCCGGCGAGGAGCGGTCCGGCTCGCAGGCGCTTCCAGTGGAGCCCCATCAGGAACGCGGGCACGCACTGGATGAGGAGCTCCATCTTCAGCTCGATGAGCCGCCAGAGCGTCTCGCGCAGGGCCGGCACGAGCGCCAGCACCACGGCCACCGCCATGCCGGCCGCCGCGATGCGCTTGCCGAAGCGGGTCGTCTCGGGATCGTTGCGCTCGCGGTCGAAGAGATCCGTCGCCACCACCGAGCCGAGGGAGAGGAGCACCGAGTCGGCGGTGGACATGATCGCCGCCAGCGCGCCCAGGAAGACCAGAGTGGCCACGCCCGCCGCCGCGGGCCCGCTGGCGGCCCACTCCGTGAGCAGGCGCGGCATCACCGAGTCCGCCTCGATCGCGCCGAGATGGCCGAGCCGCGGGATCGCGGCGATCCCGATCAAGGTGACCACCAGGGTGGTGGCCAGGGGCATGAAGGTCATGAGGGCCATCGAGCGCTTCAGGGCGTCGGCACTCTCGGCGGCATAGACGCGCTGGATCGCCTGGGGATAGACCACGCTCGCCAGCCCGAGGAGGAGCACGGTCGAGACCCAGTTGGCCTTCTCGCGGGCATCGGGCACCGCCACCGCGTCGGGCCGGACCGCGGCGACCTGGCGCGTCACCTCGCCGATGCCGCCCTGCTCCGCCAGCAGCCAGCCCAGCAGGATGGCCAGCCCGACCAGCATGAGCAGCCCCTGCGCCGCGTCGGTCCAGGCCACCGCGCGCATCCCGCCCAGCGTCTCGTAGAAGAGGATCATGGCGGCGAGTCCGATCACGCCCAACGCATACGGCACGCGTCCATCGGTGAACTCGTTGGCGACGAGCCCCATCGCGACCAGCTGGGCCAGCAGGAAGTTCCCGAGGGCGACGGCCATGAGGAGTCCGACCGCGCGTCGCAGGGCCGGGGCATGACGCTGCCCCGCGTAGCGCAGGCGCAGGTAGTCGCCGGGCGTCACGAACCCGTGGCGCACGGCGAGTGGACGCAGCCGTGGCACCAGCGCGTGGAAGACCACCACGATCGACATCATCATCCCGGTCGCCATCAGCCAGGAGAAGCCGCGCCGGTAGCCTTCTCCCGGGTAGCCGAGCAGCGAGTTGCCGCTGTAGGCAGTGGCGTAGAGGGTCAGGAAGAGGACGAAGACCCCGAGGTGGCGGGCAGCGAGGAAGTGGTCGGACGGCGTCCGGTCGAGGCGCGCGCGTCGCGCGACGCTCGCCACCACCACCAGAGCCAGCAGGTAGACGAGGAGGGCCGCGACGCCCAGGGTCCCGGTGCTCACGATCCGCCCCCGTCGTCGTCGGAGACGTCGGCGAGGAGCCAGGCGGCCGCGTTGAGGAGTGCGGCGGCCCCGTAGCAGAGCACCGCCACGGCGCCCCAGTCGGGCAGACCGAGCCACAGCTCGGGCTGCGCGCCGGAGGTGCGGTACCAGGGGATCGACACGATGTAGAGCAGGCCGATCGCGACCAGCAGGGCGCGGCGGATGCGGCGCCGAGCCTTCGGATTCCCCCCCTGCATCCCCCTGTTCTACAGCAGCCGCGCCGCTTCCGGGCCCCGGAAGTCGCTCAGAACGGAAGCCGGCCCTGGGCGGGAGGAGCGGCCCTGTCGAGACAGGACGGGTCGTCGAAGGCGACCCGGTTGACCCGATCGGCCACCGGGCGCGGACGCAGGGGCGGACCCGCCCACGGCGCCAGCAGCGGCGCCAGCTCGCCGGGCTGCACGGGCTTCGGGTCGAGCCAGGCCGCGTAGGCGCCCCGCTCGAGGATGACCGGCATGCGGTCGTGGATCGGGCGGACGTCCGCGTTGGCGTCGGTGGTCAGCAGCGTGCAGGAGTCGACGATCTCGCCGCCGGGGCCGACCCAGCGCTCGTAGAGACCCGCAATCGCGAAGAGCGCACCGCCCTCCAGCTCCAGGTGGTAGGGGCCCCGACCGCCTTCCCAGGGTCCCCACTCGTAGAAGCCATCGGCGGGCACCAGGCAGCGGCGCGCGCGCAGCGCCGCACCGAAGGCGCGCTTCTCCCCCACCGTCTCGGAGCGTGCGTTGATCATCCGGGCGCCGACGGCGGGGCTGCGCGCCCATGCCGGAACGAGCCCCCAGCGTCGCGGCTCGAGAACCCGCATGCCGTCCGAACGGCAGCGCACGACCGCGACATCCTGCCCTGGAGCGATGTTGTAGCGGGCTCGGACCTCCGGCGTATCACCCAGCTCGAAGTGCTCGGCGATCGATCCTCCGGAGTGACGCTGCGTAAAGCGACCACACACGCCGTTGCTACAGTAGCCCGCCCCGCGCGAGAGGAACGATGCCGAATCCGAGCGATGGCCCCGATCCCATTCCCGCCGCCAGTCCGACGCGTCTCGCGCGCGCCGCACTCGGCGGCGTCCTCATGGGACTGGCGAACCTGGTGCCCGGAATCAGTGGCGGCACGATGCTCCTGGCCGCCGGGGTCTATCGGGCCTTCATCCATGCCGTGGCCGAGGTCACCACCTTGCGCTTCCGGCCGCGCTCGATCCTGCTCCTCGGGGCCGTGGGGGGCGCGGCGGTGCTGGCGATCGGTCTGCTGGCAGGCCCCACCAAGGCGCTCGTGGTGGAGCAGCGCTGGATCATGTACAGCCTCTTCATCGGACTGACGCTAGGCGGTGTACCCCTGGTGTGGAGGCTCGCGCGTCCGGCCACGGCCGAGGTGTGGATCGGCGCGGCCTGCGCTTTCGCGGTGATGGTGCTGATGGCCCTCGGCCAGCCGGGCGGAAGCGGGGGAGAGCGCAACACGGCCCTGCTGCTCGTCTCGGGCGTGGCCGGAGCGAGCGCGATGATCCTCCCGGGCGTGAGCGGCGGCTACCTGCTGCTCCTCCTGGGACAGTACGTGACCATCCTGGGTGCGGTGGACGGGCTCAAGATCGGGCTGATCGAGACCCTCGAGGCACTGCGCAGCGGCACCCTCGACCTGGCCGACATCGTGGGCTCGAGCCAGGCCGCCCCGGCCCTGGAAGCGCTGGGCGTGCTGATGCCGGTGGGCATCGGGGTCGTCGTGGGGGTCGTGGGCGTCAGCAACGCGGTCCGTTGGCTGCTCGACCACTACGCGCACCCGACCCTGGGCGCCCTGCTCGGCCTCCTCTTCGGCGCGGTGGTGGGGCTGTGGCCCTTCCAGGAAGGTGTGCCGCCGGGGCCCGGCGACGTGCTGAAGGGACAGGTGCTGACCGCCGAGACGGCGTCCGAGGTGGAGGCCGACGACTGGCCGGTGCGGACCTTCCGGCCTTCCAGCGCTCAGGTGGGAGGCTCCCTCGGCCTGGTGCTGGCGGGTCTGGGGATCACCCTGCTGGTGGCTCGGGTCGGCGCCGACGCCGACGAATCCGCAGGCTGAGCTCGACGTCTCACCCAGGAGGGAGGGATTGGGAAGCCGACTTCCCTCCCCGTGTTCCCGGCGATGAGCAATCACCGCGCAGGCGCCTCCGCAAGTCCCCGTCCCGCAGCCGGGATCGGGCGGCGGCGGGGCCGGAGCACGCTTCTTGCAGTGGAACAGGGTGCCTTGGTGCATCGAGAGGTCGTTTTCATGTCGTCTCCCCACGTCTTCCGTCTCCTGCTGCCGATCCCGCTGGCCCTGGCCGGCGCCTGCAATCACATGGACGTCACGCAGTCCACCGACCGGCATCCGGTGGTCGACCACGGGGTGTCCGCGACGATCCTGATGCCGGGGCAGCAGGCCCCCGGCATGCGCACCGGAGGCCCCTACGGCGGCGCACCCTACGGCCAGCCGGGGCTGCCGCCCCAGGCGGGCTACGGCGCGCCCGGCGGCCACGCGCCGCCGCCCCAGGCCAATCCCAACCGCTTCCAGAGCTTCGGCGGCTCATCGATGGCGGACACCGGCTCGATCACGCACAAGTCACGCCCCACCTACCTGAAGTACCTCGGCGCTCCCGTGGCGGTCGCCGCAGCGCCGTTCAAGAAGCTCGGCAAGGCCCTCGAGGGCAAGGCGCCGCCGCCCGACCCCGCACAGCAGGCCGCCGCTGCCGGGATGCAGGGTGCGGCCCCGGGCGCCAGCGTGCCGGGGGCACCGATGACCCGCGAGCAGGCGCACGCGGCGCAGGAGAACGCCCGCCTCGGCGAGCTGGAGCGCCAGCTCGCGATGGTGGCCGCACCGCCGGCACCGGCCGCAGCGCCGACTGCGCCGTCGACCTCGGCCGTCCCGCCCTCGTCGGGAAGCCTCTCGATCGCCGAGGAGCTGGCGGCCATGCGCGACGCCCAGAGCCGAAGCCGCACGGATCCGACCGCGCTTCCGGCGCCCGCACCCTACATCCCGCGAGCCGTACCCGAGCCGCAGGGGCTCGCCGATCAGGTCGAGGATCGCAACGGCGACGGCCGGCCCGACTTCTGGTCCTTCAAGGAAGGCGACCAGGTGGTGCGCGAGGTCCAGGACGCCGACCACGACGGCCGGCCCGACAAGACCGTACACTACGCTCCCGACGGGAACGTCTCCCGCGAGGAGGAGGACGTGAACCGTGACGGCGAGACCGACGCCTGGGCCCTGTACAAGGACGGCGAGCTCCGCGCGCGCCGCGAGGACACGGATCACGACGGCGCGGTCGACGTGTGGTCCTTCTATCGCGACGGTGAGGTCGCACGCACGGAGCGCGACACCGACGGTGACGGGTTCCGCGATCGCCAGGATCTCTACCGGAACGGCCGCCTCGTCCGCGAGGAGGAGGATCGCAACGCCGACGGCCGCCCGGACCGGGTGACCTGGTACGACGCTTCCGGCCAGGTGGAGAAGCGCGACGACGACTCGGACGGGGACGGAGCCATCGACGTGCGCTCCCACTACGAAGGTGGCAAGCTCTCGCGGCGCGAGCTCCTGACCGACGAGGCCATGGCAGAGCTCTCCCGGACCGAGCTCCCCACGGTGGAGTCCGAGTCGGTCGGCAGCCGCACCTTCCAGGAGTAGGCGTGCCCAACACGATCCCCCGGGCCCTCCTCTTCCTCGCGGGCTTCGCGGCGGCCCTCTGGCTGCTCGGCCCGCTGGTGCACCCGCCCATGGCGCGGGGGCAGGACATCTCCGATCCCCATGCCCAGCTCAGCGCGAGGCTCCACGCCGACGTCAACGCCTTCCGCGCGCAGCACCACCTGATCCCGCTGGCGCGCCGCGCCGATCTCGACCGCGCGGCCCTGGCGCACTCCCGCGACATGGCCGCCCGTCGCTACCTCTCCCACGACACGCCCGAAGGCCTCAATCCCCCTCAGCGCATGGAGCGGGCGGGGGCGGCTGGCTTCACCCTGGCGGGAGAGAACGTGGGAATGACCACGAAGGCCAATCCCAATCACGAGGTGCTGACGGGCTGGAAGCTCTCCCCGGTACACCGCGACAACCTCCTGACGAGCGCCTTCAACAGCACCGGGATCGGCATCGCCCGCGCCAGCGACGGCACCTGGTACTACACCCAGGTCTACGCCACCTACCCCCGCAACTAGCTCACACGCCCCGCCCACGGCTGAACGGGCAAAGCCCGTTCAGCCCACCCACAAACAGAGCCGTTCGGAACTCGCGCACCTCCCAGGCCACGAGGCGGGGTGGGTGGGGGTCCCGCGCGCAGTATCCGCAGGCCCTCGATCCCCGCACGCCTCTGAGGAACGCGAGTGCCTTCCAAGGCCCCAATGCCGAGGACCTGTCTGAGCACGGGGCCCCCACCCACCCCGCCCCACAGAGGCCTCCGCGCGCTACCCGAGCGGCTCGAACACCGCTTCGATGCGGCGGTCGTTCCAGTAGATGTCGATCGGGCTGGACAGGTCGATGTTCTCCGGGAGGACCACGTAGCCGAGCACCGCGCTGTTGCGCGGCATCGGGCCGAGGCGCCCCTGGATCACCCCGAACTGGAGCGGGTCGTCGACGCGGGGCTGGAAGGCCATCGGACCCTGGCTGAAGGTGAGGTTGGCGTAGAAGGGCTCGTCGTCGCGCGCGATCGCGCTGAAGAGGAGCACGGGACCGTGGATGCGGCCTCGATCACCCCAGGCCTGGACGAAGCGCTCACCGAACGCGGTGGAGTGCGCCATGGAGACGATCATCAGCTCGTTTCCGGCCGCGTCCTCCTTCACGAACTGGGCGGGAGCGTTCTGCTGGCGCAGCTCGAGGATGAAGTAGAGGTCGCGCATCTCGCCGTCGCTGAGCCCCAGGTCGAGCGGGCCGGAGGCGGGCCGCTCCTGGCGCGTCTGCACGGGGCGGGTCGCCGCCTGCGGAGTGCCCGCTTCCGTTCCAGCGTCCGGCCCGGCCCCCACCGCGGGAAGCTGCCCATCGCGGAGAGCGCGTACCTGTCGCGCCTGATCGATCAGGTTGTACGCGTTGTTCGGGTTGGTCTGCTCGTTGTACACCTGCCAGGTGTAGGGCCGCGGCAGGTACTCGGGACGCATCGGCGGCACTTCGTCGGGCTCGACCTTCTTGGCGCCACGACAGGGAATCAACTCGTCGCGGGGGACGATGAAGATGCTCCCGTCGGGACACACGCCGGTGATGGCAGCGCCGGCGGGAAGGGCTGTGCCGGCGGCGAGGAGAATCCCGAGGACACCGGGAGCGGGTGAGCGGAGGAGGCGACGAGCGAGCATGGGAGGACCTTGCCGGGCCCCCTTCCCACGCTCCCAGGAAACCACAAAACATCAATAAAATCAAATGGATGGAGAATATTTCGAAGTATCTGCTGGAGCTGGAAAGCCGAGCCCCGGCAGGCTCTTTCAGCGCCTTTCGCCGTCGTCCTGCCGGTCGCCGAGCTGCGCTCGCAGCACCTTCCCCAGCTCGTTGCGCGGCAACGCCTGCACCCGTCGGTAGTCGCGCGGCCAGGCGTAGCGCGGCAGGCGCGCGACCGCGCGCTCGTGGAGCCGCGCCTCGAGCGCCTGCCAGTCCGTCCCGCTCCGTGGCACGGCGAAGACGACGATGCGCTCGCCCAGGTCTTCGTCGGTCACGCCGCCCACCGCCAGCTCGAGGAGGTCCGGGTCCGTCTCCGCCTCCAAGGCCAGCTCGACCGCCGCCGGAGAGACGTTGTAGCCCCCGGTCACGACGATCTCCTTGGCGCGGCCGACCAGGCGCAGGTAGCCGTCTTCGTCGCTGCGGCCGAGGTCGCCCGTGCGGAACCAGTCGCCCTCGAAGACCTCCGCTGTCGCCCGGGGATCGCGCCAGTAGCCGGCGAAGACGTTGGGACCCCGCACCCAGACGTGACCCGCACCGCTCTCCTCGTCGACGTCGCGCAGCGCGATCTCCACTCCGGGGACGGGAGGACCCACGCTGCCGGGCTTGCGGGTCCCCGCAGCGGGGTTGCTCGCGTTCATCATCGTCTCGCTCATGCCGTAACGCTCGATCGGGGCCAGGCCGAAGCGCCTCTCGAAGCGCTCGAAGAGCGCCGGCGCCAGTCCCGCCGAGCCCGAGATGACCGCTCGCAGTCCCGAGAGGGATGCGGGGTGGCCGTCGGCTGCGTCGATCAGGCGCTTCAGCATCGTGGGCACCGCCATCAGCAGGGTCGCGCCGCTGGGACCCGCCTCGCGCAGGACGCGCTCCGCGTCGAAGCGCTCGTGGAACACGATGGAGCTGCCCGCGAGGAGGCTCCCGTAGAGGGCGACGCCCAGCCCGTGCAGATGGAAGACCGGCAGGACGTGGAGCAGACGATCTCGGGCGGTCCATCGCCAGACCGAACGCAGGGCGTCCAGGTTGGAGCGCAGGTTGGCGTGGCTGAGCGGGACGCCCTTCGGCCGTCCGGTGGTTCCGCTGGTGAAGACCAGCAGAGCGAGGTCGCCCGCGCTGCAGGAAGCCAGCGAGGTGGCCGTCAGCCCCCGTTCGGGAAACGGCTCGACGCCGTCGACCACGTCACCCCCTCCGACGCTCCACCAGGGGATCTCCGGAACCAGCCGCCGGCCGCGCGCCGCGAAGTCCGCATCGCCGACAGCGAGCGCCGGCTCCGCGCGACGGATCAGGTCGGCCAGGGTGGCATCGGGATACGCCGGATTGAGCGGCGCGATGCCCGCGCCGCCAGCGAGCACGCCCGTGTGGAATGCCGGGAGCCAGGGCCCTTTCCGCAGACAGAGGGCCACGCGGTCGCCGGGCTTCACGCCCGCCTCGGCGAGCGCCGCCACGACGCGACGCGCGCGGCGGGCGACCTCCCCGGTCGAGTGCTCTCCTCCATCACCCAGCAGGAAGGCGCGCCCGGGCTCGGCTTCCAGCCGCTCGAGAAACGCGGCACCCAGACTCACGGGCGCTCCGGCGCTCCGTGGCGCCGCGCATGCTGCAGCAGCTCTCGAACCTCGGCGGGGCGCAGTCGGCGCGCCTTCCCCGCGGCGAGTCGACCGATGCGGATCGGACCCATGCGGGTGCGCACCAGCCCCACGACCGGGTGCCCCACCGCCCGCAGCATCCTGCGGATCTGCCGCTTGCGTCCCTCGATCATCGTCAGGGTGAACGTGCTGGTGTCCGCGACGCGGTCGTAGCGGGAGGTCCCCACCTGGCAGGGCGCCGTGCGCCCGTCCTCCAGCTCGACGCCGCGTGCCAGCCTGCGACGCTCGGGATCCCCCAGCCGGCCCCGCGCCGTGACCCGGTACTCGCGTTCGCTCCCGCGCGAGGGATGCAGGAGCGCCTGGGCGACGTCTCCATCGTCGGTCAGGAGGACCAGCCCCTCGGTCTCGCGATCGAGCCGGCCTACCGGAAAGAGCCGCCCGCGCCGAGCCTCGGCTGGCAGCAGGTCGAGGACGGTGCTGCGGCCCTCGGGGTCACGCGTAGTGGTGAGCACACCGCGCGGCTTGTGGAGCATCCAGAAGGAGGCCCGCTCGGGCAGCACGAGCGGCTTGCCATCCAGCTCGACCTCGTCCACCGCCGGGTCGGCGGAGTCCCCGAGCCCGGCCACACGGCCGTTGACGCGCACGCGCCCGGCCCGCACCCAGTCCTCCGCGCCCCGGCGCGAAGCGACGCCCGCCGCGGCCAGGAGCCGCTGGAGCCGCACACGCACCGCGTCGGCTCAGATCCGCGGCGCGGGCCGACTCCCGGGAGACCCGACAGGAGCCGAGGCCGAACGCGGCCGCTCCGGCGCGGAGCCGTCGGCGGACGGCGCCGCCGTGCGCTCGTCCTCGGATGCGGCTCCCGGCCCGGACGACTCTTCCTCGGCGCCATCCTCCGCCTCCGCTTCGCCGGGCTCCTCCCGGTCGGGCCGACCGCCCTCCTCCGCGCTGGGCTCCGGAGGCACGCCCAGTGAGGCCAGCAGCTCGTCGCCGCCCAGCTCCTCGAGATCGCGCAGGGTCGGCAGGTCCTCGATCTTCTTCAGGCCGAACACCTCGAGGAAGCGTCGCGTGGTCGCGTAGAGCATGGGGCGGCCGGGCACCTCGCGGTGGCCGGCGATACGCACCAGCTTGCGCTCGACCAGGCTGCGCATGGTCGCTCCCACGTCGACACCGCGGACCTGCTCGATCTCCGCGCGGGTGATCGGCTGACGATAGGCCACGACCGAGAGCGTCTCGAGCGCCGCGTTGGAGAGGCGCGCCACCCGCATCTTGTGGAGCTGCTGCACCCAGGGCGCCAGGTCCTGACGGGTGCGAATCTGGTAGCCGCCCGCCACCTCCCAGATCTCGAACGCGCGATCCTGGGCTTCGTACTCCGCGTTGAGGGCATCCACCAGCTCGCGGATCCGCGCCGGCTTGACGCGCGGCACGATCTCCACGAGCCGTGCCACCGGGATCGGCTCCGGCGCCGCGAGGATCAGGGCTTCGACGATGCGCTTCTTCTGGGTGTCGTCCACGATGGCCTCACATGTTCTCGGCGATCATCCGCTGCCAGTCCAGCCCGTGCTCGCCGTGGGGACGTAGACGGATGGGTCCGCCGGGTGCCCCGGACTCGCCGAGACTCTGGAAGAGACGTACCGCCTGGAGACGCGCCAGCTCGAGGATCGCGAGAAACGTCGCGACCACCATGGCGCGGGTTCCGATGGCACCGTCCTCCGCGCGGAAGAGCGCGCTGAACTCGATCGAGTCGTGGCCCTGCAGCGCTTCCATCACCGCGATCATGCGGTCGCGGACGCTGATGGTCTCGGTCTCCAGCTCGTGCGCGCCGCCGGGCCCGCGCGCCGCGCGCAGGACGCCGCGAAAGGCCTCCAGCAGCTCGAGGAGCCCGACCTCGATCTCGCGCTCTTCGTCGGCCGGCCGCTCGGGCTCGGCGCCGCGCGCGGGAAAGACGTCGCGACCCAGGCGCACGCGTTCGCCCAGCTCTCCCGCCGCCTCCTTGAACCGCTGGTACTCGAGGAGTCGGGCGACCAGCTCGGCGCGCGGGTCCGCGCCCTCCTCCTCGTCCTCGGTCGGGTCGGGGGGCAGGAGCATGCGCGACTTGATCCAGGCGAGCGTGGCGGCCATCACCAGGTACTCGGCGGCGACGTCGATGTTGAGCTCCCGCATCACCTCCAGGTACTCGAGGTACTGGGTGGCGATGCGCGAGATGGGGATGTCCGTGATCTCCACCTCGTTGAGACGGATCAGGTGGAGGAGCAGGTCGAGCGGGCCCTCGAAGACGCTCAGCTTGACGGCGTACGCCTCCCCGTCGCCGGGAAGGACGTCGAAGTCCCCGGAGTCGCGCTCCGGCGCGAACGGTTCCATTCAGCCCCCTGCGGCGGCTCGTGGAGGAGTGGTGGACGGTGACGGGGGGAGGAGTCACCAGTATGGAGAACGCCGGCCCCGCCTTCAACGTGGATTGTGTTCCGACGATTGTGCCTGGCACGGGGATTGCCCTCTGGCGGGGCATGGCTGCCCGCGCACGATCCTTCCGTCCACCCCACTGTCC